>CAZLZJ010000003.1:0-84446 GCA_964563975.1 uncultured Prolixibacteraceae bacterium
CCTTGGACATGGTTCAGAACTGAAATTCAGAAATATAAGAATTAAAGAACTCTAAACAGTTTAAAACATTAAAAAAAGGATCCTGAAAAAATCAGGATCCTTTTTTTAATAGATATACCCGGATTAAAGACTATTGACAGCATTAAGATCTTCAAATGCCTGTATTAACCTGTCAATCATAGACTGTTCACCTTTCCGGAGCCATACACGAGGATCATAATACTTCTTATTTGGTTTATCATCTCCTTCGGGGTTACCTATCTGTGATTGCAGATAATCATGTTTTTCAGCTTCATAGTTGCGAATTCCATCCCAAAATGCCCATTGGGTGTCAGTGTCAATATTCATCTTAATCACACCATAATCTATAGCTTCACGTATCTCTTCGTATGAAGAACCGGAACCGCCGTGGAAAACAAAATAGACCGGCCTCTCCTCTTCAAGACCAAGTTTATTTTTAATATATTCCTGCGATTTCTTCAAAATTTCCGGTTGAAGCCTTACATTTCCGGGCTTATAAACACCATGAACATTCCCAAAAGAAGCTGCGATCGTAAAATCGGGGCTTACCTTGCCAAGCTCTTCATAAGCATAACATACCTCCTTAGGCTGAGTATATAACCTTGAGCTGTCTATTCCGGTATGATCTACACCATCTTCTTCCCCGCCGGTAATACCAAGTTCAATTTCAAGGGTCATCCCGATTTTGCTCATTCTTTCAAGATACTTTTTACTGATAGCTATATTATCTTCAAGAGACTCAATAGAAAGATCCAACATATGAGAGCTGAATAGTGGCTTCCCTGTCTCTGCAAAATATTTTTCACCTGCTTCAAGCATCCCGTCAATCCATGGCAAAAGTTTCTTAGCAGCATGATCGGTATGCAATATAACACGCACTCCGTATGCTTCAGCCAGGGTATGAATATGTTTTGCTCCGGCAATTGCACCTATCACGGCAGATTCAAGGCCTTCAAGTTTTAAACCCTTTCCTGCATTAAAAGCTGCTCCTCCATTTGAAAATTGAATAATTACAGGCGAATTGGCAAGTTTAGCAGCCTCAAGCACTGAATTAATTGAAGACGAGCCTACTACATTAACTGCCGGAAGTGCAAATTTATTTGCATGAGCTACTTTAAAAATATATTGCACGTCTGCCCCCGTAACGACACCCGGATTTACAACATCACCAATTCTTTTCATACTTTTATTTTTTTAATTTATTGATTTAACCGCATTTACATATTAATTACAAATTTAATATTTCATCAGCCTGACTGCAAAATTAATATTTTAAATAGGGTTAAATTCTTTATTATTTAATATTACGAAACTTATGCTACACTATCGCCCATGAAAATTTTCAAATCGGCCTCCGGCTCCGTAATACCTGCAATACCAAATGTTTCCGTTAGCACTTTAGCTATATTTGGAGAAAAAAACGCAGGCAATGTCGGACCTAAATGGATATTTTTCACCCCCAGATAAAGCAGCGCCAGCAATACAATTACTGCCTTTTGTTCATACCAGGCAATATTATATGCTATTGGAAGGTCATTAATGTCATTTAACTCAAAAATCTCTTTCAATTTAAGAGCTATCACTGCAAGTGAATATGAATCATTGCATTGGCCAGCATCAAGAACTCTTGGTATTCCGCCAATATCACCTAACGGCAGTTTATTATATCGGTACTTTGCACATCCTGCAGTAAGAATAACGGTATCTTTTGGCAAAAGAGAGGCAAAATTTGTATAGTACTCACGACTCTTCATCCTTCCATCGCAACCGGCCATTACAAAAAACTTTTTAATTGCTCCGGATTTAACGGCGTCAACTACTTTATCAGCCAGGGCAAACACCTGAGCATGAGCAAACCCGCCAATAATTTCTCCATCTTCGATCTGTTGAGGGGGAGCGCATTTTTTTGCATGTTCAATTATTACACTGAAATCTTTCATATCTCCGTTTGTCCTGTCAGGTATATGAACTGCACCTCCAAGCCCTGAAGCACCGGTTGTGTATATCCTGTCTGTGTAGGATGCATTTTTCAAAGGCGGAACAATACAGTTTGTTGTAAAAAGAATGGGCCCGTTAAAGGTTTCAAACTCTTCTCTCTGTTTCCACCAGGCATTGCCATAATTTCCTGCAAGATGTTTATACTTCTTAAATTCCGGATAGTAATTTGCCGGCAGCATTTCACTGTGAGTATATATATCAACTCCTGTTCCTTCGGTCTGCTTTAAAAGTTCTTCCATATCTTTCATGTCATGACCTGAAATCAAAATACCGGGATTGTTCCTGACTCCTATATTAACTTTTGTAATTTCAGGATTACCATAAGCAGATGAATTGGCCCTGTCAAGTAATGCCATAACCTCAACTCCAAATTTACCGGTATCAAGGGTCAGTTGAATTAACTCATCAATGCTTAATTCTTCAGTAACGGCAACCAATGCATTTTCCATGAATGTAAAGATCTCATCACTGCTGAAGCCAAGATTCCATGCATGCTCCGCATATGCAGCCATACCTTTTAAACCATAAACAACAAGCTCTCTTAACGACCTGATATCTTCATTTTCAGTACTTAACACACCAACACCAATACCCTTTGCTTCAAATTCACCGACAGTTGACCCCTTCCATGTTGCTAAATCAGGCAAATCGGCCGGTAACTCCACAGAATGATCTTCACATTTTCTGCGCAACTCATCACGAAGCCTTAAACCTTCATTAATACGATTTGCAAAACTATCTTTATCGAAGTTGGCATTGGTAATGGTGCTGAATAATCCGTCAAAAATAAATTTATCAACACTTGAAGGATTCAATCCTTTTTCCCTTAACTTTTTATTATACCAGCAGATACCTTTTAATGTATAAATCAAGGTATCCTGAAGATTGGCCAGATCATCAGGCTTACCACAAACTCCCCTGACAGTGCAGCCGGTTCCTTTTGCGGCTTCCTGGCACTGAAAACAAAACATACTCATAATTTATCTGATTTTAAATTAATAATTTTCCCTTAATACTTTTCAGCGAAAATATGCAAAACAGTTCAATAAAAGTATATTAATTATTGCAAATTATTTAAATGATAAATTACTTAAATCCCCCCGGGTAACCTTTTTGTTTATTGTAAAACCACTATCTTCGCAATTAGTAGCCTTACAACTTATGGATAAGTTCATATATGAATTGTGTGTTGTAAAGTATTAATTAAAAAAATACCCGTGAAAATAATTAGCACCCAATAATTTAAGAGTTGTTATAAATTAAACCGGTTGTGTTGATTAAAGCGGGCAAACAGTATGATGCCTTGAAAAGTAAACAATTTTAACCATATGAAGAACTATAATCTGATAAACAAAATTACAGGCTGGGTAGTATTTATTTTATCAGCCATTGTTTATTTACTGACTATTGAGCCGACAGCCAGCTTTTGGGATTGCGGTGAATTTATTACCACATCTTATAAATTAGAGATAGGACACCCGCCGGGAGCTCCGGTTTTTATGATAATCGGACGGTTTTTTACAATGTTTACCAATAAGGAATACGCTGCAATAATGATAAATGCAATGTCGGCACTTGCAAGTGCGGTAACAATAATGTTCCTTTTCTGGTCAATAACACACCTTGCAAAAAAAATCATGCCCGGTGCTGATGAAGGTAACACCGGCACTATTTTTACAATTATGACTGCCGGGTTGGTTGGTTCATTTGCCTATACATTTTCAGATACTTTTTGGTTTTCTGCAGTTGAAGGAGAAGTTTATGCTTTTTCATCTATGCTGACTGCCATAGTATTCTGGGCTATCCTAAAATGGGAAAATATTGCCGACCGCCCATATGCCAACAGATGGCTGATCTTTATTACTTACATAATGGGCCTTTCAATAGGGGTACATCTTTTAAACCTTCTGGCAATACCGGCAATAGTATTTGTCTACTACTTTAAAAAATATGAACCTTCAAGATCCGGTTTTTTAAAGGCACTTGGCGCATCTTTCCTTTTATTGGCAATTACTATGTGGGTGATAATTCCCGGAACCGTTACAATTGCATCATGGTTTGAACTTCTTTTTGTAAATTCATTTGGTCTTCCATATAAATCAGGAGTCCTTTTTTATGTTGCAGCTCTTGTTGCATTAATTGTTTATGGTATCAACTACACCACAAGAAAAAACAGGGTATTCTGGAATACCATAATCTTAGGTATGGCATCAATCCTGATCGGATATTCAACATTTGCAATTATCATAATCAGATCTGCTGCTCAGCCTCCAATGGACCAGAACAGCCCTAACAATGTATTTGCCCTGTTAAGCTATCTTAACAGGGAACAATATGGAAACAGGCCCTTAATTATTGGTCAATATTATAACTCGCCCCTGGACCCGGCTAAAAGATATTCCGATGGCAAACCTGTATATTCTCAGGTTGACGGAAAATATGTTATAACTGACCGGCGGGTAAAGCCAAATTATGATGATAAGTTTACTACCTTCTTCCCAAGAATGTGGAGTAATATGGAGCCTGCACATACCCAGGCATATCAGGAATGGGGCCATGTAAAGGGGAGGCGCATACAGCACCGCAATGAAAATGGTGAAGTTGAAACCATTGTAAAACCTACTTTTACGGAAAACCTGCGATTTTTCTTCCGCTATCAAATTGGCCATATGTACTTCCGTTATTTTATGTGGAACTTTGCAGGAAGACAAAACGATATTCAGGGACATGGGGGCGTACTTCACGGCAACTGGCTCAGTGGCATTAAATTTATAGATGAATGGCGTTTGGGTGATCAGGATAATCTTCCTGCAAGATTTGCAAATAACAAAGCCCGCAATAAATATTATTTCCTGCCGCTGATCTTGGGGCTGCTTGGAATTTTTTTCCAATATAACAAAGGAAAAGAGGGGAAACAGGGCCTATGGGTTGTTTTCCTGCTATTTTTTATGACAGGCCTTGCTATTATCATTTACCTAAATCAATATCCTAACCAACCAAGGGAAAGAGACTATGCATATGCTGGTTCATTTTATGCATTTGCTATTTGGATCGGATTGGGTGTGCCTGCAATTAGCGAAGCCCTTAAAAAATATATACCGGAAAGCGCTGCTATATTTATTACAGCAATTTTAACCCTGTCGTTAGTTCCCGGAATCATGGCTTCTGAAAACTGGGACGACCATGACAGGTCTGATCGCTATACAGCAAGAGATTTAGGAGCCAATTACCTTAAAACATGCCAGCCAAATGGAATTATCTTCACCAACGGGGATAATGACACTTTTCCTTTATGGTACAATCAAGAGGTTGAAGAGGTTCGTACCGATGTAAGGGTCTGTAATCTAAGCTATCTGCAAACCGACTGGTATATAAATCAAATGAGGCGCAAGGCCTATGAGTCTGATCCTATACCAATATCCATGGAATCTGAAAAATACCGGCAGGGTAACCGCGATGTAGTATACCTGATGGATGATCCCAGGATTGCAAGAAACTCTATTACCCTTCGGGAAGCTGTTGATTTTATTGCCGATGACAGACCTGCTACAAAACTTCAACAAGCAGGAAATGCTGCATATTTACCTAAAAAAATTATCACATTTCAAATAGACAAAGAGGCGGTCATCAGAAATAATGTGGTAAAACCTGAAGATTATGACAAAATTGTAGATTCAATAACAATTGACTTGTCAAATAAAAATTATCTTCCAAAAGATGAGATGATCATTCTGGACCTTTTGGCAACAAATAACTGGGAGCGTCCAATCTATTGGGCAATTACGGTAGGCCGTAACAAATATTTAAATCTTCAGGATTATTTTAGGGTTGAAGGATTCGGATACAGATTAGTACCAATCAAGGGAGATACTTTAATCGACAGATTTTCCTATGGTACCGTAGAAACTGAAATAATGTACGACAATCTGATGAATAAGTTTCAATATGGAAATATGAACGATCCTGACGTATATATTGATGAAAACAATATGCGGATGATGACCAATATAAGAAATAGTTTCAGCAGACTGGCCGTAGCTTTAATTCAGGAGGGTAAAAAAGATTCTGCAATTTCAGTGGTCGACAGATGTTTTGAATTAATTCCGGTCAATATTGTTTCCTACGACTATTTTGCACTTGAGTTAATTGATAACTATTTCAGCGCAGGAGCCACAGACAAGGGGAATAAACTACTAAATGAAGCATTAGATATTTTTAATGATGAACTGGGATATTTTTTGGCACTCGATCAAAAATTCCTTAAAACTCAAAGCGTAAATGAAGAGATCCAACGAAATCTGTTCTATCTTCAAAGAATGGAAAGAACCGCCAGGAATTATAAAAATACGGAACTGGCTGATAAAATAGGAGAAAGTTTGAAAATCTATTTTAACAAATATCATCCGGGTTAATAAAGTAACTGTAAGTCTATTTTCATATGATTAAAATCAATTATTTTCAACGGTATCATATACTTTTCCCGACTTTAGCCGAAAAACCCGCATATATTTTAATCATCCTCCTAAGTCGCGGTTTTAATCGGGGTGCTCATTTGATAAATTCATAAATTATAAAATTTAAATAAGTGAATATTTTAATATTAGGCTCAGGCGGCAGAGAACATGCAATCGGATGGAAAGCAAAGCAAAGTAAAAAAACTAAAAAACTCTATTTTGCACCGGGAAATGCGGGAACGGCAACCTTGGGGAAAAACCTGAATATCGGGGTTAATGATTTTGTAAAAATTCAAAATGCCATATTGGAAAATGACATAAGCCTTTTGGTTATAGGCCCGGAGGTTCCATTGGCAGAAGGTTTACGCGATTTTTTAGAAGAGGGCTTAAAATTTAAAAATTTGATGATCGTGGGGCCGGGAAAAGCAGGTTCACAACTTGAAGGCAGCAAAGATTTTGCAAAAAATTTTATGTCGCGGTATAAAATCCCAACTGCAAAATACTTTACTGTTACTGAAAAAAATATTTATGAAGGCTTTCAATTCCTAAAATCTCTTAATCCTCCTTATGTTCTTAAAGCAGACGGACTTGCAGCAGGCAAAGGGGTGTTAATCCTTAATGAACTGCCGGAAGCTGAAAAAATGTTAAATAAGATGCTGGAAGGTAAATTTGGAAAAGCCAGCAGTAAAGTGGTAATAGAAGAGTTTCTGGATGGTATTGAGGTATCTGTTTTTATAATTACTGACGGCAAAAATTACAAATTACTGCCTGAAGCTAAAGATTATAAAAGAGTTGGGGAAGGAAATACCGGGCTCAACACCGGTGGCATGGGAGCTATCTCTCCGGTACCTTTTGTAAATGACGAATTTAAAGAAAAAATAGAGACAAAGATCATAAAACCAACTATTGACGGACTTATAGCTGAAAATATAGATTATAAAGGATTCATTTTTTTTGGCCTGATAAATGTTCAGGGCGAACCATTCCTAATCGAATATAATGTGAGGCTTGGTGACCCGGAGGCTGAAGCCATTCTTCCCCGTATTAAATCAGATTTTATTGATCTGCTGACAGGAGCTGCAACCGGTACACTGAGTGATAAAAATATTGAAACCGAAAAACTAATATCAGCAACTGTAATGTTGGTATCGAAAGGATACCCCGGTAATTATGAAAAAGGAAAAGTCATTACCGGACTTGAAAAGATATCTGGAAGTGTTGTCTTTCATGCCGGTACAAAAGCAGATGGACAACAAATAATAACTGACGGAGGGAGAGTGCTGGCTGTTAATTCGCTTGGGCACAAAATAGATTCAGCTCTCAAACTGGCATATCGTAATGCCGAAATAATTAATTTTGAAAATAAGTACTACCGAAAAGATTTAGGGTTCGACCTTTAAAATGTTACTGAAATTTGCAAAATCCAAAAGTGCAATAAGCTACCTGCTGCCAATACCGGCAGGTCTGTTATTCTGGATGAAAGAGTTGTTAAATCCCAAAGTTTATCCCTACTATGCAGGTGAACCGGGAGGCCTTCTTTTTCAGCCAATAAATAAATTACTTCAACCCTGCGTAACCCTCCAAAGTATTCTTGCCCTGACAGTTATTATTATATTGGCATATATGATACAACACACAAACAACCATTATAACTTTATCCGGTACAGAAGTTATATTCCTGCCCTTATCTTTATAATAATCGTAAGCGGATTCACTGATATGCACTGTCTGCATCCTGTATATTTTTCATCAATCTTTTTTATTATTGCAGTATACCGGTTATTTGACATCCATGAAAAAATCAAACCATATTCCGCATCATTTGATACAGGTTTTTTATTGGGTGTTGCTGCACTGTTTTATCTGAATGCCATAATGCTATTCCCTGCATTTATTCTGGGCCTTACAATTTTATCATTTGAAAAACGCTGGAGAGAATATATTCTTATTATAACAGGAATGCTGCTTCCGGTTATTTTTGCAATAAGCTATGGTATTCTGACTGATCAAGTACTTGAAATTCTTAAAGTCATGGAACAAAGCATTCTCACAGTCAATAACCATTTCAATAAAAATATTAATCTGCTGATCTATTTAAGCTACCTGACCTTCCTTACAATTTTGGGAAGCCTGAAGATATTAAAACAGTATGATCATGAAAAGGTAAGTACCCGTAAGTACTTTACGGTTCTTTTTCTGTTATTTGTTAATTCTGCCCTGATTTTCCTCCTCATACCCTCTGCATCACAGGAAATGCTTATTATTTCATCAATACCTGTCACATTTCTATTATCAAATTTTTTCATATTCATTAAGAGCCGGTTATGGGGTGAGTTTTTGTTTTTTCTGCTGATTGCCGGAATTGTAACTTTACAGATAATTAGTTGAAAAAACAGATACTTATATTAACAACCTGAAGAAATAAAAAATTATATCGCTGAATATTAATTATTTATGCTTTAAATGAAAGTTAAATTGTGTTAAACACGATCAATTATTTCAGATATATTAATATATTTGACCCATAAATTCATTTGTTCGGTTTTTAAATATTAAAAAAGGCAAATATTATATTAACAACAATTATGGAAGATAAAAAGATCAGAAGAAACCTTTACCGGGTTTTAAGAAAAACAGGGGTGCAAAAAAATGACATTCAGCCCGGTGCTTCTTACATCAAAGATCTGAATTTCGATTCGATCGACTGGCAGATCTTTATTTATTATCTGGAAGGTATCTTTGACATTTCATTGCGTGATGAGGAGTTAATGAATTTTTGGAGTGTGAATGACACTCTTCAATATCTTAGAAGCACAGCTTAGTTTTTTTGGATGATTATTAAATTATTAAAGTAGGAGGATCAATTTTTGATCCTCTTTTTTTATCATCTTTTCATTATTCCATAGCACATAATTTTCAGGATTATATCAACGCTCCTGCTTAAATTCACTGCTCCGTAATTGCCGGCAGACAAGGGCATTTCCAATCCTTTGATTGCTGTGGTTATTCCTATGGCAGCAAGATTGAAATCATAAATTTCAAATTCATTTTTACGAACTCCTTCGATTAGAATTCTTTTTATCATTCTTATTTCATCCTGCTCATAACGTTGCTTGATCTCTTCAATAAAGCCAACTGCAGTAATGTCATTTTCAATGGCATGATAAAAATTTGCCAGACTTCTGTAAGTAGTCAGTTTTGTAAGAATATAATCACGTAACTTATCAACCGGGTCGGTATTGCGGTTAATCACTATTTCAAGTTCCTTTGCTAAAATACCCACCTCTTTTAAGATAACTGCCTGAAAAAGATCTTCTTTACTTTCAAAATAATAGTAAAGAGAACTTTTGCCTTTTCTTACTGCATTGGCAATATCATCTAATGTTGTTTTTTTATACCCGTACTTACTAAAAATTTCCCTTGCTGTTTTAAGGATAAGCTCTCTGTTAATATCCTTTTTGTTACCGTTATGCTCAGAATTATTTTGCATAAAAATTATCTTTTAAAGAATTTTATCACAACAAATATAATTAATTATTTTAAGTGTCTTTTCTATTTGAACATTTTACTTAAAAAGACGAATTGAAATTAATTCTTATATCAACCTTGTCAACAGCAAGATTGATTAAAACTATTATTCGACGGATTATTTATTATTTATAGCCAGTCTGAAATCAAGCTGTTTAAGTTCCAAATTTGTGCGCCATATCTCTACCTCTATTTCATCACCAAGTCTGTAAACTTTATTTTTATGCCTTCCAATCAATGCATATTGCTTTTCATCAAAAATGTAAAAATCATCATTCAGCTCCCTTATCGGGATCATTCCTTCAATTTTATTTTCCAGCTCAACATATATACCCCAGTCTGTCACTCCTGAAATAACACCGGGGTAAATCTCTCCAAGATGATTTTGCATAAATTCAACCTGTTTATATTTTACTGAAGCTCTTTCTGCATTAGCCGCCCTCTCTTCCATAGAAGATGAGTGTCTGCACATATCTTCATATTTATTGGCAGAGACAGATCTGTCACCATTTAAATACCTCTCCAAAAGACGATGTGCCACCACATCGGGATACCGGCGGATTGGCGAAGTAAAATGGGTGTAAAAATCAAATGCCAAACCGTAATGCCCTATATTTTTTGTTGAATATTTTGCTTTTGCCATTGACCTCACTGCAAGAGACTCCACCACATTTTGCTCTTTTTTGCCTTTAACATTTTGCAGCAAACTATTAATGGAATCAGATATATCTTTGACACTGTTTAATTTAATACTATACCCAAAACGGTGAATAAACGAATTAAAAGATTCAAGCTTTTCAGGATCAGGTTTATCGTGAATGCGGTAAACAAATGTTTTTGGACGTTTATTGCCTTTGGGATTGCCAATTAAAAAAGCTACCCGTTTATTTGCCAAAAGCATCAGTTCTTCAATTAAAATATTTGAGTCTTTCGTTTCATCGAAATATAGTGATAACGGCTCCCCTTTTTCTCCCAAATTAAACTTTATTTCAACCCTGTCAAAAGCAATTGATCCTTTACGAAAGCGCTCCTCTCTGAGAGTTTTGGCAATCCTGTTTAATTCACCGAGCTCTGATGCAAATTTTCCTTCCCTTTTTTCAATAATTCCCTGAGCCTCTTCATAGGTAAACCGAAAATCTGAATTAATAACAGTTTTACCAAACCATTCACTGACAACAGCAGCAGATTCATCAAATTCAAAAACTGCTGAAAAGCAAAGCCTGTCTTGATCAGGAAGAAGAGAACAGATATCATTTGAAAGTCTTTCAGGGAACATTGGCACCACCCTGTCGACTAAATAGACCGAAGTACTGCGTTTCAATGCTTCTGTATCAAGTACAGAACCGGGATGCACATAGTGAGTAACATCCGCTATATGTATACCGACTTCACGGTAACCATTTTCAAGTACCCTGAAAGAAATTGCATCATCAAAATCTTTTGCATCTTCCGGATCAATAGTAAAAGTTGCCACATCTCTGAAATCACAACGCCCGGCATATTCACTCTCATCTATATGTGATTTGATTTTCATTGCAGCCCTGTTAACATTTACAGAAAATCGGACCGGCAGATCAAACTCAGCAAGTATTGCATGCATTTCGGCATCATTATTACCTGCATAACCCAATATTTCAATAATATGACCAACAGGGTTCCGGCCTCTTAAAGGCCATTCAATAATTTCTGCAATTGCCTTCTGTCCATTTTTAGCTCCGTTAAGATTATCTTTTGGAATAAAAATATCAAATCCAACCTTAGGTGATGTCAATAAAAAAGCAAAATTCCGGGACAGCTCAACAGTGCCTGCAAATTTGGTTTTTGCACGCTCAATGATCTCTGTTACCTCTCCTTCAGGATCACGTCCCTTTCTATGCGCAAATAATGAAATCCTGACCTTATCTCCCTCCATGGCATGGTTAAGATTTCGTGAAGATACAATTACCGGCTTCCCCGTTTCGCTGCTTATCACATAAGCAAACCCCTTAGGTTGCATCTCAACAATACCGCAAAGGGAGGATCTTTTTAACTTAATTCTAAAGCTTCCCCTTGAAATTTGTTCAAGATAATCATCCTCTGCAAGCTCCTGTAACGATATATTTATCAGCTTCCGTGATTCAGTATCCCTGACTCCCAGCCATGAAGATATCTGCTTATAATTAAAATGTTTTGCCCTATCTTCATATAAAACCGATAAAATTGCTTTTTTAAGCTGTTTCTTATTCAGTGTGGCAGACTTGCTTATTTTTTTTCTTTTCCCCATTATCCTAAATTAACTTTTATGCAAAGTAGTGCAATTATTTAATACAAAGTAAAATCATTATAATCATTTATATTTACACAATTCAAATTGTTTTATTAATAATTAAGAAGAATCATTTTTACAAGTAATTTGTATGTTTGCAAGTAAATATCCGGAAAAGAATTAACATTCAATATTTTTGATCTTGCAGGATAAAATGAAACTGATTGATAAGATACCATATATTTTAATAATAGTATATGCCTGGATTATAATCATATCTTCATGTGCCAACCAGGGAATGCCTTCCGGTGGTCCGCGTGATACAATACCTCCGGTTATTGTATCTACAGACCCAAAATTTAAAGCATTGAATTTTAAAGGAAATGAAATCAGGATAACATTCAATGAATTCATTATTCCCGATGCAGTTGCAGAAAATCTTGTAGTATCGCCTCCACTCCAAAAACGGCCTGTAATTTTGACTAAGTCAAAAACCCTGATTGTTAAATTCAATGAAGCCCTGAAAGAAAAAACTACTTATTCACTCGATTTTAAAAACTCTGTTGTAGATAACAATGAAAAAAATCCATATAATAACCTTAGATTTTCTTTCAGTACAGGTGATAAATATGATTCTCTGAGATTAACGGGTATGGTCATGGATGCTTTCACAATGGAATCTTTAAAAAACAGTTTAGTTTTATTGCACAAAAACCTTCATGATTCTGCAATTTACACTTTACGCCCGGACTATATTGCCAGGACCGACGAGAATGGTATCTTCCTGATAGACAATATTGCCGAAGGCAAGTATAATATTTTTTCAATAGATGATGCCAATAATGACCTGAAATATGACGAGTCGATGGAACAAATTGCATTTTTAGATTCGGTGGTTATCCCTTCAGCTGAATTCTTTACAGAACCCGATACTCTTGTCAGTGGAATCGATTCAATGCTGATATCCGGTCATACGCGCTTTATGCCCGGACCACTTTATCTCAGACTGTTCACAGAAGAAATTTTTATTCAATATCTCAATACTTACAAAAGAGATAGCAGGTTTAAATGCACATTCAGCTTTAATGAGCCGGTTTCTGACACTTTTAACATAAACCTTCTGAATATTAAAGCAGCCGACTGGTATATAATTGAACCCAACCAAAAATATGATTCTCTCACAGTTTGGATTTCTGATGAAAATGTAGCCGGACATGATACCTTGGTTATGGAGTTGTCATACTTGCAAACTGACTCTCTAGGTCAGCCATTTGTACAAAAAGATACTCTTTCATTAAACTTTTCAGAAAAAAAAGATGAATCGAGGCAAAGAAGAAGATCGAAAGAGGATGAGAAAGAAGAAGAAAAAACAATAGAACAATTTACCTGGACAACAAATATTAAAACCACGGGATTTGATCTTGACAGTAAAATTATTTTAACCTCCCCCCGGCCGATCAAATATTTTGACAATTCAAATATCCTTCTTTATCTGACGGAAGATACTCTTAAAAATCCGCTTAATTTCATTTTCAATGTTGACTCATTGACACACCGCTCCTATATTATTGATTATAACTGGCAACCTGAAACAGGATATACATTACAAATAGACTCTGCAGTATGTGAAAATATTTATGGTATTGCCAATGAAAAACTAAATATTGGTTTTAAAACCAAAAGAGAAGATTATTATGGAACCATAAACCTGCAATTGAACAATGTAAAAGAACCTTTGCTGATTCAGCTAACCGCAAATAATGAAAAAGAGGATATAATAAAAGAAAAAGCCGTCAGCCAAAGCTGTGATGTTACCTTCAACTACCTGAATCCGGAGAAATATAAAATAAAAATTATCCATGATACGAACGGTAATGGCAAATGGGACACCGGAAGTTATCAGGATAAATACCAGCCAGAGAAGGTGACATACATAAATGAAGTAATAAAAGTCAGGTCAAATTGGGATAATAATATTAAATGGGACTTAACAGAAGATGTTCAATTCATTAAAAATATTGTTGATAAAGAGCTGGAAAAGCAAAAACGCAAAGAGGAGGAAGAGAGAGCAAAAAAAGCACGAGAGGAGGAAAATCGTCCCGTTCAGCAAGAAAACAATTTGTTTGGGCCGGGAGGTTTTGGCCCGGGTGCAATGTAGCTGATTAAAAACTATTTGAAATTCTCCAGTCAAAAATAATATAGTTACTCTCCTGATTTGATTTACGTAAAAATTGTGGTATTTTTAATCATAATTTTTAAATCGTTAAGGCCATGCAAAATTCTAAAAACCTGCTTATTTTCATAGTACAGGACAGTGTTGTTTATAAAAATTTAATTGTTGGTTATTTAAAGTCAAAAAAATTCCAAAACCTGAAAACATTCAAAAACGGTGAAGAGTGCTTAAAAAATATCCATCTTAAACCCGATATTATTGTTCTTGATTACTCTTTTGAAGGTATAACAGGACTTGAGTTAATGAAAAAAGTAAAAGCTGACAATCCCGGAATCGACTTCATCTTTTTAAGTGGTCAAAATGATGTGGAAGTTGCTGTTAACATTATGAGAATGGGAGCTGCAGATTATATAGTGAAAAATGATAAAGCTCCGGTAAACCTTGTCAATGCAATTGAATATTTAACATCCTCAAACAAAAAGGAGAAAATTAAAAAAGGTTTCCAAATTGGAGTTATCGGCTTTTTTATAATGATGTTTCTACTGATAATGATAATCATTTTACTTACTGTTTTCCTTGAGGATTTTAATCTCTGACACTGCATTCTGAATCAATAAACCTCACTTTTTACAACCGGATGGTATAACTTTATCCCTTAATGATCATCACCGCAGACGGATAAAATTTAAAAATTATGAAACTTTTTACTGTAATTAAAAAATATAATACAACATTTTGGGCAGCCAATACCATTGAACTGTTTGAACGCTGGGCATGGTATGGCTTTTATATGGCATTTGCCCTTTACTTAGTAAATTCAAAAGAGACGGGAGCACTTGGATTAACACAAGCTCAAAAAGGCATAATCATGGGCACCGGCTCGATGCTGTTATATTTCCTGCCGGTAATTACGGGAGCCATTGCCGACAAGGTTGGATACAAAAAAATTCTTTTCCTATCCTACACAATATATATTTCCGGCTATTATATGATAAAAAGCTTTGATTCATTTGGCCTTATGTTTTTTGCTTTTATCTGGACATGCGTAGGTGGAGCCTTTTTTAAACCGATTATTTCTGCAATGATTGCCCGTACAACCACCAAAGAGACCTCTTCAATAGGATTTGGAATTTTTTATATGATGATAAATATTGGTGGGTTCATTGGTCCTTTCATTGCAGGGGTGCTAATGCAAAAAAGCTGGGATTACGTATTTTATATGTCAATGGCTGCAATTAGCATTAATTATATAATTACAGCGATATTCTTCAAAGAACCTGTATTAACAGAAAAAGATGCTTCTGTCGGAAAAAGTGTAATACAGGCATTTATCAATATAGGCACTACTCTTAAAAATTGGAAATATGTTTTATTCCTGATAATAATGATCCTATTCTGGACTGCCTTCAATCAGCTCTATTACTCATTCCCTGTTTTTATTGAACAGTGGATAGATACATCCCCTCTTTATAATGGAATTAATAACTTCTGGCCATGGCTGGCTGCCGGAATCGGAACTTCTGACGGAACTATTACTGCAGTTACCTTAAGTAGTATGGATGCATTTTTCATTATCATTTTCCAATTGATAGTTTCTGCTTTTGTGATGCGCTTCAGGCCGCTGGCTGCAATGATGGGAGGCATATTGGTACTGGCCGGCGGACTGTCATTGATGTTTTCAAATCAAAATTCCTGGCTTATCCTTCTTGGAATTTTAATTTTTGCACTTGGAGAAATGGCAAGTTCACCAAAATTTACAGAATATATAGGACAAATCGCTCCGGAAGATAAAAAGGCACTCTATATGGGTACCTCCTTTCTTCCAATTGCTGCCGGACACCAGTTGGCAGGATGGCTGTCGGGAGGAGTATATGAAAAAGTAGCCGATAAAATATATTTATTACAAAAAGAGACAGCTGTCAGGGGCATATCTCTTCCACAAATATCAGAGGAGGTTACCAAAAACGCTTTCTTTGAAATGGCCGCCGGTAAAATGGATATGAGTACAACTGAACTGACAGATTATTTATGGTCACAATATAATCCTTCCGATATATGGTTTACATACTCCGGTTTAGCAGTGACAGCAATGATCTTTTTATGGCTTTATGACAAATTTGTCCTAAAGAGCAGAAAATAATGCAAATATCTGATCACTGATCATAAGCTTTAATAAGTAATTCAAGAATTTTTACAGCAGCTGCGGTTATTCTTGTTCCCGGACCAAAAATTGCTACAGCCCCTGCATCATAGAGGAACTGATAATCCTGAACAGGGATCACTCCACCTACAACAACCATAATATCGTCGCGTCCCAATTTTTTAAGTTCTTCAATAACTGCAGGCACCAAAGTTTTATGCCCTGCAGCCAATGATGATACTCCAAGTACATGTACATCATTTTCGGCAGCCTGTTTAGCAGCCTCCTCAGGAGTTTGAAAAAGAGGACCGAGATCAACGTCAAAACCTATATCCGCATATCCTGTTGCCACCACTTTTGCACCCCTGTCGTGGCCGTCTTGCCCCATCTTAACAATCATAATTCGTGGCTGCCGCCCCTCCATCTCTGCAAACCGGCCGGCCAGCTCTCCCGCTTTTTGAAATTCTGTTCCATCTTTTGTTTCCAACTTATATACTCCTTCAATTGTTTTAATTACAGCTTTATATCTTCCGGCAACCTTTTCACATGCTTCTGAAATTTCACCCAATGTAGCTCTTTTCTTTGCTGCCTCAACTGCCGCTTCAAGTAAATTCCCTTCTCCCGTGTCTGCTATCTTTGTAATAACCTGTAAGGCTGCCTCAACCTCATCACTGTCTCTTTCGGCACGCAGTTTTTGCAATCTTTCAATTTGAGATATACGTACCTTTGTATTATCAATATCAAATATATCAACCGGATCTTCTCTCTCAGAACAAAATTTATTAAGCCCTACAATAACCTGTTCTCCACTGTCAATTTTACCTTGTGTGGTGGCAGCTGCCATTTCAATACGCATTTTTGGAACACCGGTCTCAATCGCTTTCGACATACCTCCTAATTTTTCAACCTCCTCAATCAATGCCCAGCTTTTTTTGGCAAGTTCATCTGTAAGCGACTCAACATAATATGACCCGCCCCAGGGATCAAGCGACCGGCATATGTCAGTCTCCATCTGAAGATATAATTGTGTATTTCTTGCAATCCGGGCAGAAAAGTCGGTAGGAAGAGAAATAGCCTCATCAAATGCATTGGTATGTAAACTTTGTGTATGTCCCAGGACTGCTGCCATAGCCTCAATTGCAGTTCTTCCCACATTATTGAAAGGATCCTGTTCAGTAAGCGACCACCCAGATGTTTGTGAATGAGTTCGCAAAGCCATAGATTTGGGGTTCAGCGGGTTAAAATCTTTTACAATCTTTGCCCAAAGCATCCGGGCAGCACGCATCTTGGCAATTTCCATAAAATGATTCATACCAATAGCCCAAAAAAATGAGAGTCGCGGTGCAAATTCATCTATATTCAAACCTGCCTTTATGCCGGTACGTAAATAATCCAATCCGTCAGCCAAAGTGTATGCCATCTCAATATCAGCAGTTGCCCCTGCCTCTTGCATATGATAACCGGAAATAGATATTGAATTAAATCTGGGCATATACCGGGAGGTATACTTAAATATATCTGCAATTATTCTCATTGAAAAATCAGGAGGATATATATAAGTATTACGAACCATAAACTCTTTAAGTATGTCATTCTGAATGGTACCCGAAAGATGCAAGGGTGAAACACCCTGTTCGAGGCCTGCAACTATAAAAAAAGCCATTACAGGCAGTACCGCTCCATTCATGGTCATTGACACAGAAGTATTTTCAAGAGGTATTTCATCAAATAAAACTTTCATATCAAGAACAGAATCTATAGCTACCCCGGCTTTGCCAACATCACCGATAACCTTAGGGTGATCGGAATCATAACCCCTGTGGGTGGCCAGGTCAAATGCAACCGACAACCCTTTCTGCCCTGCAGCCAGGTTACGCCTGTAAAATGCATTTGACTCTTCTGCCGTGGAAAAACCTGCATACTGCCTGATTGTCCATGGCCTCATTGTATACATCGTTGAATACGGGCCCCTGAGATAGGGAGGGATCCCGGCAGCAAACTCCAGATGTTCAAGATTTTCAAGATCCCGGGCAGTATAAACAGATTTAACTCCTATCTGTTCCGGTGTATACCATAGCTTCCCTCCTTCTGAGCCTGTTCCCGAATCATTATTTTTATTTCGTATAACTGTTTTGAAATCTATATTTTTAAAATTTGGCTTCATAATATTTTTTCTTTACCTGATAAGCAAATTTTGATATCTTGACAACTCTTCCAGAATATTACTCCCGGTATGAATAAAATTTATAATACCTTTCTTTTCTAACTCAGAACGGCATTGCGGATTACCTGCAATCACTAAAATCTCATTTTCCAACAACTTGCCGGCCCGGGGCGCTGCTTTTGAATATTCTTCATCTGAACTGCATAAAATAATCATATCTGCACCTTGCACCCTGGCAGCTTTTATTCCATCCTCAACTGATTTAAACCCGTTATTATCAACTATTTTAAAACCTGCAACAGCAAAAAAATTACTGCTAAACCGGGCGCGTGCCATTCGTAGCACAGGATCGCCCACCGGAAGAATGAAAATAACAGGCCGCTCATTTTCAATAGAATAAACATCGGTTTTATGCCTGAGTTCCTCAAAAAGCCCGGCATACCGAAATAGCTTCAATCTTTTTATCTCCACCTCCTCCCGCAAACCGGGGTCTGTTTTCAATAGTGATTTGACCGGTTTATCTGAAATATTCTCGCTTTTATCGGCATATTGGGTTACTCCCAATATATTATCCTTCCTTAGTGAATATTTTTTTATCCGTTCCTTCACTGAAAAATCAATTTCCGACTGGATAAATCCTTTTTTTAAAGATTCTAAAAAGCCTCCTTCTTCCTCTACCTTCAAAAAAATATCCCATGCAGCTTCTGCTATTGATGCTGTAAGACTCTCTATATAATATGACCCGCCTCCCGGATCTGCCACTTTATCAAAACAGGCCTCTTCTCTTAACAGTAATTGCTGATTACGGGCAATTCGTTCAGAAAACTCACAGGGCACACCCGTAACAACATCATAAGGATGAACGGTAATTGAACATGTTCCTCCCAAAGCAGCCGACATAGCTTCAGTCTGGGTCCTCAGCATATTGACCCAGGGATCATAAATAGTTTTATTTATCAAATTTGTAACACTGTGGGTTATCAGTTTTGCAGAATTTTTATCTTTATTACCAAATGATGAAACTATTTCAGCCCAAAGGATCCGCGCTGCTCTCAGCTTGGCAATTTCGGGAAAATAACTCCCTCCGATACCAAAATTAAATTTTAATTTACCTGCAATGTCATCAGCTTTAAATCCTTTATCTGTAAAAAATATCAGATACTCAACACCCTGTGCCAATGAAAAGGCTATCTCCTGTACAATGGTAGCACCGCTGTTTGCATAAGAGGTTCCGTCAACAGTTATTACTTTGAAATGTGGCAAATCGGAAATATTACTTATAACGTCAGCCAACTCCTCAATTGCAGTATAATTAATTTTGCCATTTAATAAAAATGAACCAAGAGGATCTGCTGATATTGATCCTCGAATTAAATTTTTTTCATATTGCCGCCCCGACAAATAATCTCTGAAAACCAAAGCATATTTACACTTTTCAGGAGGAGATATTAAATTAATTTCCAAATCTGTAAGGCATATATCCTTCAATAGCTCAGTTAAACTACTTTCTGTAATCAATTTATCGGATTGAAATTTAAATCCTATTGAATCAACCCCTCTGTTTAACAACTCTTTGGCTTTAGCATTAGCGGTTAATATTGAATCTGCAACAATATCCTGCCGTATTAACCATCTGTTCCCATTTTTATTTATCCCGCGCAAAAAAGGATACTCTCCCGGCATACTATTTAAAAAGGCCAGCCCCCTGATATTTTCTCTCCTGTAATAGGGTAATACTTTAAATCCGTCATATGTATTCCAAATTAATGACCTGTTATAATCCCGCCCTTTCAAATCATTCATTATGACCTCTTCCCACTCCTTGGCAGAAACTGATTTAAAATTGTTAAAAAGCTTTTCCTCTTCAGCCATATTTTAATTAATTTATGAATGGAATTGTAAAAATAATTGATTTAAATGATTGATCTGTTATTAGTTGAATTTTTTTCTTTTTTGCAGTTTATCAGCCGTTTAACCATTACTAAGTATTCTTCATCATAATTTAACCGGGAATGCCATCAACTCACCTCTTCCTAAGTTTCAGATTTATTTCATAACTTGCATCTTTAAAAAAATTGATGAGCAAGCTCAAGTGGACAAAAAATATTACAGGAAGCAGGTTGGACATATGGAAAGATGATGAATTGGCAGGTACAATTCGTTGGGAAGGTCTGCTTAATAAAAGTGCCAGGGCAATCCTTTTCGGAAAGTTATTTATTTTAAGGCGTGAGCTTATTTTTTCAAAAGTTGAAATCTATGATTCCGATGGGCAATCATTATTGGGAACAGTAACCATCAACCCATTCACTACCCGTCAGGATATTGTAATTAATGGCAAACGTTTTGAGCTTGAAATTCACAACTTATGGCAATCCCGCTGGTCCTGGAAATTTAACGGAGCAGAAATAATCTCCTTTTCTGCTAACCCGGCTATCACAAAAGATAGCGGATCTATTGATATGTGCACCACATGTAATAATGAAGTGGATATATTAATCCTGCTGGGACTTGTTGTCCGTAATCAGTTTATCACTTTTCTGCTGATCCTTATTTTAATAATTTTATTAATTATACTGTAGCCATTCCCGCAACACCTTTTTGCCGCCTTAAATAAAAAATCACCTCAACTATTTTATTTCAGCTCCATTATCAACTTTCTGATCCGGAGCAACTATGGAAAGTGTTCCATCAGGATTTTCAGCACATAAGATCATTCCTTTTGATTCAATGCCCTTAAGTTTCTTAGGTTCGAGATTAATAAGTACTGATACCTGCTTGCCGATTAACTCTTCCGGTTTATAATATTCGGCAATTCCCGACACAACTGTTCTTTTATCAATTCCGGTATCAATCTTCAGCTTCAAAAGTTTTTTTGTTTTTGGAACTTTTTCTGCTTCCAATATTGTTCCTGCCCTTATATCCATCCTCCCAAAATCATCAAATCCGACACTCTCTTTTGCAGATTGCAGCAAGTTGTTTTTCAATTCATTTCCCTTTTTGGTACTCAATAATTTCTGTAACTGTTTTTCAATTACTTCATCTTCAATTTTTTCAAATAGTAATCCGGATTTTCTGATTTTGTGCCCGGGCGATAATAAGTCATTTTCCCCAAATTTTTGCCACAATAATTTTTCAAAATTAAGGTAGCTTCTCAATTTTTCCATACTGTAAGGTAAAAATGGGTCAAGTGCAATTGTAAGGTTTGCAGTTACCTGAAGGCAGATATTTAATATCGTTTTAACTCTTTCAGTATCTTTTTTAAATTTTTGCCATGGCTCTTCATCTGCAAGATACTTATTCCCTAATCGTGCAAGATCCATTGCATTTTTTTGTGCTTCACGAAATCTGAAATTATCAAGACTCTTTTCAACTTCAGCCCGAATCCTGTTAATATCTGCAAGCACCTGCTCATCATAAGGTAAAAGCTCTGTTACAGGCGGAACTTCACCTTTAAAATATTTATGGGTAAGTACTAATACCCTATTGACAAAATTACCCAGCACAGCCACCAATTCATTATTGTTCCGGCTTTGGAAATCTTTCCATGTAAAATCATTATCCTTCGATTCAGGAGCATTTGCAGTAAGGACATATTTCAACACATCTTCCTTTCCGGGGAGATCTTCAAGATATTCATGTAACCAAACTGCCCAGTTGCGGGAGGTGGATATTTTATCATTTTCCAGATTAAGAAATTCATTGGCAGGAACATTGTCAGGCAATATAAATGAACTTTCAGCCTTTAGCATACTGGGAAATATGATACAATGAAAAACAATATTGTCTTTCCCGATAAAATGTATTAATCTTGTCTCCGGATCTTTCCAATATTTTTCCCAGTCAGGAGTAAGCTCTTTAGTTGCAGAGATATAACCTATAGGAGCATCGAACCAAACATAAAGAACTTTGCCGTCAGTACCCTCCAAGGGAACAGGAACACCCCAATCCAGGTCTCTTGTAACCGCCCTGGGTTGCAATCCGCTATCAAGCCATGATTTACACTGCCCATACACATTGGGTCTCCACTCTTTATGATCTTCAAGTATCCATTTTTTCAACCACGGCTCATACTGATCAAGAGGCAGGTACCAATGTTTGGTCTCTTTTAAAAGAGGCTTATTCCCACTAATCACAGAGGTAGGGTTAATTAGCTCCGTCGGACTAAGCGATGTACCACAGCTTTCACACTGATCGCCATAAGCCTTTTCGTGACCACACTTGGGGCAGGTTCCTGTAATATACCTGTCTGCAAGAAACTGTCCATTTTCCTGATCATAATATTGCTCTGTCACCTTTTCTATAAACTTACCGTCGTTATACATTTTTATAAAAAAAGCTGATGCTGTTTCATGATGGACAGAAGATGTGGTACGTGAATATATATCAAATGAAATGCCTAATTTTTGAAAAGAATCTTTTATTAAACTATGATATTTATCAACCACCTCCTTAGGTGTAATGCCTTCATTTTTAGCCTTTAATGTAATAGGCACACCATGTTCGTCCGATCCGCCAATCAGTAATACATCTTCTTTTTTGGAACGAAGATACCTGGCATAAATATCTGCCGGAATATATACTCCCGCCAAATGGCCGATATGAAGAGGACCGTTTGCATATGGAAGTGCTGTGGTTATCAATGTACGTTTAAACCGGGTCATACTAAAAAATTCTTTATAAATTGAAATAAATTAAATTAATTGCACAAAGATAGTTGAAATGTACAACATGATAAATAATCATTTGACATGCAAAGAAATAATTTTCGGAAAAATGGTAACATTTTTGTATCTTCCCATTAAAAGAAAATAAGATGATTACACCTTCATATTTACAGCCCGGTGATAAAATAATTATTGTCTCTCCTGCAGGAAAGGTCAATGAAACATATATATTGCCGGCAGTTAAATGGTTAGAAGGCCGGGGTTATCGGATAGAATTAGGAGAAAATATTTTTGCAAGCCATTTTCAGTATGCGGGGACTGACTCTCAAAGATGCAGTGACATGCAAAAAGCCCTCGACGATAAAGATGCAAAAGCAATCATCTGCTCGAGGGGTGGCTATGGAACAGTAAGAATAATAAACAAATTAGACTTTTCCACATTCATGAACCATCCAAAATGGATCATTGGGTTCAGCGACATAACTATTATGCATGCATGTCTTAATAACAGAAGGGTAGCAACCATTCACGGAGTAATGCCCAAATATTTTTTCGACATAAAGGGATCTCCAAATGAAAGCCTGATTACATTGATGAAAATATTAACAGGCGAAAAAGTATCTTATACAATCCGCGGCTCAGACTATAATCGGCCGGGGAAAATTTCTGCCGAGCTGACCGGAGGTAATTTATCTATTATATCAAGTATGTTTGGTACTTGTTGTGAACTTAACAGTGAAGGAAAGATCCTGTTTATAGAAGATGTTGATGAATTTTTATATCATGCCGACCGGATGATGTATCAGCTGAATATGAGTGGCAAGCTTTCTAAACTGGCAGGATTGGTTATTGGCAATTTTACCGATATGAAAGATAACGAATCTCCTTTCGGAAAAACTATTCATGAAATTATATCAGAAGCTGCCGGCAATTATAATTACCCTGTTTGTTTCGGATTTCCCGCCGGACACGACGAAAAAAACTTAGCCCTTGTATTTGGCAAAAAATGGGAAATTGACATTTCAAAAAAGAGAACAACCTTAACCCTCTTATAACAAAAATCTTATGCCTTCACTTCGTGAAAAGGGCTGTATAGCAGAACAATTAGCAAAAAACCATCTTCAAAAAAAAGGATGGCAAATTTTAAATACCAACTGGTATTATGGTCATCTTGAAATTGATATCATTGCCCGCGATAAAGATAAATTAGTCATTGTTGAAGTAAAATCACGTAATGGGGTTCGTTTCAAAAACCCTGCCGATGCAATTAAAAATATAAAAATCAGAAGAATTATTGAAGCTGCCGATGCATATATAATGGAAAATGAGTTAGACCTTGAAACCAGATTTGATTTAATTATTATTACCTTTTTTGGAAAGGACTTCGAACTTGAACATTATAAAAATGCTTTCTATCCAACAATGTAAATAAAAAAAGGCAATTTCTCATTTTAAAAAACTATCCTGCTCTCCTTTATGTAACTTTTTGTAATCTTTCAATTAAACAGTATCATCAATATTAACCAATAAATTGAATTCTAATTGGTTTTTTACTATTTTTGAACAAACGGTAAATTTTAAAAAATGACAAAAATCGCACTATCAAAGCTTTACACTGATGCATTCCAAAAAAACTGGAATAGTGTAGCTTTTTCAGATTATCAGGGGGCTGATTATACTTTCAGCGAAATTGCCAAAAATATTAAATCGTTACATCTGTTTTATCAGCTGGAAGGGTTGAAAAAGGGAGATAAAATTGCAGTCCTTGGCCGTAACTCCGCCAATTGGGGAACTGTTTTTCTTTCAGCTCTTTCTGCAGGTATCATTATTGTTCCCATTTTGCCTGATTTTAACGAAACAAATACTAATCATATTATTAATCACTCTGAAGCCAAGCTGATTATCGGAGCAAAATCACTGTTAAATAAAATTGATTTTGAAAATGATGAAAATCTCAGAACCGTATTGATCCTTGAAGATTTTTCCCTTTATGCTTCTAAGGATGAAAACACAAGTTACAGACTAAATGATGCCTTTCAGTATTATAAAGATAATAAACTGGAGAAAGAAAATTTCATATTTGAAAAGCAGGATAGTGAAGAGACATCCATTTTGTCGTACACCTCCGGAACTTCAGGTTTTACAAAAGGTGTTATGATCCCTGAAAGGAGCTTGGTTTCCAACATCATTTTTGCTCAGGACCATATGCCCTTACAACCCGGGCATAAGGTTGTCTCTTTTTTGCCTATGGCCCATGTTTACGGTTTGCTGTTTGAATTTCTTTTTCCTGTTACTCTTGGTTGCCATATCACATTTCTCAGTAAGATGCCTTCTCCTGCTGTTATCACCAAAGTCTTTGGAGAGATAAAGCCGCATCTGATTCTTTCCGTGCCCTTAATTATTGAAAAAATTTATAAGAAACGTATCCTGCCTACCATTGAGAAGCCACATATGAAATTCCTGTTAAGGATACCCGGGATCTCCTCAATCATTTTGAAAAAAATCAAAGAAAAACTTTCAGACACCTTTGGCGGCCGCTTCTTTGAACTGGTGATTGGTGGAGCACCAATGAGCGCGGATGTGGAAAAATTTTTCAGGAAAATTAAATTCCCTTTTTCAATTGGTTACGGAATGACAGAATGTGGTCCTCTGATAAGCTATGAAGCATGGGATAAAACCCTTGAAGGGTCTGCAGGGAAGCTGGTAGATCGGATGGAGGTGAGAATAGACTCAAGCGACCCGTATAAAATTGTTGGAGAGATACAGGTAAAGGGCGAAAATGTAATGACCGGTTATTATAAAAATGAAGTGATCACTAAAGAGTCTTTTACTGAAGACGGATGGTTAAAAACAGGAGACTTAGGTATTCTTGATAAAAATAATTTCATCTTCATCAAGGGCAGATCAAAAAATATGATCCTTGGACCCTCAGGCCAGAATATTTACCCCGAAGAAATTGAAGCAAGGATTTCTAACCAGCATTATGTGGCTGAATGTGTTATTACCAGCAAACAAGATAAGTTAATAGCAATGGTTTATCCTGATTTTGAAGCAATGGAAGCAGATAAGGTAACACTTGAAGACCTGCCCGGAATCATGGAAGACAACAGAAAAAAGCTTAATGCCGAACTACCAAAGTATGAGCAGGTTTCTTCATTCGAGCTGGTTACTGAAGAGTTTGAAAAAACGCCTAAAAAAAATATTAAGAGATTTAAATATATATAATAAATTCAAAAAAAATGAAATGAAAACTTCAAACAGAAGAGAATTTGTTAGAAATTCCCTTGCAATAACAGGGGGACTGCTATTATCGCCTGCAATGTTTAACTGCACAGCAGGAGGTTCCCGATTTAAAATTTCACTTGCTGAATGGTCATTTCATAAAACGCTTTTTTCAAATAAAATGACAAATCTTCAATTTCCGGTTGCAGCCAGGGAGCTGGATATTGACGGAGTGGAATTTGTCAACCAGTTCTTTAAGGATAAAGCAAAAGATGAAAAATATCTTGCTGAACTTAAAAAAATATGTGCAGGAGAAAATGTAGAGTGTGTACTTATAATGTGCGATGCTGAAGGGATGGTAGGCCATCCTGAAAATTCAGAACGGTTAAAAACTGTTGAAAATCATAAAAAATGGGTTGATGCTGCAGCATTTCTTGGTTGTCATTCTATCAGAGTAAATGCTGCCAGCCGGGGAAGTTATGAAGAACAAAAAAAACTTGCCGCCGACGGATTGAGAAAAATTTGTGAATATGGCGATACAAAAAACATAAATGTAATTGTAGAGAATCATGGCGGCATATCCAGTAACGGCGAATGGCTTGCAGAAGTAATCAGACTTACCGGCCATAAGCGAGCCGGAACATTACCCGATTTCGGCAATTTTATAATTAACAGAGAAACAGGTGAAGAGTTTGACAGATACAGGGGAGTTGAATTACTAATGCCTTATGCCAAAGGAGTTAGCGCTAAATCAAATGATTTCGACAACGAGGGCAATGAGATACACTCAGACTATTATCGTCTTATGAAAATTGTTTATGATTCCGGCTACAAAGGGTGGATTGGCATAGAGTATGAAGGGAATGAGTTATCTGAAAGAGATGGTATTATAGCAACAAAAAAATTATTGGAAAAAGTATTTGAAACATTGGGATAATCATCGCCTGAATGGATTAAGTCGTTTTCTTTTCCAAAATTGTGATCTGTTGATTTTTCTGCTTTTTGTGAAATTACTCCTGTGCAGCTTTCTGTCGGGAATATCAGAATATATAAGTCCGATACTGATTTGTGATGTTAACGCCCAACATGAAGCGGGTCTGAAACTCTCTTTTCCGTCTATATTTATATAGTCGTAATTGGGAACTCCGTTTACAAGGTCTGAATTGATCATTGATGCTGTACCGTCAATATAAATATCAAATTTATCTGACAATTTAAAGGTACTTCCCAGCCCGGCTCCGCCACTAAATGCAGTCTGTTTTGGATGATCGCTGTTACGCGTGCCCTTAGCATAAAGAGCACCGATATTATATTTAACACTATAAAAAGGATCCCTGAAAGTAAAGTCGGATCCTACAAAAGCTACCCCGCCAAATCCTTTAAGAAAAAGATTAATCTCATTGCTGACAGGTAAAAAGTACCATCGGGCGGTTCCTGACACAGACAAAATATTTGTATTGTAAATCAAAGCTTCAACAGGATAAGAATAACTGTCGGGCAAAGGGTTAAACCGTGTAAGAAAAAAATTGTATAAAGGAGCCTTTTCTGTTTGCCCGTAAAGATTCATATAATCAAACTCCACTCCAATTTCAAAATCGGAGGAAAACGGAGCTATTATTTCTGCTTCGGCCCCTACCTTAAACAGAGGAGTAAAACCACTGCTTCCGGGATGATCCGGTAAATTAATCCCTGCATATTTTTTTTCTGCCCTTCCCGGTTCGGTTATAAAAAAAGAGGAATTTGCTCCTATCCTGTATCTGAATATCTGTGATGAAGCTAATTTAAAAAACATCAAAAAAATAGCGGTTATTATAAAAAAGCGATACATTAAAAAATATTCAACGATTTTGTTTTATCCCTTTAGCATCAACATATTTATAAAGTTTATCTGATCTTCTGATCTTTTCATGAACAGAAACAGATATGCGTTCTCCTTTAAATCCTTCTTCAACACTCTCAAATTCAAATCGAATTTCATCAACTACAGTCTCAACCACGCCGGTTGTAGGCCCGTTAACAATAATGGTATCTCCTTTTTTTAAATTGCCCGTTTCCAATTTAAACTCAGCCACTCCTATATTAGAAAAATAGTTAGTGCACTTTCCCAGATATATTTTTCGCCTTGTTGCTTGTGAGCCATAATTTGCACTCCATTCGCCCAGACGTTGTCCAAGATAATATCCATTCCAAAATCCTCTGTTAAAAACTGAAGCAAGCCTCTGATCCCAATTTTCTATTTTCTCTTTTGAGTAAGAGTTATCAAAATAGGCCTCCACAGCCTCTTTATAACATTCAACAGTTGTTTTCACATACTCCGGTGAACGGGCACGCCCTTCTATCTTCAAAAGAGTTACTCCGGAGTCGAGTATCTTATTTAAAAAATGGATGGTTTTTAAATCTTTTGGAGACATAATATATTCATTGTCAATCTCCAGCTCAGCTCCTGTCTCCTTATCTGTTACTAAATAAGCTCTTCTGCATGTTTGCAGGCAAGCTCCACGGTTTGCCGGCGATGCCATTTCATGCAAACTTAAATAACACTTTCCGCTAATCGCCATACACAAAGCCCCATGTACAAACATTTCAAGCCTGACCAACTCCCCTGAAGGACCTAATATCTGCTGTTTGATTATCTCATTATGAATTTCATTTACCCTTCCAAGATTAATTTCACGTGCAAGAACCATAACATCAGCAAATTGAGCATAAAACTTTACAGCTTCAAAATTGGTTATATTTACCTGTGTCGATATATGAACAGAAAGACCAACCGACCGTGCATATTGAATTACCGATATATCAGCAGCAATAACAGCCGATATTCCGCACTCCTTGGCTGCATCCAAAATTTCATACACCTGTTTCAGCTCATTGTCAAAAATTTCAACATTCAGACTTAAATAAGTTCTAACCCCGTTATCTCCTGCAATCCGGCTAATCTTTTTCATATCATCCAACGAAAAATTGACAGATGAGCGTGACCGCATATTAAGATTCCCAACCCCAAAGTAAACAGATCCTGCGCCACTGCCAATAGCAGCCATAAGGGTTTCCATAGATCCAACAGGCGCCATTATTTCAACTTCCCTCCCGGTCATATTCAAAATTTATACAAATTTCTCCCTTTTTTGAAGATTATAAAGCCCATAAAGTATGGAAACTATTGATCCTACCCCCAAAAATATCCTGTTCTTGGTTACGATACCCTGCCAGATAATCTCATTAAAATTGCCCGGAAGCTGAAAAGGATTTAAAAAAACATTCCACTGTGTTCTTGCAAGACTATCCTGCACCAATAGTAATGCCACACCAATAAGGATCATGATCACCGCCGTCCCGTTACCGCTTTTTATCACTGTAGAGAACATAAATGATAAAGAACCCATAAAAATCACGGGATATAGTAACTGATATGCCATTTCGAGGACATCAACCCTGTACAATAAAAAAGAAGCAACATAAGCAAACAAAATAATGATCAAAAAAACAAGTATATAGATCAATAAAAGTCGTACAAGCCATACCTTATACCTGTAATTGGGAATGCCAAAAAGTATTTCCAGCATTCTTGAATCGTCATCACTCTGAATACCAAAAACCGTAGGATAAAAGATTAAAAGAATTCCGGGAAAAATAAGCAGTGAATATACGGTTGATTCATTAAAAATTACATTATTCCATACCATTTGTATGGCAAAAACCAGAAAGAATGCAAATGCAGCAAGCAGGAACCAAATAAACCTGCCTGAAAAGATGATCTTCATATTATACCTGATCATCTTCCACTTATTAAACAAGCTGTTTTTAATATTATTTTTACGATTCATCATTTATTGGTTTTTTTACAAAATCCTTTAATAAACATAAATATGCATCTTCTAAATGCGGAGCCACACTCACAGCATTTTCCGAAGGTTTCTCCTTGGCTAATAACCTTATTTTAATATTATCCCCATCACGCATATGATGAATTATAAGCTGTTTATTTGAGAAATTGTCAAATTCTCTTGCCGGCAGGGTCATTTGCCAAACAAATCCCTCTCCCATTCTGACCATATCGGAAGGGGTTCCAAAGTATTTAAGATCACCCCTGTTAATGACTGCAACCTGGTTACACGAGCTTGAAATATCTTCAATAATATGTGTTGAAAATATGACCACCCTCTCCCTGCTTAGTTCAACAAGAAGATTACGAAAGCGTATTCTTTCGCGCGGATCAAGCCCCGCGGTCGGTTCGTCAACTATAAGGATCCTTGGAAGGGTAAGAAGAATTTGTGCAATACCTATTCTTTGTTTCATTCCGCCCGAAAAAGATCCAATTTTGTCATCTCTCTTCTCCCACATACGCACACTTTTTAAAACATATTCAAGCCTTTTATTTCTGATCTTCCGATCTTTTATCCCCTTCAATATAGCTTGATAATCAAGAAATTCCAGTGCAGACATATTATCATAATAACCAAAAGCCTGAGGAAGGTATCCCATTAACCCCTGCAGTTCTTCACGATATTTTTGAGTATCCAAGCCGTTGATCCATATTTTCCCATAGCTCTGTTCAAGAATTCCACAGATAATTCTCATCATAGTTGATTTCCCTGCACCATTTGGCCCCAACAGGCCAAACATACCGGTCTTTATTTCTAATGAAACACCATTCAATGCACGGAACGGCACCTTTCTTTTGCCAATAACCGGGATTTGACGAACCATTGTAAAATACAACCTTCTAAAGCGGCTTAACCTGCCTTCTATGCGAGCTATATTCAATTTTTTATTATGAATATATTCGCCCGAAGTATAAATTACTAACAGGATCAACCATATTAATCCCACAAAGATTGCCATGCCGGTATTATCCCAGCGAATCAAAAAAATTACAGTAAATAACAGGGGAACTCCCCAAAATATAATTTTCTTAAAGGTCTCTTCAATCCTCAGTAACAGAGTATTTCCGGTAGAGCTATATCTGTTTTTTAAAAGAAATGAAACCGGGGTAAAGAGCAAAAATGTAAAAAAGTAGACAAAATGAGACATCACCCACACCCAGAAATCAACTTCAAGATAAAAAAAAGTAAAGTAAATTAAAAAAACAAAAAGGGGAATTTGCCATATCAAGTCATAAAAATCATGTAATTTCTTATAATCCTTAAGTAACCCTGCCCTTTCCCTTATTTTTATTCCTGCATTCCATTCCCTGACAAATCTGCTCTCTCTGTCATATACTTTGACAAGTTTACTGACCACAATCTTTATCGGCTCTTTTTCATCTATTACCTTTGAACTGGCCTGTTTCAAACTGGTCAGAACAAATGCTGTAACACCCGGTATTAATATAACAATAAGCATAAAGCTTAAAAGCTTCCATATAAATGTGTCCACTTCAAAATATATGTACAATGCCGCAACTGCAAATACAATTATCTGCAAAGCTTTCAGCTGCCAGTTTAAAGATTTCAGCCAGTTAATTACATTCTCCATTCCAAAGTAGAGGGTTGGGATCATTATCAGTGTGAGAAGTGTGCTAAAACTCAAGCCGCCAATTACAGTTATGGCAAAAGGTGCTCCGATTGCACCCACATACTCGGATTTACCAAGTGCCAACGGCATCATAGCTACAATTGTAGTAATGGAAGTAATCAGGATAGGCCTTACCCTGGACAGGCCTGCTGTGATTAGTGCCCTTGACTTCCGGTTACCTCTTTTCCGAAGAATATTGGTAAAATCAATAAGTATTATGCCATTATTAACAACAACACCAAGAAGAATTAAAAATCCGGTTAGTGTATTGGCATTAAAAAGGCTGTTGCCTGTAAAAATAAGTGCAATAAACGATCCGATTGCTGCCAATGGAACAGAAAACATAAGTACAACAGGGGTGACAAGCGATTCAAAAACCGATGCCAATATCATCAATATCAATATAAATGCAGCTGCAATAAGAAAGTAGAACTCAGCAAACTGATCTTCTTCATGTATAACCTCTATTGCCATGCCCGAAGGCATTTTATAACTGCCGACCACTTCATCAATCTCTAACCGGTATGCTTCAAGCAAACTTTTTGATTGCTCTGCTTCCGGAGCAAAACGGTAAAAAAGCTGGATCTGTTTCTCCTGATTCACCCTGTTAATGCTTGCCATTCCAAATGAGTAAACTACATCTGCAATATCCTGAAGTTCATATACTGCCCCCTGTCCATTATTAAGCTGAACCCGGCGAAGGTCATTCACATCTTTTTCTCTCTTTTCTTCTTCTTCGGTAAGTTTCTCTTTAATAAGAATACCATACTCTTCATTTCCCTGTTTGAAATTTATACCGGTAGAAAATTCTCTGCTGAAAGAGCCCAATTCAGAAGAAATACTATTTAATGTCAATCCATATTCAGTAAGCAAAAACTGGTTGAAATAGAGGTGCAATTCAGGCCGCCTGCTGCCAATGCTGAGACTCACACTTCTGATTGACTCAAGATTTTCAACATAGTATCGCAAATCTTCGGCCACTCCCCTCATTATGTCAAAATCTTCTCCTTTAATAACAATCCTTTCACGGTTAGTGCCTATACCTAAAAAGCGACTGAAATTTTCTATGCCGGAAGCTCCCCCGCTGCTACCTCTGAACCTGCTGCTTGATGCAGAGGCAGTCAAACTCACCTCTGCCCTGGCAATATTTTGTATTAACCCTTCAGCCTGTGATTTGATCTCTGCAATAGTACGATCATTTATCTTTTTATAATCTTCCTGAAGAATAACGGTAATAATAGCCTCTTCAGCCTGAATATTGGAGATCACGTCTTCTCTCTCTTCAATCTCCTCAAGCCGGCTTTCAATCTCCGCCACTACCAAATCGGTAGCCTCAAGGGTTGATCCGGTGCGCATCGTTACATATATTGAAAACCGCGTTTCTTCAACTTCTTCAAGAGTATTAACATTTATGGCCAGAACAATAAATATTGTAATAAAAAAGAGAACAACAGCACCTACGGTGGTTGCTGCCGGTGCCCTCATACTTGATTTAAGCAGCAACACATAAATCTGTATAACTCTATTATTTGTAGTGACTTTTTCATAAAAAATATTATGAGAAGATTTTCCTTTTAAAAGAAGATGAGCCAACACCGGGATTAAAAGAAGGGCTACAAACAGAGAAACAGTAAGTGTTGAAATTATAGAAATCCCTACATGATTTCCCAATAGCTTAATCATATATTCTGATGAGAAGAGAAAAGGAAAAAAAACGGTAATTGTAGTTAGTGTAGAGGCAACAATCGATCTCCACACTTCAGTGGTGCCCTGTGTAACCGCTATATCGGGATCAAACCGTTTACCCGAAAGCCTGTAAATATTTTCCAATACTACAACACTGTTATCCAGCAACATGCCAATTGCCAACACAAGCCCAACCAATGTGAGGCTATTTATGGAAACATTAAATGCATAAAAAAGATTAAATGCTGTAAATACCGACACAGGGATTGCCAATGCAATAATTGAAACAATTTTTAAATTTTTAAGGAATATCCACAAAACAAAAATTGCAAGTAATCCCCCTACCAGAGCCAAATCCATTATCTGATCGATATTTTTTTCCATTGTCTCGGCCAGATTGGTCTGCACTACCATTTCAATTTCATTGGCGGCAAGCTTGGCATTGAGGGCTATAATCCTTTCATCCACCTTTTTTGAAAGCTCGATAAGATTTGCCTGAGAGTCGCTTACCAACATTAACGAAACAGCATCCATTCCGTTTACACGGCTGATACTTTCCTCCTCCTTAACTCCAAAATATACATCAGCAATATCTTTTAAATAAACAGGCCCCTCAGCCACAACAATATTTTCTATGTCGGTTACCTCGTTATATTCTGCAGTAACATGAACAAAAAACTGTTTCCGGCTCTCCCTTAAATATCCTGCAAATGTACGATTTGCCGAATTGGAAGAGATAGCGCTTCTTATCTGTGCAGGTGTAATACCATATGCGTCGCACACTGCCTTATCATAAGTAATCTCTATCGACCGCTCTTTGCCCCCAAACACAGTAACAGAAGCAATACCATCAATATTTTCCAATTCTGATAATATCTCCTGGTCAACTATATTTCTTAATCTGTCGGTTCCTCCGCTTCCCCTAACCTGTATCTCCATGAACTGTTTGCTGAGATTTTGAATATCCACCCTATTTACCGACACCCTGAAATTATCATCCAATTTTTCAGCTGCCTGATTTATTCGTTCCTGTAACTTAAGAAATGTATATTTAAAATTGACATTCTGATTAAAATTGACCTGAATTGAAGCATTCCGATTACTAAGTGTTGTTTCAATACTTTCAATACCCTCCATAGCTCCAATGGCCCCTTCTATAGGAATAACAGCCTGATTCTCCATATAATAAGGGTCAACCTCCATTGTAGAGCTTATCTGAACATAAAGCATCGGAAGCTCTGCATTGGGCATTAACTCAACAGGCAGTTGTTTATAGGAAACATATCCCAAAAGGGTTAGCCCTATAAACAGCATTGCAATGAATATTTTTCTATTTATAATAAATTTCATTCCTTAACAACACCTTTAATCCTGTCTAATATATCATATGCACAGGGAATTACAATTAAAGTCAATATTGTCGAAGTAATCAATCCCCCGATCACGGCCAACGCCATCGGAGACCTTAATGATGCGCTCTCTCCAAATCCAAATGTGAGCGGAAGGAGAGCAAGTATGGTTGTCAGGCTGGTCATTATTATTGGCCTTATACGTTGCTGCCCGGCTTGTGCAATAGCTTCCCCCCTTTCCATTCCATCTCTGATCAGCTGATTAATCCTGTCGACTAAAATGATAGAGTTGTTTACTGCAATACCTGCAAGCATAATTACCCCAATAAGAGCCATTATATTAAAGGTTTTGCCGGTAATTAAAAAAATCAATATACTCCCTACCACCGCCATAGGAATTGTAAGCAAAATTGTGAAAGGATGTATCAGTGACTCAAACTGCGAAGCCATAACCATATAGACCAAAATGACAGAAAGCAGCAGTGCAAAAGTCAGACTCCTGACAGACTCCTCTCTTTTTTCTTCTTCTCCTGTTACCTTTATCCTATAGTTGTCAGGCAGAGCAATTGAAGAGGTTTTTTGTCTGATCTCCTGGGCCGCCCGGTCAAGGGGAAGACCCTTTTCCATCTGGGCAGTTACCCTGCCGATGCGGTTTTGATCATTTCTCAAAATCTCTTTTGGCGCATATCCAAAAGAGATATCTGCAATCTCACTGAGTCTGAATTTTTGGTTACCTGAATTTATAATAATATCATAAATATCATTCAGCGACTTTTCAGGTACTTTAATGGTTATGTCGCGCATCTCACCCTCTTTCTCAAACTGCCCGGCATTCTTGCCTTCAAGCTGTTCCTGCAGCTGAGAAATTACATTATTAATATTAAGATTATAAAGACCTGCTTTTATGCGATCAATATGTATTTCCACTTCAGGGGCCCCTTCCTCGATCGAAGTACGAATATTAAATATACCATCAACCTCCGACATTTTTTCCATCACCTGATCTAATATTTTTTCAATCTCACTGAACTCCTCTCCTTTAACTTCAACAACTAATGGAGCCTCTTCTGTTCCCAATATTGATTTCAAGGCACTCTGCTCATCAGAAAAGCTCACTTCCAGACCATCTATATTTTCTATCTGACTGTTAATATCTGCAATAACCCGGTCGGCTGTTGCTGTTGATTCATCTTTTAATATTACCCTGATCTGTGCCGTATTTTCTCCTTCAAACAGGGCTTTTACATCTCCGGCAATACTGGTTGAAGGGCCTGAATGTGAATATATCCTGTCAAGATCCCCGCCTAAATATTCAATAATGACAGCTTCAATATTTTTTACTGTTCCTTCGGTACGTTCGAGGGTTGTGCCTTCATCAAGTTTTATATTCATAGTAAACTCACGTGAATCTGTTTTAGGCATAAACTCTGTGCCTATAATGGGGACTAACATAAATGAACCGGTAACTAAAAGCACAGTTAATATTAGTACCGGCCATTTGTATTTCAACAGGTTTTTAAGGAATCTCCCATATCTCCCCATTGTTAACATACTTCTTTTAACAGGTGATTGTTTATTTTTATATATTGAATTATACAGGGCAGGAATTACAAAAATTGCAACAAATAGTGATGAAACAAGAGAAAAAGCCACTGTCCATGCCTGATCTTTAAACAGCTCTCCGGAAGCTCCATGAAGGTATACGATTGGTAGAAAAACCACGATCGTTGTAATAGTTGAAGCGGTAATTGCACCTCCCACCTCAGCAGTTCCGTTTATTGCTGCATCTCCGGCTGACATTCCATTTTCATGATTCCTGAAAATATTTTCAAGTACCACTATTGCATTATCCACCAACATTCCGGCTCCCAAGGCCAGCCCGCCCAATGTCATGATATTAATAGAGAGGTTGTTGAAATACATCAGGTTAAAAGTTGCAATAATAGAAATTGGTATTGCAATGCTGACAATCAATGTAGTTCCAAAGCGACGCAAAAAAAGATATAATACAAAAACTGCAAGAAGAATACCCAGTAATGCAGTATTTTGCACCTCTCCTATTGCAGAACTTATAAATTTACCCTGATTCGTAACCTGATGAAGAGTATAACCGGGAAGTGCTTTTTCAATATTAACCAAAGCATCTTTAATCTGGTTAACTGCCGTAACGGTATTAAATTTTGTCTCTTTATAGATTGCAAGCCCAACACAACGCTCCCCGTTATAATGAACAATATTAGCCGGTTTTTTATTTCCCAGGGAGACCGTAGCCACGTCTCTTAAAAACACGGGAGCTCTTTCGGCGGATGTCTCACCCGGGTTCTCTGTCTTAACGCTCTTATATCCTACGATCAGATTTTCAAAATCTTCGACACTGTTAAGAAGCTTGATACCTTTTACAATATACTGACGCCCCAGTTCACTTACTCTTCCCCCCGTAACGCTTCTGTTAAAATTTTGAATCCTAGAACTCACTTCATCCAACGTCAGCCCTTGTGCATCAAGCCGGTAAAAATCGGTATTTATGATCACTTCACTCTCTTCCTGTCCTGATAATTCAACCTCTGCAACACCCTCAAGCCGCACCAATTCATTACGGATATAGTTATCTGCCGCCTTTCTGATCTCATTCATATCGGTAATTTCATTATGCTTGACAGCAATAAGCATCACCGGCGATATATTCGGATCATGCTGAGTAATTTTCAAATCATCAATATCTGAATTTTGTGTCAGCGAATTCAAGGCTTTCTGAAGGTCCAGGAAAGCTTCATCCATATCTTTTTTCCAGGAATATTCAACAGTAATCTGCGAAGTTCCCACCCTTGTGATGGAAGTAACGCGCATCACATCAGATTGCCGTATTGCAACTGCTTCAATATTCTCCACGAACTGCTTTTCCATCTCTTCCGGCGGCCTCTCTCCCGATTTTATCTCCACAAAAATGCGTGGTGAATTCAGATCAGGAAAAAGATCAACTCCCAGCTTATCAAATGATATATACCCAAGTAGCAGAAGCCCCAGAACTATCATCATTATAGTTACAGGGTAACTGACAGAAAACCGCGTTAATTTTTTCATTTTCTATTAACTCTAATTATTAGCCGGCAATACTTTACAGAATGATCCTGACTTTTGCATTATCTCTCAATGTTTCAAAGCCTTTAATAATAAGCCTTTCATTAACCTGAAGACCTTCCACGACCTCAACCGAATTTTGATTCTCTATGCCGGTAGTGATCCATCGTTGATTTGCAGCACTATTCCTTCCCACGATAAAAACATATTTCTGTCTTCCTCTTGTAAGGATTATATCTTTGGGTATTACAATAGCACTATCTTTTTTATCGGTAATTATATCAGCTTTAACAAACATACCGGGCCGAAGCTTCAATTCAGGATTACGAACTTCCACTTTACCCGTAAAAGTTCGTGTCTCTGCACTTATTGCCGGAGAAAGTTCAGTTACTTTTCCAATAAGGGTATCTTCGGGTATTGTATAATTTGTTATAAGTACATCCTGATTAAGTTGAACATCTGAAATATTTTTTTCAGGAAGGTTAATATTCAGGTACATTGAATTATAGCTCATCAGCGAAAAAAGATGGGACCCGGAGTTAACCCTGGTACCCTGTGTATAGTATGAAAGCTCCACGATTATTCCTGAAAATGGAGCTGTAACATTCATCTTTTCAAGCTGGATCAGCGCATTATCATAATTGTACTTTGCATTGGTTTTTGACACTTCAGAGTTACGTAACTCGCGCAATGTCACACCTCCCTTTTCATATAAAGATTTCTGTTTTTCATACTCCTGGTCAGATATTTCAAGGTTCAGCTTAACGGCATCCAGCGCCAGATTATTTTTATATTCATCATTTTCAAACTTTACAACTGTCTGTCCTTTATTAACCCTGTCGCCCAATTTGAATGGTCTTCCCGTTGCAGGATTATTCTGAAGAATATAATCGCCTGTCATTTCAGAATTAACCACCACTTCAGAGGTAGCTTTTACAGTACCCGTAGTACTTACAAACTGCATTATCCCCTGAAGTTTAATGTCTTCTGCAGAAATAGGCACTGCAAGCTCAGTGCTTACCGACTGACCTGGGTTATTACAAGCAGCAAAGGCTGCCAGAATTAATATAATTGGAAAAAATTTGATGTACTTCATAACTATTAAAATTATTTATTTTTAAAGGTATCATATAGTCTGCACGCATATATTTTAATCATCCTCCCGGGTTCCGGCTTTAATCGGGATGCTCGTTTCATACTGTTAAAATTATTTATTATTTAAATAAAGATCAGAAGGAAGTATTGGCTGATTTTTCTCAAAATCGTACAAACTTTGAATCTTAAGATTCAGCAACTCAACTTTATAATTAATAAGGGCTTGCGCAAATGCAATTTTTTTCCCTGAAAGCTGTGTTTGATAAAGGTTAAGGTCCATACCGGTAAGATCACCATTTTCATATCTCTCAAGGTTAATTTCATAGGTCAGTTGTGCATTGGTCTGGCTTTGTTCAGCAATTTCAATCTGATTCAATTGATTTAAAATATTTCTGTAAGCCTGTCTGATGCCTATTATTATCCGGTTTTGCTCGTCAGAAAAGCTAAGTTTCTGAGACTCAATTGATGCCTCCTGGGCTTTAATCCGAGCCTTTTTTTCACCCCAGTCAAAAAGAGGAATATTAAAATTAAGGGCAATCGACGGACTGTTTGTAGGTGCATCAAATACTTTATTCAGCTCACGATTATCTCCTGAAATACCCAACCTGAGATTAACATCTCCTCTAAACTCATTTAATGACTTTGTGCGAATGAGATCAAATTGACTTGACTCTATATCTATTTCCCTCTGGCGAAGTTCCATTCTTGAAGCCAGCCCTGTTTTAATAGCTTTCTCCAAATCTACGGGCACCGGATTAGTTGCCACATCTGCCAGAATTGAAAAATCTTCATACAGATCCATTCCCAAATAGAGCTTTAACTGATCTTTTGCATTTTCAAAAAGCACCTCCTGGTTTTGAAGGGAAGATTTTGATGTTGCCAGGTTCAGCTCTGCCTGATATAACTCCTCCTTGGCAGCCAGCCCGGCATCAACCTTATTCTTTATTATATCGTAACTGTTTTGTGTATTCTTGAGTTCCTCCCTGGAGATATTCAGATTCATCTGAGTCATATATACATTATAAAAAAACTGGGTGACATTTTTTTCAAGGTTAAGTCGCTGTATTGCATAACTTATATTGGCATTTTCAAGATTCAGCTCAAGATCCTTAAGTTGCAGTTTAAGTCTGTTATAAGTAAACAGGGGCTGATTTAAATTGAGGTAAAGATTATTAAAAAACACTTTACTTTCAAGATTATTGGCATCAGAAAAGCTCTTCTGCCATCCAAATTCGTTGGTAAGGGATATAGTTCCATCTGTTATCAGAATCGGTTGCTCCACCCTGAAAAGAGCATTTGTCTGAAAGTTTTCATTTGTATACCATTGAGAGACCCTGCTGTCAAAACGCCTGTTACGACTAAACCCCATTGGTTGCAGGTCGAGCGAAAACCTCGACTTCAAAGCTGCTCTCTGGGCTTCCAGATTTTTTGAATACCTTTCAAGGTTCAGCAATGATCTCTTAAGGTCGGGGCTTCCGGTTTCAGCTATAGCCAGAACTTTTTCAAGAGTAAGAACTTCCTGCGCCTGCACAAAAGGCAGAACAAGCATAACTATCAATAATGAGAACAGCAGCTTATGCATATAAAAACAATTTATATTATCCTTCATATTTAAGTTATTTAATTTTACAATTTAACCAGTTTAACAGCATCAGCGTAAACCATTCGTAAATTTGATTTATTTGTCAGTTCTATCAGTGCCGTATCAGACGAAAAATAAAAAGAACCAAGCCTGTTCCATCCATTGTCAGCATTATGTATTCTTAGCATCTGCTCTTCTACGGCATCATCACTATGAATAAAAAACTGATATTCTCCTCTCTCTTCGCCTCTTCCGCCCCGCCCGAATCTTCTTGCTTTAAACAGGTGATAATAAACCTCATAGTGCCCCGGTTCCGGTATCGGTACATGCCACATGGCTTTAACGGAACCATCACCCGATTTCACATAATGTCCTGATCGTATATAGTCTCCGTAAAAATCAGAATTAGTTGTTGCTGTCCAGTTAACCGGGGGCCTCCAATAATTCATGCCGGTATACTTTTGAGCTCCTTCGCTCTCTTTTGCCAGCCATTTTTCAAGCAGGCTCATCTCATTTGTCCTGGTTATTTCAAACTGCGGATCTTCATTATCTACAATTATTTCACCGGGCAGTTGCCTTACAACCGGTAAATCCGTTACAACTTCACCTTCAAATTCCACCGCTTTAGGGTCTTCCAAAATATCCCGGAAAGTTATCATTATCATTTGTGGTATATTTTGAGAGGTAATTGTATTAATCATTACCATCCTTGGATCACTATCCAACATAAAACTGACATTTTTTGTTTGATTTGGTTCAAGAAACAGCAGCTTATTAACCATATCTTCTGCACCGGGACCACGTCCAAACCCTCTTCCCGGACCTCCTCCTTCCCCTAATCTGAATGAAAACTTAATGACGCCCTCCGAATCTGAAAAATTGGTCACTTTAACCGACACTTTTGTTCTCATATAATCGCCGGTTTTCACCTTAACAGCATCCACAGGTGAAATCAAATAACCCGGCAATGCTTTTTCAACAAACCATTCATCCATCAATGAAATAAGTTTAACTCCAAATTTTTCATCAATTTGATCGGCAAACTGTTCGAAAGAGATATTTCTAAATTTATATTTCCTCAAAAGATCTCTTAAAAATCTTTCAAATTTATCCTGGCCGGCTTCCCATTGAATTCTGGAAAACAGGGCTTCCCCTTTTAATTTTATAACATTATTAATTATTGTTTTTTGCTCCGGATCTGATAAAATTTCCTCGAAAGTGCTGTCTTGCAATGCAATATTAGCCATCTCATCCTTACTTATACCCTGCATATTTCTGCGAAATGCATTGCGCATATCACTTGATTGACTTTTCAAATAAGCTTCAAAAATACGGTTTGTAATAGGCCAGATGTCTGATTGAATATTATTTTGAAAATTATAGAGCATCGGAAAAATAAAATATGGATTTGACTGTTCATCGGATGAAAAACCTCCCATACCGGGACCGAAACCGATTGACTGTTCCCTTGTGAAAAGCCCCAGAAAATCATATATAATCCGTATTTCTTTATCCTTTTCAGTTATATTGCTATCTCCCCTGCGCCCCCATCGCTCCATTCTTTTCCTGGCCCCCTCAAGGTCGGCTTCACGAAGCAGATAACCCTTTTCGGGAATAAGTACCAGCTCCGGTTGAACATACTCCTGACGCCCGGCCCAAATCCGCTCATAAGATTTAAACTGAGCAGGCACTTCAACCAAAAAAAGATGTTTGAAAGCAAATTCAAGATTATAAGTTCTTTCAAAATCACCCACTCTGTCACTTATCAGCTGTGCAAGTGTATCTTTAATTTCAGGCAGGCTGTTTGTAAAAAAATCATGCCCTTCAATATGCCAGATGCCATATTCAATTGAATCGTTCTTTATACTCTTCTTTTCATATCTTCCGATGGCCAGGGAAATTTGAGTAAGCGGAACATTATTGGAAAAACGGTATATTCCGCCCGGCTCTTCTGAAACCTCCCCTTGCGACACTGCCCTCAGCCCGTTGCCGGTATTTACTTTTAAACTGAATTTTATAAACTCGGGATGATTCCAACTAACATCTTCCGAACTGTATGTAACGCCGGTTTTGGGATACCAGTTTGTTTCCGGGGTAAGCAAAACATAATCAGGAGTTACAAAAGCATACCTTTTATCAACGTTTAAAACAAATTTCCCGTATTTCTTTTGTCTCTCTTCTTCCGTAATATCAAGATAACAAAAGGTCTCATTTATTTTCCCCTCATATGATAACTCCAGGGCAGCCTCTTCGCCGGGTGCAAGAGCAATATCCTTATCAATAATTATAATATGGAGTTTTCTGTCAAAAGGTATCTCTTTACCATTCAGCTTAATTGTTTTAACCGCCAATCCTTCGTTAAGACTTAAAATCAGTTTATCGATTATATCATCTTTTTCATTTTGAATAACCATCTGAGAGACTGCCTTTACAGAGTAACCTTCATGTTCCAGAAAGATGTCGTGTGAAAGTGTTGCCGGAAATATTTCTTTTACATAAGTATTATTTAAAGCAACAGCTTCATTTCTTAAAGACTCATCTGCTTTAAACCTTGCAATATGCTGATAACCAAGCCAACTTCCTAAACAAAAAAAGATAATTGCAATTATAAGCGAAAATATTGTCATTGTCTCCGACTGAGGAAGCCGTTTTAAAAGATATATAGTTAAAAATATAAAACTTATTCCAAAAGAAAAGTATATTCCTCTGTGTATCAACACCCTCTCAAAATTACCCATACCTGTAATATCAGAGATCAGCATTGGAATATTAAAAGACATATAGTCAAATATATAGTAATACCGGGCTTCCAATAAGAAAATTGTAATACCTATATAACCCAATATTATAATAAAAGTAATTGCCTGATTACGAATTACGCTCATCAGCAAAAAGGAGAGGCCCATTATAAACAGCAGTGTGGGCACACTAATCAATAACAGATATATTAAATATGCCTCTTTATTAACAGAAGTTGACTGTGCAAGCAGGTTGAAGATTAACGCCATCAGCACCACGGCAATATTAAGTACCAGAAATACCTGCAGATTACCCCAGGTTTTACCTATCACATACTCTCCGTTTGTCATTGAACGCATATAAATAACCTCTGTGGTATCCAATTTTTTATCACGTTTCAAAAAATCAGATGCCAAAAATACTGCAATAATTGCCTGCGCTACATTAAGAATTAAAAGATTAGTGTAAGGAATAGACGAAGGTATACTTCTTACTGCCCATCCCAGATCTCCGCCACCCTGAATCACCATTCCAAGATTAAGCGTAAACAACACACCTAAGGATAAAACTCCAAATATCCTGAAAAACCAACTTCTAAGCAATGTTTTGCGCTCATATTTGGCAATCGATAAAATATTATGAAAAGAGATCATTATTTACGATTTATTAAATTCAAATATTTGACCACTGATTAAGTTTATTCTCCATAAAATGCACATATGCATGTTCCAGATTAGGCTCAATCTGTTTACCATGATAACCGTTAATTTCGGGAGCAACTACCTGAACCTCCCAACCCTTATCAACCGGTATGGTCGAAATAACAGGAAACTTTTCATTAATTTCCATATATTCTGTTGCAGTAGCGGTAATAAGCCAGACATTTCCGCGAGCTTCTTTTATCAGCTGTTCGGGAGAACCGGAAAAAGCAAGCTCTCCTTCATGTAAAAGTGCCATATCATGACAGGTACTTGAGATATCGCCTACAATATGGGTTGATAAAATAATAATGACATTTTGTTCGCTGATAGTAGACAGCAAGTTTCTGAAACGTATACGTTCTTCAGGATCAAGACCGGTTGTAGGTTCATCGACAATAATAATTTTTGGATTATTAATAAGTGCCTGTGCAATTCCCAATCTTCTTTTCATACCTCCCGAAAGCTTATTTGCATTTCTGTCGCGTGCCTCATATAAACCGACCTCTTCGAGCATCCGGTCAACCGCCGTTTTGCGAACTGCGCTATTTTTCATTCCCGCTAACCGGGCAACATAATCTAAAAATTCATAAGTCTTCAATTTTGAAAAAAAACTAAAATCCTGAGGAAGGTATCCCAGCATAGCTCTTATCTCTTTACGATTTTTAGCCAGATCAAGGCCATTAACAGTTACCTTTCCGCTCGAAGGCTTCATAAGTGTAACCAAAATTCTCATTAAGGTTGACTTCCCGGCACCATTTGGGCCTAACAAGCCAAACATCCCATTGGAGATGCTGAGATTTAAACTTTTTAAAGCATAATTCCCGTTAGGATAAACCTTATTCAGATTTTCAATTTTTATATACACTTGTAATTATTCAATTAATTAAACTACTCATTTGGACTTGAGACTTTTAAAATAGTTTAAATCTTAACAGCAAATTAGTTGGTTAAAATGTTCTTTGTTAAATATTAATTTTAATTAATTTTACCTTTCTTATGAATATACAAATTTTACAACTTCTTGAAGGTGCCCGCAGGGCTACGGGATTAACAGTTATCATTGATGTATTCCGTGCTTTCTCTACGGCATGTTATGCTTTTAACCTGGGTGCTGCAAAAATCATTCCGGTTGGCAATATAGAAAAAGCTTATCTCCTGAAAAAAGAAAATCCCGATTACCTGCTGATGGGAGAGCGGAATGAAAAAAAGCCTGAAGGTTTCGATTATGGAAATTCACCAACACACCTTTTACAAGCCCCGTTGAAAGGAAAAACAATTGTCCATACAACCAGCTCCGGCACTCAGGGTATTGCTGCTGCCAATAAGGCCTGTGAGATCATAACCGGAAGTTTTGTAAATGCCGGTGCTATCATTAATTATATTCGCAATACCAATCCGGAAAATGTATCACTCGTATGCATGGGTTATGAATGCAGTTACCCGGTAGATGAGGATACACTTTGCGCCGAATATATCAGAAATGAGTTAACCGGTCAGCCAAATGATTTCAATAAAATTATCTCCGTTGTAAAAAAAGGATCGGGAAAAAGGTTTTTTGAACCCCGGAGTCAGGAATGGGCTCCCGCTTCAGATTTTGACATGTGTATGAGATTAAACCTGTTCGGATTCATTCTGAAAGTAAATAACAAAAGTGACCCGGGATACCTTAAGAAGATATCTGTAGCTGCAGGCACATGATCTTATCAGGCTGTCATACAGCAAAAATAATATATTATGAGCAAATACAATTTTGATGAAATTATTCCCCGCGAAGGAACTAATTCCTTAAAATATGATGCCAGAAAGCAAGTTTTCAACTCTTCTGATATTTTACCCCTCTGGGTAGCCGACACCGACTTCAAAACCCCTGACTTTATTGTTAATGCGATAAAAAAAAGGGCTGAACATGAAATATTCGGATACACTTTCAAACCTGACTCATATTACAGATCCATAATTGGCTGGATGCAGAGAAGACATAACTGGTCAATAAAAAAAGAGTGGATCTCTTTCAGCCCCGGCGTTGTTGCCGGACTAACATGTGCAATAAAAGCCTTCTCAAATCCGGGCGACGGAGTAGTTGTACAACCACCTGTATACTCACCTTTTTTTAGCTGTGTGGAAGGCACGGGAAGGGAAATAGTCAGAAATCCGCTTATAATTAAAAATAACAGGTATACTTTTGATTTTCATAACCTGAAATCTCAAATCAATAAAAAAACCAGATTGCTGCTTCTTTGTAATCCGCATAATCCGGGGGGTATGGTCTGGAAAAATGAAGAACTGGAAGAGCTTGGCTCTATTTGTAATAAAAACAATATCCTTATAATCTCCGATGAGATACATTCCGATCTGATATTCAAAGGAAACAGGCACATTCCGATAACTATGGTATCGGAGGAGACCGCAAAAAATTCAATTATTCTGTCGGCTCCCAGCAAAACATTTAATATTGCCGGACTAACAACATCAGTGGTTATTATACCTGATAAAAAAAAGTTTGAACAATTTGAAAAAATATTAAATCTTGCCCATCTGGGTATGGGCAACATATTTGGGGCTGTTGCCTTGGAGGCTGCATATTCATATGGCGATGAATGGCTGAACCAGCTTTTGGATTATCTATGGAATAACTATCTCTATTTGAAAAAATTTTTCAATAATAACCTGCCGGAAGTAAAGGTTATGAATCCTGAAGCTACTTATTTAGTATGGCTGGATTTCCGGGAATATGGAATGGATGGCAAAGAGCTTACAAAGCTAATAGTCGATAAAGCTAAAGTAGGCCTGAACAACGGAGCCGGTTTCGGTATTGAAGGCAACGGATGGATGCGGCTCAACATCGGTTGTCCGCGTAGTGTTCTTGCAGAAGGGTTAAACAGGCTTAACAATGCATTTTCCGGGATTTAAATTAAAAGTTTTTATAAATCCAGTCAACCGCCACACTCAAATCAATATCGTTCATACATCTGAAATGTCTCCTTGGGCATTTCTGATAACCAAGCTTGGAGCATGGCCTGCATTTAAGATTATTCACTTCAACCATTGTTGATACAGGATCAGCCATATAGGGATACATGCCGAACTGAGGAACCGTGTTGCCCCAAAAAGAGAGGATCTTCTTTTTAAATGCAGCAGCAATATGCATAAAACCGGTATCGTTTGTCAAAACCAATCTGGCATCGCGCACCAGTATTGCCGATTCATTGATTGTTCCCTTTCCAACATAATTAAATACATTTCCTTTTGATCCCGCCATAATAATTTCTCCGGCTTCCCGCTCTCTGTTTCCCCCTATAAGGACAACCGGAAAATCAATACTTCTGCAAATGGCAGCAACTTTTTCAGCCGGAAGTTTTTTAGTGAAATATGTCCCTCCGATTACAAAGGCTATATAACCATCATTACAAGCCGGGGGAAGTTTGCATTCTCCATCTCCGCAAATAAAAAAATCAAGCCCCTTCCGGTCATTTTCAACATCAAATAGTGAAACAGTATCCATGTAACGATCAACAATATGCAACTGAGGCAGCAGATTAATTTTTAGCCGGGTATAAATAAACTTAAGTATATTTAATTTATTAACAGTAAATGCCGGTAATTTCAATCTCAATTTAATAATCTTACTCAAGCGATTATTCTGAAGGTCAATAATATAGTCAAATTGTGTGTCTGCAACATGTGAAATAAATTTTCCCGGTGTGCCCGGATATTCATACACTTTAAATATATAAGGATTTGATTTTAGCACGGGAAAATATTCTTTTTTTGTCAGAAAATATATCTCGGCACCCTCAACCTGTTGTTTCAGGCATCTGACCAAGGGCGACGTAAGTACGATATCTCCTATTGAGCTGAATCGTATAACTAAAAACTTTAATTTATTATTTAACTGATTCAACCAATATAATTATTTTATTGTTTTTATTTTCTACAATGCCTCCTTCAACCTTAAAAGAAGTTATTTTATCCTCTTCATCAATTACTCTGATCACACCCTTTTCCATTGTTGAAATAATAGGCGCATGATTTTTTAAAATCTCAAAAAGACCTTTACTCCCGGGCAATCGGACACGCTTTACGTTACCTTCGTATATAAGTTTATCCGGAGAAATAATTTCAAGAAACATAGACATAAAATAGTTAATTACCGGAAAGTAACTTTTCCCCTTTTTCAATAGCTTCTTCAATTGTTCCTACAAGATTAAAAGCTGCTTCCGGATATTTATCTACATCTCCGTTAAGTATGGCATTAAATCCTTTAATCGTATCTGCAATAGGTATTAATTTACCTTCTAACCCTGTAAACTGAGAAGCAACAAAGAAAGGCTGCGATAGAAATCTTTGAGCACGCCTGGCACGATGAACCACTAATTTATCCTCTTCTGATAATTCATCCATACCCAATATAGCAATAATATCCTGCAGTTCTTTATATCTCTGAAGTAATTGAATCACATTCTGGGCACAAGTATAGTGCTCCTCTCCCACAATATCAGGAGTAAGAATCCTTGAACTTGAATCAAGTGGATCTACTGCAGGGTATATTCCCAATTCCACAATTTTCCTGCTTAAAACTGTTGTGGCATCAAGATGGGCAAAGGTTGTTGCCGGAGCAGGGTCGGTTAGGTCATCAGCAGGTACATATACAGCTTGTACTGAAGTAATTGAACCATATTTTGTTGAAGTGATCCTCTCCTGCATAATTCCCATTTCTGTGGCAAGTGTTGGCTGGTAGCCCACTGCTGAAGGCATTCTCCCAAGGAGGGCAGATACTTCAGAACCTGCCTGAGTAAAACGAAATACATTGTCAATAAAAAAAAGAATATCGCGGCCGCTTTGGCTTACCCCTCCGCTGTCGCGCAGGCTTTCAGCAATAGCAAGTCCGGAAAGTGCAACCCTTGCCCTTGCTCCCGGAGGCTCATTCATCTGACCAAAAACCATTGCAAGTTTAGACTTTTTTACCCTTTCCATATCAACTTTGGAGAGATCCCACCCACCAGCTTCTACCGATTTTCTAAATTCATCACCATAGTCAACAATATTGGCCTCAATCATTTCACGTAAAAGGTCATTACCTTCACGAGTACGTTCACCAACGCCGGCAAACACTGATAAACCACTATGTGCCAAAGCAATATTATTGATCAATTCCTGTATCAGCACTGTCTTTCCAACACCGGCTCCTCCAAACAATCCGATCTTTCCCCCTTTAGCATAAGGTTCAATAAGATCAATAACCTTAATCCCGGTAAATAAGACTTCCGTTTCTGTAAGCAGATCTTCATATTTCGGAGGGTCATTATGAATCCTCAGCCCCTCTTTAGGCAATCTTTCCAACCCATCTATCGAATCTCCGACAACATTGAGCAAGCGCCCTAATGCAGCTTCGCCTTTTGGCATTATAATTGGCTTTCCCATGGATATAACTTCCATTCCCCTGGTTAATCCGTCGGTTGAATCCATCGAAATACAGCGAATTGTATTTTCTCCGATATGCTGCTGGCATTCAATAACCAAGTTATCCTTTCCTTCCCTGGCAATCTCCAATGCGTCATAGATCGACGGCAGTTCATCACTCTCTTTTTCAAAGCTAACATCAATCACAGGACCAATAACCTGGATTATCCTACCTTTCTTCCGATTCATCTTTTTTCAAATATTTAAACAAAGAAGTTGCACAAAATTATTGATGTTTTGCATTAAAAGTGCAAAAATATCAAATAAGAGTTAAAGTTTTAATATTTACGCACCTGTAAGCCTGAAATTAAGTTCTTCAGCTGCACTGTTAAGCTTTTATCCAATGGTAAACTTTCCAGAATGGAAAATACTTTGTTAAAATAGTATTCGATCTTATTTTCAGTTATACTTTTAACAGACAATTTATTGTAAATGTCAATAACTGCATTTATCTTTTCCTGTTCATTTTGTCCTGACGTTAAAAGCCAGCCTGCCAATTCAGATTTAATATCCTTTCCTGCTATTTCAAATGCTTTTACCAGCAAGTAGTTTTTTTTATTACCTGTAATATCGTTGCCTATTTTTTTCCCCAGCAACTCCTGCGAACCATATATATCAAGCAGATCATCCTGCAACTGAAATGCCATTCCCAAACTGATACCCAAATTATATAGCTGATTGCATATTTCAATGTCAGCCAGACCCAGCATGGCACCTGCCTTTAAACAATATCCGATTAAAACTGCAGTTTTTAATCGGATCATTTCAAAGTAATCAGATTCGCTTATTTCAGCGCAATCTTCAAAATCTATATCATATTGCTGCCCCTCACATACCTCAATTGCCGTGGCAGTGAAAAGATTTATTATATCAATTACCCTGTCTGACGCACATTCATTCAAAATACGGTAAGATAAAAAAGCCATTGCATCTCCTGAAAGAATAGCATTATTTTCTCCAAACTTTATATAAGCGGAAGGTAAATGGCGCCGGATTTCTGATTTATCTATTATGTCATCATGTAAAAGGGTAAAGTTGTGAAAAACTTCAACTGATACTGCTGCGGGCAGCGCCTGTGATAAATCATCCGAAAAAATATTATAGCTGAGAAGTAAAAGTATGGGCCTTAATCTTTTTCCTCCCATCTGCAATGAGTATATCATCGGTTTATATAACATTGACGGCTCAATATGGGTCAATTCCGATAATTGCTTTTCAATCCCGCTGTTAACTATACTTTGCAATTCTTTAACCAAATATTGTTTCATGACTCAAATTTAACATTTTCAACAACATTAAGTTCTTCAGATTCATTATTCTGCCCATTTGTGTGAATATCCAACAGAGGATTAACAAAAGCATTAGTAGTAGTCAGTCTGTCAAGTCCTGTTATAAGTGATGGAAGAAGTATTAAATTAGAGGTCACTGCCACAAAAAGAGTCATGGAAACCAAAACACCCATTGCCACAGTTCCCCCAAAACCTGAAAAAGCAAAAATTCCAAAGCCAAAAAAGAGAACTACAAAAGTATATATCATACTTACTCCTGTTTCTCTCATTGCCAATACAACAGAGCGTCTTATATCCCGATTTGTTGCTTTAAGTTCCAATCTGTACTTAGCAAGAAAATGAATTGTATTATCAACAGAGATGCCAAAGGCTATATTAAAAACCAATATTGTAGATGCTTTTATCGGGATTCCTGAAAAACCCATAAAAGCAGCAGTGAAAATAAGAGGTATAATATTGGGGGTTAAGGAGAGTAAAACCATTCTCCATGATGAGAACATTGTTGCCATAAATGCAGAAATCAATAAAACCGCTAATCCAAGACTTGAAAAAAGGTTTTTCAAAAGATATTGAGTGCCCTTAAAAGATGTTACACTTGAACCGGTTACTGTTACATCATATTGATCGGGAGAAAAAATAGAGTCTATAACTATATGGAATTCATGGTTGAACTCTTCCATATACTTAGTACCCATGTCTTTCATGCGTAAACTGACTCTTGTAACCTGCTTTGCACTATCCATAAATGAATGTAACAGCCCTGAATCCTTTTCACCTATTGCTGCATATTGCATTATAAAATTGATCTCCCTGCTGTTTGGCAAACTGTAATATGCCTCCCTGCCATTATAAAAAGCTTGTTTGGAGAATTTAAGAAGATTCAGCAATGAAAGGGGTGATGAAAGCTCCGGATAACAGGACAATTTATTCTCAAGTTGCTCTAACTTATTGAATGTAGCCAATTGAAGCACTCCTCCCGGTTTTTTTGTATCTACCATAATTTCAAGTGGCATCAATCCGTCAAAATTTGACTCAAAAAATTTAAGGTCTTTATAAACAGGGTCACTTTCGGGAATATCATCTACCATATAACCTGAACTTTTCATAAGTGTAATGCCATAAATGCCCAATGACAACACTGCAACTGCCGAAAAGTAAACTTTTTTCCTGTGGTGCCCTGTAATATAAATAAGGTATCTTATGATCCCGGACACCATACGGTTATCAAGATGACTTACATGTCTTGGCAAGGGAGGGCCGATAGAGCTGAAAATTATAGGAATAAGGAGTAAAGAGAGTAAAAACAATCCCATTATATTCAAAGAGGCAATTATCCCAAACTGCTTTAAAATATCGCTTTTTACAATGATAAATGTAGCAAATCCTGATGCTGTTGTAAGGTTAGTAAGAAATGTTGCATTTCCGATTTTCATAATAACCCTTTGAAGAGCTTTAATTTTATTTCCATGATTCATATATTCATGATGAAACTTATTCAGCATGTATATACTGTTGGGGATACCTATTACAATTAACAAAGGGGGGATCATACCTGTAAGGAGAGTTATTTTATATCCAAATAGAGATAACATTCCCATGGCCCATACAACTCCTGTAAGTACTATCAGAACAGGTACAATTACAGCCTTAAATGATCTGAAAAAAACAAAAAGAACAATGATACAGATAGTCAGTGCCAATATACTGAACAGATATAACTCTTTTTTTATTTTAATTGAGTTAACTACCCTGATATAGGGCAATCCGGAATAATGCAGATCTTCGCCCTGCTCTTTTTCAAACTTTTCACAAATCCGTTTGATTGAACGTATCATCTTCTCCCTTTCACGGGTATGCATTCTCTCTTTGTTAACAGTAATTGCCAAAAGATAAGTATCAGTTTCCGGATTGTAAAGGGTATTTTTATAAAAGGGAAGAGTTTTAAACTTTTTTGACAATAAATCTATACCTTCCTGATTATCAATACTATCAGGAAACACCTCCACAATTTCAAATTTATGCTTTTCACTGTTTTTTATCAGATTATATGAATTTGATACAGACAATAAATTCTCAACTCCATCAACCTCAGCAAGCTCGTCACATAACATTCTCCATCTCTTAAACCTGTCGATCTGAAAAAAATCATGGTCCTGTATTCCTATAACTATCAGGTTTCCCTCTTCACCAAATATATCTACAAATTTTCTATAATCTTTATATGCCTGATCCTTTCGTGGCAATAGTGATGCATATTCATACGACATCTCCACTTTAGAAGCATAAAACCCTAAAAAAACTGTAATGGTAAATAAAATGCTGAGTAAAAGTATTTTATTTCTAAGAATAATTCCGGATACTTTCAGCCACATAATTTTTGCCTAAAGAAATGCGAAAATAAAAGAATTATTGGATTATGCAGGCCTATCTATTCACTTAATTGAATACTTTGAAATAAAATATAAAATAACCTTCGGATAAATTCTCTTGATAAAGCTAAGCAGCCGGAAAAGAGGAGATGCATTCAAAACAGAATGATTTATATTGACAATATAATTTTCAGAAAATCAATACCTTTTACCATCAGGTGACACCATCGGAACAAAACGAACCGGTAAAATATTGCGTTCCCTGATTTTACCGCTCTTTTTTGTTAATATAATCAAGTGCTGAACAGGATCTTTACCTACGGGTATAATCATTCTGCCCCCTTCTGCAAGTTGCTCCTGCAAAGGCCCGGGTATCCGTTCAGGTGCACAAGTGACAATAATTGCATCAAACGGAGCATATAAAGGCCATCCCAAATACCCGTCGCCAATAAGGCATTGGATATTATCATACCCCAACTTTTTAAAAAGCTTCTCAGCTTTTACTCCAAGTTTATCAAAAATTTCAATGGTAAAAACAGAATCACAAATTTCAGCCAAAATAGCGGCCTGGTATCCCGACCCGGTTCCAATTTCCAAAACTTTGTCATTTTTTTTAAGCTTCAAGGCCTCTGTCATAAATGCAACAATATATGGCTGCGAGATAGTCTGCCCTTCGTCAATGGGAAGGGGCGAATCGTTATATGCAAAAGGGATATATTGTGGCAAAACAAATTTATGCCTTTCAACCTTAAGCATGGCCTCAAGAACCTTTTTATCGGAAACCCCCCGTGCTTCAATCTGTGTATCAACCATTTTCTGCCTTAAAATAAAAAATGAATCATCAGCTTGCCCGCATGAACAAAAAGGAATTACTGCACCAAAAAGTAACAGACAATAAAAAAACTTTCTCCTCATTTCAAAAAAATTAAGTCATCCGGATTACACGAAAAAAACCACCGGGTTCATATAAAAAATGAAGTATCCTATTTGGTGGCTTAATAATTTATTAATTCTGCCTGATAATATAAAATAAAAATTCAGAGATTTCAAATTATATTATTAATTTAGTCCTACTAATATTATAGGATTAATAGGATTAATAATTAAACAACTATCGTACAATGGAAACAATTAAATTAAAAGCCCTGATACTCAGCTCAATATTGCTAATTGCAACAGCCGGGTTATATTCTCAGAATCTTTTCAAGTTATTATCAGAAAGTAGTTCTTTACAAATAGCAGGTACTTCTTCAATTCATGACTGGGAGATGGAAGCTTCAAATTTCCATTCTGAAGCTTTATTGCAAATCGATCCGGGCAATAGTATTTCTGTTAATCTGGTTGAATTTATATGTCCGGTAGCCGGGATCAGCAGTGGTAATAAAATAATGGATAATAAAACTTACAAAGCATTAAAAGAGGAGCAACATCCCGAAATTAATTTTTCAGTCAACCCTCAAAAAAATGTCAGGCTAAGCAATAACAATGGAGTTGTTAACGGAATACTTACAATTGCAGGGGTTACAAAAGAGGCGGTTTTCCCCTGTAATTTAGCTTTTATCACTGCCGACCGGTTTAAAATATCCGGCAAAGTACCATTAAAAATGTCGGATTTTAATATAAAACCTCCGACAGCTATGATGGGGGCTCTTAAATCAGGTGATGAAGTTGTGGTAAAATTCAATTTTGAATTTAATCTAAGTTCACAGGAATTGACTAAATATGAATAACCAACAATACAAAAATTTTAACATATGCAAAAACCGTTAATATTTATATGCCTTATACTGATAAGCTTAACCTCTATTTCACAACAATTTGAAAAGCCAAAGCCTAACACAGATAATTTTAATAAAGTTGAAGTGAAAGTAGGAGGTGATTTTGCCATACAGTTTCAGGCAATTGATCATGAAGCTCCTGTTGAGTTGATCGATCTGAAAAACAATTTCAACCTTCCAACGGCAAACCTCAGCATCACAGCCTCATTAGCCCCGGGAATAGTACTGTTCATAAATAACTATATGTCATCCCGGCATCACAATGAGGCATGGGTTGAAGGGGGTTATCTGACGATTGACAAATTACCTTTTTTACCTGTTACTGACAATATTATGCAGTATCTTACTATCAAGGCGGGAGTAATGATGCCCAATTACGGAGATGCTCACTATTTTCGCAGTAACAATGCATCTGTCCTTAATAATCCCTTTGTTGGCAGTTGGGTTATGGATGCTTATACAACCAATCCCGGAATGGAAATAATGTTCAGGAATAACGGCTTTCTTGCCCTGATCGGAGCCAATAATGGTCGTGTAAGTTACGGAACAGGTAATAATATTGGAGAAGACCTGGTTTTCAACTGGAAGTTGGCTTATGATAAAAATATCAATAATAATCTGAGGATCCGGGCTTCACTTTCAGGCTTTCACGTTGGCGAAGGCCATAGCGGAGCTTATTTATGGGGCGGTGACCGTGCCGGGGCAAGATATTACAGCGTTATGCAGGCCATTACGGCTACCGGTGATAATTTTAACTCAGGTCGCTGGACACCCGGAAGCGGCCAGACTCAAATGAATAGTTATATGGCAAATTTATTTGCAAAATATCACGGATTGGAAGTTTTTGGTATCTTTGAATCAATGAAGGGAGTTAAAAACAATGCTGACCAACATTTTACGCAGACAGCCCTTCAGGCAATATACAGATTAGGTTCATTTTACATTGGAACACGATTTAACAAAGTGTCGGATAATAACGGATCAACTGTGGAACGAATCAATTTAGGAGGCGGATGGTATATGGTTAATAATGTATTGATTAAATTAGATTATGTAACACAAAAATATGATGGCCGGGCACATGGTGTTATTGACGGGGGAAAATTTAACGGACCTGTAATTGAAGCTGCAATATCTTTCTAATTAAAATAGTTTATTTTGCGATTTAGCACAAAAATACGATATGGCATAAGGGCAATGTTGGAAATTGCATTAAATGATGTTGACAGTGGTATCTATCAAAAAGAGATTGCTGAAAATCAAAGTATATCCTATAAGTATCTTGATCAAATTATTGGTGCTTTGAGGGTAGCCGGGCTAATAACAAAAGCAGGAGGACAAAGAAGCGGTTATATTCTGACTCGCAAACCTTCTGAAATTACCATGCTGGAAATACACAGCGCTTTTGAACCGGGTATCTGTGTAATTAATTGCCTTTCAAGTAATGTGCACTGTAAAAGGGAAAGTTATTGTGCCATGCGTAAATTCTGGGGTAATCTTAATAGTTTAATCATCAACTATTTCAAATCAACAACATTACAAGATCTTATGGATAACCAGCTGATACTTAATGAGCAGGAGTTAGCGGCAAATGGTTAAGAGCTGTTACTGCACATCCGAACAAATCTTGTTCTGAAGATGTTATACTTGAACGATTATCAAACTTTTACCATAAAAATTAAAATTCAGTTATTTGTAACAACTATTTTATAAACTTTTAACATCTGAAAGTATATAAAAAATTGTGCCGGTATCAATATTTTATGCAAAGTGAATATGAAAAAGGGATCAGCATGTTGTGATCACAAAAGTGATCATTCAGAAAAAAAAGTGTTTGTTTCAACAGAAGGGAACTACTATTGCCCAATGCGATGCGAAGGTGATAAATATTATATGCAGCCGGGCGATTGCCCTGTATGTGGCATGAGCCTTATCAAAAATGAGCCTGTACCCCAATCAGCGCTAATATATTACTGCCCGATGCATCCTGAAATAAAACAGGATCATCCCGGAAATTGCACTAAATGCGGAATGGCTTTGATTCCCGATAAAGCAAGAGGCAATGAAGAAAAAGAGGCCTGGAAAAAGATGGCCGGCAAACTCTGGCTTTCTCTGGCCTTAACTATTCCTGTTTTCATAATCGCCATGTCGGATATGGTAAATTTTTTAAATCCTGAAGCAATCGCTTCGAAAAAATTTTGGGGATTTTTCCAGTTTATTTTAACAACTCCAATAATTTTTTATACCGGCCGTGATTTTTTTAAAAGAGGCATTAACTCGGTGTACAGGAGGTCACCAAATATGTGGACTCTCATATCGGCAGGGGTTGGAGCTGCATACATATTCAGTGTTGTTGCCCTTTTCATACCGGATCTGTTCCCCATACAGTTTAAAGACAGTGACGGAAATGTTCATCTCTATTTTGAAGCAGCAGCAGTAATCCTGACACTTGTGTTACTGGGGCAAGTACTTGAGCTAAGAGCACACAGTAAGGCTAATACTGCAATAAAAGCATTGTTAAGCCTCATACCTCCTGTTGCGCGATTAGTAAATAACGGAGAAGACAGAGAGATCCCTTTGGAAAAAGTGGTTGTTGGAAATATCCTGAGAGTGAAGCCCGGCGAAAAAATACCTGTTGATGGAATTATTACCGAAGGAACAGCAGTAATTGACGAAAGTATGATTACCGGCGAGCCGATTCCGGTTGATAAAACAACCCACGACCATGTTACGGGAGGAACAATTAACGGAAAGACCACTTTCCTGATGAAAGCAGAAAAGGTTGGTTCGGACACACTGCTGGCACATATAGTTGAAATGGTTAACCGGGCAAGCCTTACAAAAGCGCCAATACAGAAACTTGCTGATATAGCATCCCGTTATTTTGTGCAAATTGTAATAAGCATTGCCTTGCTTACATTTGGAGTATGGGCCCTTTGGGGACCCGAACCGGCTTATGTTTATGCTTTTATAAATGCAATAGCTGTTCTGATTATTGCATGCCCCTGTGCTTTGGGACTGGCAACTCCTATGTCGATAATGGTGGGAACGGGACGGATGGCCCGTGAAGGGGTTTTGATTAAAGATGCTGCAGCTATTGAGGATATGAATAAAATTGATACTCTTATAATAGATAAAACAGGAACAATTACAGAGGGTAAACCGGCCCTTAAAGGGTATAAATCTTTTGGAGCATTATCTGATGATGAAGTATTGAGTTATGCTGCATCTGTTGATGCAAACAGTGAGCATCCGGTAGCTGAAGCCATTGTAAAAGGAGCTAAAGAAAAAGGGATAAAAATATTTGCAGTAGACAATTTTGAATCGGTTACAGGCAAAGGGGTAAAAGGATCTTACAAAGGTAAAAAAATAGGATTGGGAAATAGCCGGATGATTGAAGACTTTAAAATAGAATTATCTGCAGAGCATAAAAAGGGAGTCAAAGAGTGGCAATTAACCGGTCAAACCGTAATGTTCCTTATCATTGAAAATGAAATTGCAGGTATTGTAAGTGTAGCCGACACTATTAAGCCCGGCTCTGCCAAAGCAATAAAATCTTTGAAAAAAATGGGAATCAGGGTCTATATGCTTACCGGTGATAACAAATTTACTGCAAAAACTGTTGCAGAAAAGTTAAAGATTGATGAGTATCAGGCAGATTGTCTTCCTGAAGATAAATTTAACAAAGTGAAAGAGCTGCAGGATAAGGGCAGGATAGTTGCAATGGCCGGAGACGGAATAAATGATGCCCCTGCCCTTGAACTTGCAAATGTGGGTATTGCAATGGGTAACGGAACTGATATTGCTATGCAAAGTTCAAAAATAGCTTTGGTAAAAGGAGACCTTAACGGAATAGTTAAAGCAAGAGAGTTGAGTCATAAAGTGATGCGCAATATTAAACAAAACCTGTTTTTTGCTTTTGCCTACAATGCATTGGGGGTACCTGTGGCCGCAGGTATACTTTTCCCTTTTTTTGGTATACTCCTTAGCCCGATGATAGCTGCAGCTGCCATGAGCTTCAGTTCAGTTTCAGTTATATCAAATGCTTTAAGATTAAAAAAAGAGTAATACAATCAGATACAGAAAAGTTTATTTTTTATCCATCGTGATAACAATCCCGGGTTCTAAATATGAATTATAAGCCATATCCGTACTTAATTTATCAATAGCAGTCTGAATTACCCTATCCTCTCCGATAGATGATTTAATTGCTCCTTTCTGATAATAAAAACGGGAAACTATCTCATTTTTAAGCAAACTTTTAATCTCCTTATTAAAAACTTCAAGATCTTTATCAAGATGTGGTTCAAGCCTCTTTTTCAGATTTTCTATATCATTTTCAGCCAAACTGTAATACTTCTCCTCTTTTGCAGCTCTCTCCAACTCTTTTAAAAGATGCTCCGATTCAGATTCATATTGAAAATTATTATCTTTTAAAAATTGGGCAAACCGGCTATAAACAGCATTATTGATAACAAACTGCCCCGGATCCTCGATAGATTCGGTTTCATTTGAAAACCCGGTTGCAAAATCAAAGATCATAAATTTTGTGAGTAAAGCAACGCTAAGATTACTCAACTGTTCCGGCTCAATCACTATATCCGGAATTATACCTCCTCCGTCGTATACTATCCTTCCTTTTTTGGTTTTAAATTCAGAAATCAGTGAATCGGGGACATGCCCAACACTGCCATCCTCATTCCTGCTGGAATAGTCAAGTGCCTGAATGCATCTTCCACTTGGGATATAATATTTTGCAGTAGTTACTTTTAATTTTGTATTATAACTCAAATCACGGGTTGTCTGCACCAAACCCTTCCCAAATGTACGTGAACCTATAACTAAGCCTCTGTCCAGATCCTGAATCGCCCCGGCAACAATTTCAGAAGCAGATGCAGACGAACTATTGGTTAACACGGCAATTCTTATTGTTGTATCAAGAGGTGTGTCAGTAGCTTTATAAGCTTTGTCCCACTGCTTTACCTTACCTTTGGTGCTTACAATTTCAGCTCCTCCCGGTACAAACATATTTACCATTTTTACAGCCTCCTGAAGTAACCCTCCGGGATTAGACCTCATATCTAACACCAAAGCATCAGGTTTGTTTTTTTTAAGTTCCAAAAATGCTTTTTTCACCTCTTCACTGCAATTTGCCGTAAAATTTGATAGCCTTATATATGCAATATTATTATTTAGCATTCCATAATATGGAACAGCTTCAATAGTTATTTTTTCCCGAATGACATCTACTACGTATGGCTTTTTCTCGCCCGGTCTCTGTAATTTTATCTTAACGGCTCTCTTTGCAGGACCTTTTAAAAGATTACTGACATCTTCGGTAGTCATGTCTTTTGTAGACTTTCCTTCCACTTCAAGTATAATATCGCCTGCCTTAAGCCCAAATTTCTGAGCCGGAAATCCTTCATAAGGCTCCGAAATCACAATTTTTCCATTTTGATTACCAATTAAAGCTCCTATTCCCGCATATTCTCCTGTGGTCATAAATCTAAAATCCTCCATCTGGTCTTCAGAGATAAAATTGGTGTATGGGTCAAGAGATTTTAACATTTCATCGATACTGGTTTTTACCAACTTTCCCGGATTTACTTCATCTACATAAAACATATTTAATTCCCTGAATAAACTATAAAATATTTCAAGGTTTTTAGCCAATTCGAAATTTTTATCATCCTGATTAAAACTGTAAAATCCAAGTCCGGCAATTACAATTATCAGGGCACTTATAAAAAGCTTTTTCCAATTCATTGTTTTATGCTTTATTAATCTATATCTTTTTCAACTGAGTGAATAATTAACTTCATGTTACAAAATTAGCAAACTTAACTGATATTATTCGCCGGACAGATTATTACATAAAGTTAAAATATATTAACTGTTACCATTTAAAAAAAAGACTCTATCTGATATTTCTGAACGGGAATTAAATTTTAACGACAAATGGCTATTTTTGTTTAATATTGACTGAAATGTTTTATTCCGGAAAAATAAAAGCAATTTCTGTACTGATTATGCAATTGTGCCTCATATTTTCAGTAGCAAATGCACAAGAGGTAATTCCATCTTACCTGCTGCCGGATATACCCCAGTCAACCCTTTATAATCCGGCCTATCAAAATAAAACGGAAAAGTTGGTTGTAGGAATACCGGTTTTGTCGGGAATCTATGGTATTGCTAAATCAAATGTACCTTTTAATTCACTGTTTTTTAACAATTTCAACTATGATTTAAACAATTTTTACAATATTTTGGATGAACGGGGAGCAGCAAAAGCTGCAACCGGAATATCCCTGTTCTTTGCAAGTCTTAAACACAATGAATTTACATACAGCCTCTCTGTTTCAGAAAGAAATTTTTCGGAAATTTCATTTAATCGCGAAATAATAAAAATATTGCGCGATGGCATCCGGGAATTTTACGGATCTTATGAAAACTTTGGAGATGCTTCATTTTATTTAAACTATTTCAGGGAGGTGGCACCGGGCTTCTCAAAACAAATATCAGAAAAATCAGATGCCGGTGTGCGTATAAAATTTTTATTCGGCAAACTGCTTTTCAATGCAAGAGATATCAATCTTTCAATTGATTCTGATCAAAATGAAAAAAACCTTAATATAATGGTAGATGGTTCATATAAATTTTCAGGCCCCTTTATCCATAAAAGAGATACAATATTTAATTTTTCTAATTTTGATATAAATATGAAACCGGCCGACTATTTTTTTGGTGCAAGAAATTTAGGATTAGCTTTTGATGCCGGTATAATATTTCGCCCCGACCGGTTCTCTGAAATTTCTTTAAGTATCACCGATATAGGATTTACAGGTTATAAAAAAAACCTGTATGATATAGAATTTTCCCGGCCGATCAGTTATTCAGAAGATTCGCTTTATCAATCGGTAGACCCGTACCGGGCAAAGTATGTTGAACCCAGAGAAGCCATAAAAAAGTTCATGGATTCGGTTTCATATATTATCACTGTAAAAAATGGAGTATTTCGTGAAATAGAAAAACTCCCCTTCAAGCTGAATATCAGTGCTGAATATAAATTATCAGAGAAAATAAGAGGCGGAATAGCAGACCAAATTATATATTATAATGAGTTTTTTTCAAACTTCTTAACTATTTATGCCAGCCGGTCATTAAGCAAAAAAACAGAAGTTGCAGGAAATATATCACTACATAATTTAAAATCTGTTTATCCCGGATTTGCAATCAGCTCTACATTAAAAAGATCACAACTTTTCTTAACAACCAATAATATTTTTGGAATTATTAACCCAACTGCCTCAAAACATGTAAATTTGTGCTTTGGTATTAATTTTTTATTTGAAACACAATAAATTGAAATTTATGACTTTATTTATCACTTTAAGTATTGTAGGCATATTCAGAACTTTAATACTCATAACAATCATTTATTATGTTGTCAAATTATTCACCCGCTATCTATTACCCAATATAGTAGAAAGTAAAATTAAAAAGATACAGCATGAGATGAATGAGCAACATAAACAACGTGAGCGTTCCGGGAAAAAAGAGGGAGAGGTCACTATTGAATATAGCAGAAAACAAAATGGTTCAGATGAAAAATTAAAAGGTGAATATATAGACTTTGAAGAGGTTGAGTAAAAATATTAACCATACCGCCTTTCACATAAATAAATTAACAATAAAATTCCATTTTTAAGACTTATTTTAAAACAGATATATGTTACAGGAAGATATTTTTAAAAAATTAATAGCGCATTGCAAAGAGTATGGATTCGTTTTTCAGTCAAGTGAAATATATGACGGACTTAGTGCAGTTTATGATTATGGCCAGTATGGCGTGGAATTAAAAAACAATATAAAAAAATATTGGTGGGACAGTATGGTGCTTCTCAATGAAAATATTGTAGGGATTGATTCAGCTATATTTATGCACCCGCAAATATGGAAGGCTTCCGGCCATGTAGATGCATTTAACGATCCTTTAATTGACAATAAAGATTCAAAAAAAAGATACCGCGCTGATGTTCTGATTGAAGAGCAATTAGCAAAATATGAAGCTAAAATAGATAAAGAGATAAAAAAAGCCCGTAAACGTTTTGGTGACAAGTTTGATGAATTGCAGTTCAGGGCAACTAATCAGCGTATACTGGCAAACCGGGAAAAATTTGACCAGCTTCATAAACGGTTTTCCAAAGCACTTAATGACAACGACCTGAATGAATTAAAACAGATCATAATTGATCAGAAGATTGTTTGCCCTGTTTCCGGAACCTGTAACTGGACGGATGTGCGACAATTCAACCTTATGTTTTCCACTGAGATGGGCTCTACTGCCGATGGTGCAATGAAAATATTTCTTCGTCCCGAAACAGCACAAGGTATCTTTGTCAATTATCTTAATGTTCAAAAAAGCGGCAGAATGAAAATCCCTTTTGGAATAGCTCAAATAGGGAAAGCATTCAGGAATGAAATAGTTGCAAGACAATTTATTTTCAGGATGAAGGAGTTTGAACAGATGGAGATGCAACTTTTTGTAAAACCGGGTACTGAATTGGATTGGTTTGAAAAATGGAAAAATATAAGAATGAATTGGCATCTTGCCCTTGGATTTGGCGATGAAAACTATAGATTCCATGAGCATGAAAAACTTGCACACTATGCAAATGCTGCTGTTGACGTGGAGTATAAATTCCCGTTTGGTTTTAAAGAGGTAGAAGGAATACATTCGCGTACAGATTTTGACCTGTCTCAGCATGAAAAATATTCAGGAAAAAAAATTCGTTATTTCGATCCTGAATCAAATGAATCTTATATCCCATATGTGGTTGAAACCTCAATTGGTATAGACCGTATGTTTTTGCAGGTGATTTCTGCATCCCTGTTTGAAGAAAAACTTGAAAAAGATTTGCGGGTAGTACTTAAGCTCCCCCCTGCACTTGCCCCGGTGAAGCTTGCAGTATTGCCTTTGGTTAAAAAAGATGGCTTACCGGAAATAGCAGAAGCAATAATAGACAATCTGAAATTTGATTTTAACTGCCAGTACGATGAAAAAGATTCGATCGGAAGAAGATACCGGAGACAGGATGCAATAGGAACGCCTTTTTGCATTACTGTTGATCATCAGACAAAAGATGACGATACAGTAACCATTCGTTATCGCGACAGTATGGAGCAGGAGAGAATTCCAACAAATAAAATCGGCAAAATAATCGGAGAAAAAGTAAGTATGAAAAAATTATTTGAAAAATTATAACCTAAAGCAAAAAGCTGATTATCATAATGAAAAAGGTATTAATAATAACATACTACTGGCCTCCAAGTGGTGGCGGTGGAGTAATGAGGTGGCTGAAAATGTCAAAATACCTCCCCGAAAACGGTTGGCAACCTATCATCTATACTCCCGAAAATCCTGACCCTTCCGTAATTGATAACAGCTTACTCAAAGATGTCCATCCTGAAATAAAAACTATCAAAACAACAATCTGGGAACCTTATAATATATATAGGAAAATAACCGGCAAGCAATCAAAAGAAAAATTCAAGCCGGGTTATATTTCAGAAGCTTCATCAGGCAACCTGAGGGATAAAATATCTGTATATATAAGAGGTAACTTTCTTATCCCCGACCCAAGAAAATTTTGGATTAAACCCTCAATAAAATATCTGTCAGGATTTTTAAAACCAAACCATATTGATTTAATGATTACAACCGGCCCGCCCCACAGTATGCATCTGATCGGATTAGGTTTGAAAAAAAAATTAAATATCAACTGGATTGCCGATTTCCGGGATCCCTGGACAGACATTGATTTTTATTCCGGACTGCGGCTATCAAGGCGGGCTGATAAAAAACATCATTCACTTGAACTGCAAGTTCTCAAAACAGCAGACCAAATAGTTACGGTAAGCCCATCCTGGGCTGAAGACCTTCAAAAAAAGACTGACAAGCCCGTAGAAGTCGTTTATAATGGATATGACCCCGAGAATTTTATAAATCTTCCTGCCCCAAACAATGATGAGTTCTCCATTACACACCTCGGATCATTTAACAGAGACAGAAACCCTCCTTCACTCTGGGCAGCACTCAGCTCTCTTTCACATGAAAACCCACAATTCAAAGATAAGCTTCGTATATACTTAATAGGGCAAACCGATAATTCCGTGTTAAAAGATATTGAAAAAAATAACCTCACTGATAATCTTACCCCAATCAAACATCTTCCACATAAAAAAGGTATAGACTATCTGGCAAAATCGCAAATTTTATTATTGCCAATAAATAACACTCCAAAAGCTACAGGAAATTTACCGGGGAAAATGTATGAATATCTTGCTGTAAAAAGACCAATTTTAGCTATTGGCCCTTCAGGTGCAGATTGTGAAAAGATTATAAAAGAGAGCTTTTCAGGAGAATATGCAGTTTTTAATGATACTGAAAAGATTAAATCAACCCTATCAGATTTTTTCAACCTCTATCAGCAAAATCAACTTATGCTTAAAAAAAGTATTTATGAACAATTCTCGCGAAAAGAGCTGGCAAAAAAATTTATGGCACTTGCCGAAAAATCAAAATTATAGTTTGCAGCGGATCATTTAACAAGCTTCAGATTCCCGTTTTCCATTAAATATTTTTCATTGGTCTCAGGACATACCAAATCATCTCCTAAGGTGGCTCCGGCTCTGCTCACCCACCCTTTTTGACGAGCAGGCACACCAACCATCAGGGCAAAAGGTTTAACATCTTTGGTTACAACTGACCCGGCACCAATAAAAGAGTACTCACCCAATGTTATTCCACACACTATCGTTGCATTCGCCCCAACGGTAACTCCTTTTTTTATCAATGTTTTCTTAAATTCAAATTTCCGTTCAATAAAACTCCGGGGATTGATAACGTTAGTAAAAACAGCCGAAGGACCAAGAAAAACATCATCTTCACAAATAACGCCTTCATATACCGAAACATTATTTTGTACCTTCACATTATTACCTATAATTACTCTGTTCCCCACAAAAATATTTTGTCCTAACACACAATTCTGCCCGATAACAGCAGTACCGGAAATATGTGTAAAGTGCCATATTTTTGTCCCTTCCCCAATACTGGCACCTTCATCTACAACGGCAGTTTCATGAACTAATATATTATTCATAACAAAGATGGATTTTCAAGTTATCTTTTTCATCTTAATCAGGGTTTACTTTTAACTGTATCAATAATCCCTGAAAAAGCCTTTTACAGATTCAGTTATAAACTCCAATTGGCCGGTGGTCAATTCAGTATGCATTGGCAAAGAAAGCACTCTCCCGGTCAATCTTTCACTAACCGGAAAGTCACCTTTTTTATATCCCAGAAACCGGTATCCTTCCTGAAGGTGTATTACTCCCGGATAATAGACCATCGAAGGTATTCCTTTAGCCATTAAAAATTGGCGTAATTCATCCCGCTTATCAGTTTGTATTGTATACTGATGAAAAGAGTGAGTACTATAACTTTCTCTTTGTGGCAATTTAATCTCATGAATATCGCCCAGATGCTCATCATACCACTTTGCTGCCTCCTGCCTCGCCCGGATATGTTTTTCAAAGTATTTTAATTTAACACTTAAAACAGCCGCCTGAATACTGTCAAGACGCGAGTTAACCCCTATCCGTTCATACTGATATTTCTGTTTCATCCCATGATTAGCTATAGAGCGGATTATAGCTGCAAGATTATCGTCATTTGTAAAAACAGCACCTCCATCGCCAAATGAACCCAGGTTTTTGGAAGGAAAAAAAGAGTTACATCCGACATGTCCGATGGTGCCGGCCTCCTTTCGGGTTCCGTCGCTAAATATGAATTCTGTTCCAAAAGCCTGGCAAGCATCTTCAATTAAAAACAGGTCATATTTTCGGACTTGCTCATACATCAATTCCAAATTAGCACACTGTCCAAAAAGGTGAACAGGCAAAATAGCTTTTGTTTTGTCTGTTACCACCCTTTCAACTTTATCTTCATCCAAATTAAATGTACCACTCTTAACATCGGCAAAAACAGGTTTCAGCCCCAAAAGTGCAAGCACCTCAACGGTTGATATAAAAGTAAAAGGAGAGGTGATCACCTCATCTCCCGGTTTCAGCCCCAAAGCCATAAAAGCCAGCATTAAAGCATCTGTACCATTACCGCAGGATATTACATTTGCACCAATATAATCGGAAAGTTGTTTCTCAAAATCAAGCACTTTACCACTTTTAATAAACCGGGTAGATTTAATTACATCCTGCATTGCCTCATCAATTTCCCTCTTCATTGTAAGGTACTGCCCGTATGTGTCGCACATGTGGATCTTATCCATTTTTTTATTTTTACTCAATCTCAAATTTATACTTTAATTTTAAATATTTTTAGCGCAAAAAAATATATTATTTCAATAATAGCTAAAAATACCGTTCTTAAACTAAAAATTATTAAGTCTAAATCATAAAATACAATTATATTCTTGCTCTTATTCCATTAATGAGCATCCCGATTAAAACCGGGACAAACAACCATGATGAAAACCATACGAGCAAGCTACCAGATAACCTTTGAAAACTTTAAATTTTAATCGAATGAAAATTCTGCTGATAACACAACTGTTTCCCTTTAAAAAAGGGATAAAAGAAACATCCGGAGCTATTCGTGAATTTGCTGAAGAATGGGGAAAAATGGGACATTTGGTAAAAGTTTTACGTCCCCATTTTTCTTACGAAAAAGAACCCTTTCCTGATAATCCAAACTTTCATATATCAAATAATATTGAAGTTAATTTCATTAAGCCTTTTCGGATTCCGCTTTTAAAATTAATCTGGTACAGCAGAAAAAAAACAGAACAATTTATATCTTTTAAACCGGACATTATTATTTGTCACTTATATAATTCTTACTTCACATTTCATTGGCTGGCTGAAAAATTAAATATTCCGTTAATAATAGGCATTCATATTTCGGATATTAAAATATCCAATAACAAATTTCATCGCTGGCATCAAAACTTGATTTTTAAAAAATCATCAGCTTTTGCTTGCAGATCATATTCTGTAGATAAACTATTTCAAAAGCAATTTCCAAAATTTAAAAGAAAAACTTTTATAGCCTTATCCGGAATACCGGAAGAATTTTTAAACAATAGAGTTAAAAAGAAAAACAATAAAAAAATCAGAATCATCTCAATTAGTTCATTAATTAAAAGAAAACAAATTGATAAAGTTTTATTGGCATTATTTAATTTACCTGAAAATATTGATTGGGAATATATTATTATTGGAAGTGGACCTAAGCAACAAAATCTTAAATCTTTAATCAAAAAACTAAATTTGACAGACAATGTAAAAATGTTTGCCCACAAACCAAGAAAAAATATTATAAAAGAGCTTGATCAAAGTGATATATTTATTCTTCCAAGCTACCACGAAACTTTGGGTTTGGTTTATCTGGAAGCTATGGCAAGAGGATGTATAACAATTGGCTCAATAAATAGTGGAGTGGACGGGATAATTATTGATAAAGAAAACGGGTTTTTGTGCGACCCATATAATAACCAATCAATCCGGGATAAATTAATTATGGCACTATCACTGGATAACAATGAAAAAGTTAAAATTATAAATAATGCAAAAGAAACCGTATCCTCTTTTACTATCAAAAAAAAATCAGAAGAATATATTAAAAATATATCGAAATTTTTAAAATAACATCATTCCGGATTAAAATCGGATTTTCAAATTGAATTAAAAAGAAAAATCCATTTAGCAATATTCTGAAAAACGATGGATTTATATGTTTAATTCCGATAAAATGACCTTGATATATATCCTAAAATAGTTAATAATTAACTCTTCATTATTATTTTTGTTTTTATTATTTATTTAATTAAACATAAAAATGAAACAATTTTTTTTTAAAGTTATATACAACAAAAATATAAATAGAATACTCAGAAATATAAATAAAAAAATAAATATTTTTAATTCAAAAATAATTGAGATTCCGCCTTCAGGTATTTTAAAAATAAAAACCAAAGAAAATAATGTTCTGAGAATAAAAACAAATCAAACTAATTATATTACTCATCTGATTTTTTGGAATGGATATTTAAATTTTGAGTATTCAAAAATTTTTGTGAAGCTGATAAAAAAACTAAATTCTTTTTTTGATGTCGGAGCAAATATTGGATATTACTCACTTTTGGCAGCACTTGAAAATAAAAAAATTAACATTGTAAGTTTTGAGCCAGCTTCCGGCCCTCTTTTCTATCTAAAAGAAAATATCAGAATTAATAATTTTAAAAATATAAAAGTTGAATCACTGGCTTTATCGGATTCAAATGATGAAATAACATTTTATGAATCTAAAAATATAAAATATAAATATCTTAAACATAGTTTGGGAGGAACCAGCAGTACCCGAAAAAATGAGAAATTATTGAACTTTGTTGTAAATAAAGTGCAAACAATGACTTTAGATAATTACGTGAAAAAAAATTACGTGAAAAAAATTGATCTTATCAAATTAGACACCGAAGGAACTGAAAATATTATTCTTTCCAAATCTGTAAATATTCTTAAAGAGATGAAACCTATTATCATTTGTGAAACTTTGTTCAATAAAATTGAATTGGAATTAGAGTTAATCATGAAATCTTACGGTTACCAGTTTTATAATCATATTGGTAATGGATTGGAAAAAGTTGACAGCATTGTAAGACAAAAGGATAACGGAATTAAAAATTGTTTCTTTGTTCATCCTGAAAAATATCATTTGATTAAAGAATTTGAAAAATAAGCTGATTAGATTATTTTTTATTTAATCCATTTCGTCTGAATTTTTTAAATACGTAACAAATTACAGAGTAAACAGTATTCTTAAATCAAGGTCAAAAATAAGTGATTTTTAAAAAATAAAAAAACAGTTTTATGTACGAAAAATCTTTCCCACGGCTCAGATATAAAAATACACGAAATTTTATTTATAAGTTTCTTGACAAAAATGAAAAAATTCTTGATTTGGGTGTTGAAAATCCATTCAGCAATATTCTGAAAAACGATGGATTTACAGTATTTAATTCAGGAGAAACCGACCTTGATCTGCAACCTGAAATTGTTAAAAAATTTAATGTTGAAGTTGTTACTGCTCTTGAAATTCTTGAACATCTTGTGTCACCGTTTCCTGTTCTACAGAATCTTCCCGGAAAAAAACTGATTGCCACCGTACCTTTACGTTTATGGTTCAGCACTGCTTACCGTAACTTAAACGACCAACGCGACCAGCACTTTCATGAGTTTGAAGAGTGGCAGTTCGACTGGCTTTTGGAAAAAAGCGGCTGGAAAATTATTTATAAGGAAAAGTGGAAGGCCCCCGTAAAAACTATTGGTTTCAGGCCAATATTTAGAATTTTTACAGATAGATATTATGCTGTTTATGCGGAACGTGTCAAAACCTGAAAATTAAACTTTTAATTTCACGCAGCAAATTATTCGCATCTTCAGATATATTCAGCCACAGGGTCAGAACTGCAAATATTACTGCAAACAGCGAACTTCTTATTAATAAATCGGGAATGAGTGATAATGACGGAATTATACTGGCAAAAGCTGCCGAAACAATAAAAACAAATAGAGAAAGCAACATCTTCAGCGAAAACGGCTGCATATTGTATTTCCATTTCAAAAAATAAAACCTTATTAAATTATTTACTGCAAACGAAATGGCGATTGCAACAGCAGCACCGGTAATTCCCCAAACCGGCACCAAAAGTATAATGGCCGGAACTACAAGTAAAATTTGGATTATTAAGAAATATAGAGATACTTTATAATGATTTGAATAAGCTATGATGTGCGCATTTGCCCCTGTTGCCATATCAATCAGGTAACCCAGTCCGATAAAGAAGATTACCCATTTGGCACCGGCATATTCAGGTCCCAGAATTATAAGTATATTTTCAATATTTATCCAAAGCCCCCCAAACAAAAAAGCTCCTATAATAAACTGATTAATACAGCTTTTCTTATAAATTTCATTAATGTAGTCAACATCATCTCTCTTCCAGGCATCGGCAATCAAAGTTCCGGTTATGCGCAAAAGAGGCCGCGAAGGAATAATAACCAACGTTCCAAAAAAGAAAGCAATGGTATATACACCGGTGGCACTTAATCCCAACAGCTGATTTACCATAATCTTATCAATATTAAATATAATACTGCCGCTAAGTCCGGTAAAAATGCTATATACAGCAACACTAATCATCTCTTTTCGTAATTCTGAACTTATAAAGCCTCGTTTCGGTTTCAAGTTAAACTCACCTTTTATAAAAAGATAAACAGATAAAACAACCGTTTTAGCCAAAACGGCAACAGTATATGCAATAACAAGCTGATGTAAACTGAAAATTTTAAAAACAAATAGAAGAGTAACGGTAAAGATTAATACTCGTTGTAAAAATTCCTGAAGAAAAATACCAAAAACAACATTGTATAGCAATTTATTATAAGTATCAAGCTGTACAAAAAAAAGTGCAAAGAGCGTAAGCGGAATTAGTAAATTAATATAATCTGCAAACATTTTTGATTTTTCCAGATTACTTTCTACCAAATATGGTTTGAAAAACCAAAAAAATATCAAAAAAATCATAAAACCAATAATTATCACCATAAAGGCAATAAATAAAAAACCATTATGTCCTTTCCCGGGATTACGAAAATATGGAAAAAGACGGGCAGTAACACCATTAAAACCTAATGATGAAAATTGTGCAAAAAGTACCGACCATGATATAAGCAATCCAAATAGCCCTATGGTATCAGTAGTTAAATAGTTTGGAAAAAGATAAGCAGTCGTTATAAATCCAACTCCTACACCCAGATAAGACCAAATGCTGCCCTTTATGCTTTGTTTAATGATTATCCCCATTTATGATGCAAAAATATTTTTAATCTCTATTTTTGTTAGAAATTCAAATTACCATGACAAAGATAACCGGCATACGCAATATTTTAATAAATATGGGGATAATCATTATCCAATATTCTAAACAGTTCAGTAATGATCAAAAATCAATTTATTTTAACAAACATAAACTATAACCAAAATGAACTAAAAAAAAATAAAGTAAATTTTGGCTCCTATGCTTTTTATTACCACAATAATATTTCCATTGTTATAACCGAAAACGATACAGTAAAGATATTAGTTGCCGGTTGTTTATTTGATCATGAAAACATTTTTTGGGATAACTCGGATATTGTTAATTCATGGTTTAAAGATAACAAAATAGATTTTCTTGCAATTTTAAAAAAAACTTATAAATACAGTGGTAACTTTTTGGTTTTTTATTTCAATAAGAGTAACGATAATCTTAAAATATTTAATGATGCAGCCGGCCAATATGAATTATATTATACAATTAATGGTCATGGGGCAACAATTGCCAGTTCTAACCATAAATTAATTTCAGAGCTAACACCACTTATTGAAGATAAAAAGCCAGAAACAATTGAGTTTTTTAAGTCTGAAGCATTTAAACTTAAAAAAGCATTTATTTTAGAAGACACTAATTATATAAATCTCAAACGCTTAATCCCAAACCATTACCTTGATGTGAACCAAGGTAAATCCATTCGTTTTTTTCCAAATGAAAAAGTAAAAAAAACAACTTTAAATGAGGCAAGTCTTAAAGGGTCGAAAATGATAAAAGGATTCCTCCATGCTGCTGCTTACAGAAAAAAATTATTGATACCGGTTACATCCGGTTGGGACAGTAGATTATTGTTAGCAGCATCAAAAGAGATCTCAGATAAAGTAGTATATCACTTATTTTTTAACAAAAGAGAAAATCCACTCTATGATAAAAACATCCCTATTAAATTATTTAATAAGTTAAATCTCCCATTTATTATTGTGTATAACAACATTATTTCTAATCAAGATATTAGCAAAAAAGTTAAAGATTACACTTTATTTCCAACATGCTCTGTTTATAGAAATATTAAAAATTTTTACAGCAAATTTCCCGGGTTTCTTGGCTTAAATGGTAATATAAGTGAAATTGTCAGACTGCAATTCGATGAAATAATGAATTTAAATCCAAAAAAAATTGCATTTATCGAAAAATATCCATTTTTAGATTATTCATTGAAGAGATATTCAAATTGGTTTGAAAAAAATAATGATTTATTTAAAAAATATGGTTATCGCTCCCTGGATATGTTATACTGGGAAGAAAATTGTGGAAGCTGGATTTCAAAGCAAAAATCCGAAAGCCGGTTAATGGGAGTTGAAATATATTCACCATTTAATTCAAGAGAATTTTTATTAACTATTTACGGACTTCCCAAAAAATATCGAAAAAAACAGAATCCGATCATTTATTATAAGATGATTAAAAAATTATGGCCGGAAGTAATGGCTTATCCCGTAAATCCAGGTTTAAAAAAAATTGCAATAAGAATTACGCAATGCTTGGGTATTTTTGCAATATTTAGAAATTTAAAATTGCATTATAACCTTTTTAAAGGAAGAAACAAATGGTGAAATTAATTCCAAATTTAAAAACCGATTTCTTTGTTATTGAAAAATAAGAATTAACTCTTGGTAGCGGAAAAAGAAAGATAAATATATATTGTTGTTTTACTCTTTAATTTAAAAACATAACAAACCATGACAAAGATAACCGGCATACGCAATATTTTAATAAATATGGGGATAATCCTGTTTTTTATTGTTCTTGCTTATGGATATTTATTTCCCCTCTTAGAAGGTAAAGTACTTCAAATGCCTGATATTGAGCATTGGAAGGGTATGTCTAAAGAGCTTATAGATTATAGAAACAAGACCGGGAAAGAGGCTATATGGACAAACAGCATGTTCGGTGGAATGCCCGGCTATATGATCTCTGTCCGCTATCCGGGCAATCTGACCGGTTTCATTAATGAAAATATGAGAAAAATATTCTCAACAGCGGTCTTTATAATATTGTATTTAACAGGCTTTTATATCCTCCTGTCAAGTTTAAAAATCAAACGGTGGCTTAGTGTTGCCGGTGCCGTAGCATTTTCATTTTCATCATACTTCATTATTATCCTCGTGGCAGGGCATATGACTAAAGCAAATGCAATAGCCTTCCTGCCACCAATGATAGCCGGTATTCTGATGACGTTCAGAAAAAAATATCTTGCAGGAGCTATTTTGTTTACAATATTTTTTTCTCTTGAACTGCTGGCAGGGCATTTACAAATTACATATTACGGATTTATTTTAATTGTCCTGTTAGGATTAACCCAATTTATATTTGCAATAAAAGAAAAAACTCTTCCTCAATTTTTTAAAGCTCTTATTTTTCTTGTTGCAGGTGCAATTATTGGCATAGGCATGAATTTTTCCAGATTGTATACCTCATGGGAATATTCAAAAGAGACAATCCGCGGTCCGTCTGAACTAACCTTTGATAATGAAAATAAAACAAGCGGACTTGATAAAGACTATGTAGTGCAATGGAGTTATGGGATTGATGAAACTCTTACTCTTTTAATACCTAACTTCAAAGGAGGAGGAAGCCAGATCAATCCGGGTGTTAATTCCGAAAGCTACCGGTCAATGAGAGAAAAAGGAGTGCAAAATCCAAACCAGACCATTCGCGCTGTCAGTATGTATCACGGAGATCAGCCCGGTACCTCCGGGCCGGTATATATTGGGGCAATTGTTATATTTCTTTTCATTCTTGGTTTATTTATTGTAAAAGGACCTTTCAAATGGTGGTTATTATCTGCTACAATTATTTCAATTGTTTTATCCTGGGGGGGCAATATAATGTGGCTGACAAGTTTTTTATTAGATTATTTGCCATTCTATAACAAATTCCGTGCTCCGAGCATGACTCTTGTAATTGCAGAATTTACAATGCCTCTGCTTGGTTTTATTGCCCTAAATGACATCATTTCAAATAAGATTGATAAAAAAATTTGGATCAATGGCCTAAAATGGTCTGTAATTATCACAGCAGGGTTGTCTCTTCTGATTGCAATAATGCCGGGAATAGCAGGAAATTTTACAAATGCAGCTGATATCATGAGATACCCGGACTGGCTTATGGATAGTGTAATTTCAGACAGGAAAGCTATGCTCCGGTCAGATGCATTTCGCTCGTTTATTTTTATAACCCTTGCGGCAGGAGCTATCTGGCTGTGGAATATTAAAAAAATAAAAACAACACCATTGATATTTATTATTGGAATTCTAATTCTAACCGATCTATGGACAGTTGATAAGCGGTATCTTAACAATGAACATTTTATCCCAAAAAGGCAAGCTGAAAATCCATTCCCCAAGATGGCTGCCGATGAAGCCATCCTGAAAGATAAGGAGCTTTACTACCGGGTTCTTCCCCTTCAAAATCCCTTCCAGGATGCACGAACATCATATTATCATAAAAATGTGGGAGGCTACCATGCAGCAAAATTAAGAAGATACCAGGAGTTTATCGACTATCATCTGCAACCTGAAATGCAACAACTGATAGAAGGCCTTCAAAACCGGAATTTATCAGATTCACTGCTTCAAAAATTAAAAGCCATCAATATGATGAATACAAAATATATTATCTATGATCCTGATCAGGCTCCATTAATAAATCCTTATCCGATGGGTAATGCATGGTTGGTAAATAGTTACAAAATTGTTGATAATGCCAATGAGGAAATTAAAGCTCTGAAAGATACAGATCCTTCTATAACCGCAATTATCGATAAAAGATTTAAAAATATAGTAGATGGGAAGCAGTTTTCAAATGACCCTACAGCCTCTGTTAATCTGATTGACTACAAGCCCGATTATCTGAAATATATTTCAAATACAGCTTCTGAACAACTTGCCGTATTTTCTGAAATCTATTATAACAAAGGCTGGATAGCATACATAAATGGTAAAGAAGTGCCTCATTTCAGGGTAAACTATACTCTTAGATCGCTGATAGTGCCTCCCGGCGAAAACAGAATCGAATTTAAATTTAAACCTGTATCATATTATACAGGAAATAAGATTTCTTTAGTCAGCTCATTTCTGCTCATTTTGGCAATAACAGGTTATTTATTCTCAGAAATTAAAAAAAAATTAAATACTCAAAAAATAAAAACCTCAGGTGAATGAACAATTCCAGATTAACATCAGAGTTTTTCATAAACGATGTGCTAAAGGTAGCTCCCGGGTTATTAGGAAAATTTCTTGTCAGAAAATTCAGTGACGGAAATATTAAGCGGTATATCATCTCTGAAGTAGAGGCATATAGTGGTGATGGTGATCTTGCCTGTCATTCGAGCAAAGGAAAAACGCCCCGTACCGAGGTTTTGTTTCGTGAAGGAGGGGTATTGTATGTTTACTTGGTTTATGGAATACATTGGCTGCTAAATATTGTTACAGGCAAAGAGGATGATGCATCAGGAGTTTTAATACGTGGAGTTATCGGGGTTCCCGGGCCGGGGAGGGTTGGCAAATTATTGCAGCTGGACAAATCGTTCTATGGCGAAGAGCTCTCAACCTCAAACCGTATATGGGTTGAAAATAATGATATTCAAGTTACTTATCGCACTGCCCCCAGAATTGGTATTGACTACGCAGGAGAACCGTGGATAAGCAAGCAATGGAGATTTTTTATTGACAAATCTCCCATCCCCGGTCTTTAACTTTCTCCGCTTTGAAAGCACCCGGATGGTGTAAAAGTACTTTATGATTAAAGCTTATTAAGTGTATTGCAGATATTGAAGCATGCATCATAAAATATACCGGTATCAACCTGATATGCCAAATATATTAATCCGAGATCTTTCCATCTCTTATAATCTTCGGGCGTTTCTACAAATGTCCCTACAGATTTATTTTTGACTGACGATTTAGCTATTACTCTTTTCATGGCCTCTATAACTTTAGGGTGATTAATTTGTCCGGGTACTCCCAATGACTGTGAAAGATCGTATGGCCCTAAAAAAATAATGTCAATACCATCAACTTCAATGATCTCCTCAAAATTTTCAATTCCTGTTTTTCCTTCAATGTGGACTATTACCAAATTTTGCTTATTTGATTGCTCAAAATATTCACCCTTACCTATTGATGAATAACCTGCAGCCCTTACAAATCGACACACCCCTCTGTTCCCTTCGGGAGAAAATTTTGCAGCATCAACAACCTTTAATGCATCCGGTCTGCTGTTTACCTGAGGAACCTGCACCCCCCGAGCCCCAATATCAAGAGCTTTTGATATCATCGATTCACTGTTTTCGCCCACCCTTATTACCGGAGTAAGATTATGGATAACAGCAGCCCTGACCAGATTTTGAGCTGTCTCAAAGGAATTTGGTCCATGCTCAAGATCAATTATTACAAAATCAAAGCCTGCAAGCCCGATACATTCAATCATTGCAGGATCAGAGCATTTCGAAAAAGTGCCTGTGGAACAGATATTTTTTTTAAATTTATTCAGTAGCCTCATTATATATTACAAGAACTATTTATTTAGTAATTTATATTTAATCTTATGTTTGCCACTCACTAAGTTTATTTCAGAAGTTTTCTGTTCATCAAGTAAAAAATCACTTTCATTAAACACACAGCTTTTTACCTTATCAGGAATTATTACTGAAGCTTCAACACCAACAGGTATTTCAATATCCATCATCATATTTCCCTCTTTTATCTCCCAGTCAACAGCCAGCCTGCCAAATGGCGTCTCTTTATATGTTTTAGCCCAATGAATGTTTTTAGGAATCTGGGGATCAATTGCTACTTTCCGGTAGGCTGCATACTTCTCAATAGGAAGGATGCCGCCGACAGCCTGATAAAACCACTGTCCTATACCGTTATAACAGTTATGTATTCTGCTTCTATGCCCGTTCCAGTGTTCCCAGGTAGTTGTAGCTCCCTTATCCATCATATACAAATATCCGGGATAATCTTTCTGCTTAAGCATTGTATAAATAAAATCATATTTCCGGTTTTTAATTGCCCATTCAGTCAGTACCGGAAGTCCTACCAATCCGCATGCAATATTTCCTCCACGATTTTCATATGTTTCATATTCAAGGCTTTCTATAACCCTTTCAACAAGTCCCTCCGGAACTATTTCAGTTAAAAGAGGGAATGCAAGGTCAACCTGTATTCCTGTCCCATAAATATTGTTAGTATCATCATAAAAGGTATTATGAACAATCTTCTTCAACTCCTTCTCCATAGAGGCATACTTTTTAACATCTTCTGTTTCACCTAAAACTTGTGCAATTTTCTGCAGATAGTTGTAACAAAGAACCATAAATGAATTATTTACCAGATCAACTGAAGCTTCTGCAGTATGATCAACCCCTTCAGGTGAAGCCCAGTCGCCAAGATACCATGCCCTGTAAGGAGTGTCCGGCCATCGTTTTAATAATCCGTCAACTGTGTATTTATCAACATATTCAAGCCATTTCTTCATAACAGGATAGTTAATCCTCAACATAAGTGTATCTCCGTAGTTTATAAAACTATTCCACGAAGCAGTGATAATAAATCCACACCAATATGGCCCTCCACCCGCATGATTAACATTGGGAGCCGTATGAGGCATACTGCCATCATCACGGATCACATCTGCCCATGCCTGAAACCAGTGGGTATACATTGGTGCCAGGTCAAACATAGTTTGTGCCGTAACCGTTGAAGCATTCCCGTCACCACCATATCCAAGGCGCTCAATATGCGGACAATCAACAAAAACTCCCCCAAGGCTCAAACAACGAAGAGTATAAGCAAGCATATCATGTATATTGTTCAGATCGCTGTCGGAGCATTCAAATCCGGAAGCCCGTTCATGACCCGTGTGTATCAGATATCCCCTGATAGAATCAAGTTCCGGCATCCCGGGCAAATTAATTATCCTCAAATACCGAAAACCGCAATAGTTGAACTTGTTCCTGAAAACTTCAGGTCCTTCACCCGAGGCAATATATTTGTCAGGAGGTGTAAAAAGCTTGTAATCATCAAGATTATCATGGTATTCAATTATTATCTCCTGCGACTTTTTAAGTTTATCAAAATGCATCTCAAACCACCCTGTAAAGGTACGCCCCATATCTACTATAAATGTATCCTGTGCAATCTGTACAATTGCTATGGGACTTATAGTGTCGGTTATTTGATTCATTTCAACCATTTGCGGTGTTACCTTATGTGAGGGCACCTGAACAACAGTAACCGGCTCCCAGCTCCTTTCAGATGTTTCTTCATATAAGAGATCTCCCTTAGCCATCTCCCCGTCAATAATTTCACCTCCAAAATTGTGCGGCTTCCAGGTACCCGTACGACTATAGCTGCTGAATCTGCCCGACCATGAGCTGTCGGTGACAAGAACAGTTTCCCTGCTGTCTCTTTCAACTTTCTCAAGCTGTGCTCTTACCAGCGGACCGCTGCTAACAACATCAAAAAGTCCTTCGGTATACCAGCCGCTTCCTAACCATAACATAAGATCATTTTTTCCCTTTTTAAGAAGCCCTTTCAAATTATATGTATTTACAAGTGATCTTTTACCATATTGAGAGACAGCAGGTGTCAAAACACCATTGCCTACTTTGTTGCCATTAAGATAAACTTCATGATAACCAAGCGAATTGACATGTAATAAATATAAAGGTTCAATCTCTCTAATTTCAAAAGAGCTGTATAACTGCGGACATTCTGAGTATCCGGCATCAACATTATAGCCTATATAGGAGCCTTGCCACTCATTTTCCTCTAAAAGCCCTATTACAAACGAACTCTCCTTGCTCCACGGCGATACTTCGTCGTTTTGATTATAGACCCTCACTTTCCAATAAACTGCAATACCGGGCGATAACTTTTCCCCACAATACTGAACCAAAATACTTTCTGAAGACTTTTTTTTCCCCGAATCCCATAAATCAGCCTTCCCTTTCCGCAAAAGGGAAGGATCACTTGCTGCCATTATATGATAGGCAGTCTGGCGTGTACCGTTAATATGACTCTTAATTTTCCAGCTGAAGCGTGGAGTTGTTTTATCTATTCCAACAGGATCTTTTAAATTCTCACATTTAAGATCATAAACCTGCATATCAGATTTTTTATTACATCCCGGAGAAATAATCAGCAAAAGATGCAATACTGCAAAAGATGAAAATTTTATTATTGGACAATTAAACCTGTTTATAATCATAATCACTATATTTATTTTCTTATGGAGACAGTTTCTATTATTGACTCACACCACTCCCTAAGCTCCCAATCTTTATTTTTTATATTTGCCGTTATCAGATTAACTCCCTTTTGCAAATTCACATATCTTGATTAAAGCTTTGCAATAATTGTATTCAAATAATTTTTTGTCTTTAATATATAATCGCTTTTTTGATTTGCCAGTTCACATTCGATTGTAATGGTACCGGGATAATTCAACTGTTTGAGGGTAGCAAAAATAGCAGGAAAATCCACTTCTCCTTCGGGAATTGGAACCTCTTTGCCTAATTCATTTGGATTTACGGGATAAGTTCCATCTTTCGCATGAAAGCCCCTCACATATTGACCAATTACTTTAAGACCGTCAGATGGATTTGCTTTCCCATACATAACCAGGTTAGCAGGATCGTAATTAACAAACAGATTTCCGGTACCAATATCGGTTATTGCCCGAAGAAGGGTTACCGGTGTTTCCTGACCTGTTTCAAAAAGAATATCAATTCCGTGCTTCAAGGCATAAGCACCGATCGGTTTCATTGTTTCAATAAACTCAATATATAAAATATCCTTCGGATTTTCAGGAATAAAACCAAAATGAGCATGCAATGATGGTATTCCTGTTGTTTTACAAAAATCAATACCTTCGTAAAGCCGCTTAACTCTCTCTGCTCTCATCTCCCGGGGCACAAGCCCTATTGTAGATGGCCCTTCAACCAAATTCCATTTATAGACGCCCGGCCCCATACATATAAGTGCCGTAGGCTTAATTTTATAATTATCAAGTGTTTTTACCAAACGATCAGCCAATCCGGAGGAGTAGCTTCCTATTGATAACTGACAAGCTGAAAAGCCCAGGTCTCTTACCTTCTTCAAATCCTCTTCAGGATTATTTGCCGAAGAAATAACTCCAAGCTCAAATCCGGCAATTCCGGTTTTTTGAATTCCGGAGATATTATTATTTGCCATTGTTGATAAAATCCCGGGCATACCTGTTATTATTGCTGCTGAATAAATAAATTTCCTTCTGCCTATCATAAATAAACTTTTAAGTTACTGCTTTTCTCTGTAAATACTCATATTTGATTTTAAAGATACACTATTTCGTGACTCATTTACAATTGCTTTTCTCAATCCTACATCTAATATATTATTGCTTACCTGAATATTCTTACAATTCCCTGTAAAATATATTCCTGCAGGCACTGTTTTTTCTTTCCCTTCTCTATCCGTTTTAATAAAACATCCATTAATGATAAGCCCGCTGCAATCTTCAATCCTTATACCCTGATATAACTGATCAACAATATGACAACCCGCCACTGAGATTTGATGTCCATCATATAACTCAATTGCTCCGGAGTGCTCAACTCCCTGAATTATATTATCATTCAAAATAACATTATGCACTTTTTTCATTATTATTCCCCCTTTAGCATCAAGATGAGGGGGAAAATAATCCTCATTATGATCATATACATTTGAACTGATAACTAAATTTTGACAATTCTCTGAAATAATGTGCCTTTCATAACCCCTGATAAAAGTATTGCCTGATATACTAACACCTCTGACATTCTGCAATTCAATATTAACTGTATGATTACTAATATGGTTGCCTGTTATACTGAGCAGGCCAATTTTATTCATAGTTTCCCGGCTGCCTGAAAGCAAAATATTCCTTCCTCCCGGAGTAGGTACTGCCTGAATAGTATTGCCTGTAATTGATGCTTCCCTGAAACTGCTCCCTTTTTTTGAAGTATCTATCCAGATATCGGCACATATTTCTGAATTCTCTTCACAATTATATTCTATGTCATTACCTGTTATCTGAAAATTTCTGATTTCACTTGCCTCGATCTTAATGCCACTTATTTTATTATAGCTAATATGACAATTATTGATATTCATCTGATGAATATTAACAGCATCAAGGTAGATACCAACTTTAGAGCAATTATAAATATGTGAACTTTCTATAATTACGTTACGATTACGAGATGTCAGGTGTATTCCGTAACGCATATTCCTAATCAGCACTTTGCTGATAACAGGCTTTAAAGTATATGCAATCTCTATACCGTCAGCTTCAGGATGAGCTCCGGCAATTTCCAGTTCACTGAATATTGGCATACGCTCATTCAGCCATACTTCCTCAGTTACCGATCCGGGATTTGAAGTGCCTTTATGTGAACCTGTAATTTTGAATGCAGGTCCGCTCCCTTCCATTATTACAGAAGCAGCTCCCCCGGCTCCTTTAAAGCCGATCCTGCCTGTTCTCTCAAATTCAACTTCAATACTTTCAGTAATTCTGTACTGTCCCGCCGGAAAAATCACCACTCCATCATATGCAGCTGATAAAGCTTTAACAATTGCCTTTGTGTCATCATTTAAACCATCTCCGCGAGCTCCAAAATCTTTAACATTTACTCCATTGCTATTCAAGATGGTAAATAATAAAAAGATCTTCAGTATAATAAATTTGCAATAGCCACTCATAATAATTAAGCTATCTTTTTAGTTTATCAGATTTTAACCCCAAACTCCCCGGCAAGTTCTTCTCTTCCTTTTACATATTCAGGAAGACTTTCAGTATGATGCCCGCATTCATCATCCCATACAGAAGGGTCTTCAACCCCTTTGGAAATAGAGCCGCAAATAATTGCAGTACTTGGAATCCTTTCAATAATTCTCTTATAAAGCTCCTGGGCGTTAATAACATCACCATAAGACAAATCCAGCTTCTGAAGCACCCTTACATCCCTGAGCTGACTTGTAAGACCGGCTCTCCCTTTAACATTATAACAGTGACCGGCCCTGTTCATGCTCGGACAAGGAGCACACATCATCCAATCAGCAGCTTCGGCAATCTTTATCTTAGCTTCAGGATTTTTAATTATTAGCTGTATCATCTCCGGAAGATTGTCAGTTTCAAAAGGAGGACGGTCGCCTAACCCATACTGGCAAATGGCACAAATTAATATATGAGGCCTGACCCCGATAGCTTTTGCTTTCTCCATGGCTTCAATTGACCGCTTCTTCTCTGATCTCCTCTCCTCTTTTGTCCTTGGAACAATTATTGCACCTTTTGCTCCCCCAAGATCCGCCTCTGTAAAATCAAGCTGGCTATTCCAACCGGGTACCGAGTATAAAAGACTTATCTGCCTGCCCTTTTCATAAAAACCCGAACCTGCCTTCGGACACCCTTTACAGGATTCAGAGGAATCATCCCCACAGTCGCATATACCCTTGACACTCTCTATCCTGTCCCATATCCTGTGCAGCAGGATCCTTCCGGGAAGTGTTATACCCGGAGGCAAATCCATCCTTTGCAATATCTCAAGGTCCCTTTTCCTGTTAAACTCAAAACTACCATGCATATCTTCTGAAGTGCCCGGATCCTGATATGCAAAAATATCCCCGGCATTGCAAACCAAGGTTACAGGCCTGTCAGGATTTTCCCTGATAGCTTTTATCTTTTCACTGTCTGCCGAAATATTGTCCTGCCCTATATTGCAGATAGAACACAAAAGCTGGTAAGGCCTCATAACTACACTCTCTACAGGAATACGGTATGACTCCCCTTTCTTAGCTTCACTATCACCCCCCAAACAGGATGTGATCATACCAGAGGCACCCAGTGTGGCCAAACCACCGCAGGCAGAGTTAGATATAAATTTACGCCGGCTTATTTCTACTATCTTTTTATCCATTTAATTTTAATTTTAATTTTTAATTTAATCTTTTACTCAAATACTATCAATGAATAACCGTCACATTCAGGAACAGTTACATTTATATAACCGTTTTCCACTTTATAACGCAATGGCTTTTTGCCGGGAGCAATATATACTTTTCCGGGTATTTTACCATCGGCGCGCAGGGAGATTTTTATGTCGTTTAATCTGACCGGTTCCTGCTATTTGTAAAATCAGGATAAAAAACCAGCCT
>CAZLZJ010000004.1:0-31730 GCA_964563975.1 uncultured Prolixibacteraceae bacterium
AAAATACAGGAGGAAAAAGTCGAAACAGTAGAAATGTCAACATAATTTATGAACGGTCTACTAGTATCTTTCAGTTTATCATGTTTTCTAGCTTTTGAGAACATCGATTGAATTAGTAAAATACAAGTATAATCACTTGATTAACATATCAATTACCATTTTTAACATGATTTCAAACTACAAAATATTAATTCATTTTGTTTAATTAAATGATTTAGATAGTGCCAAACATTTTAAAGTGCTTTTATTTGAAGATATCCAGATTGTTTCGTTCAGTTTGGATTAGTTTATTTCCGGATAGTTACGCTTGTTATTTTTATGAGGTAGCATATGGAAAGAAATTGGATTTAAAAAATCCTAAAGATTATAATGAAAAGATACAATGGCTAAAGGTATATTCAGACACCACACAATGGGCAGACCTGACTGATAAATTCAAAGTAAGAAATTACATTGACAAATGTGGCCTTAGTCACATGCTGGTCGATTTATATGGGGTATGGGAGAACGCCAACAAGATTGATTTCGATTCGCTACCAGAAAAGTTTGTTTTAAAAACGAACCATGGCTCCGGGAAAAATCTTCTTGTATATGACAAAAGTAAGTTAGATGAAACAAATACCAAAATACTTTTAAATAGATGGTTAAATGAAAAATATGGATGTATGTCATTTCAACCTCATTATTGGAGTATCGAGCGACGTATTATTGCCGAAGAATTATTGGAGAATACTGACAGTCAAGATGTATCATCATCATTGATTGATTATAAGTTCTTTTGTTTTCACGGCGAACCCTATATATTGAATGTGATTTCTGACCGAACAAATCAAACAATAGGAATAAACAGAAAATCTGCTGATTATTGTTATCGTGAGAATCTGTATGATCTTGACTGGAATATAGTAAAAGATGGATATCACAATTCCTTTCCAAAAGAACAATTGTCATCGATTCCCAAACCAAAGTGTTTTGAAGAAATGAAGTCTGTTTGTGAAATTTTATCGCAGCCTTTTCCACAGGTCAGAGTAGATTTATATGAAGTAAACGGCAAAATTTATTTTGGTGAGCTCACATTCACCCCGGGTGAACTGGAAGATTTTTCACCAGATTTACTCAAGCGTATGGGTGATAAAATTAACTGATTTTTTAATAATTCTTTTTCGTACTTTTATATTGTAAAATCAAGTTCTGATGAAAAAACAACGAATATTTTCCCTGTTTTTAATATTCCTATTATTTAATTCATGCATAACTTATAAGAAGCTTACCTATCTAAAAGATCTGGGAAGGCTCGACACTTTTCCCGTTTCGGATAAAGAGGAAATATTATCTTTTACTCCTACATCATATAGAATTTTACCGTATGATAATCTGTTTATTCGAGTAATAACTCCAGATCCGCAATGGTCAGAAATTTTTAATGTTGGTTTGACAGGACAGGGTGGAACAGTAACTCAGGAAAGCGCAGGCTTGTTGGGCTATTCGGTAGATAATGAGGGTTATATAGAGATACCTTTTGTCGGGAAGATATTTGCGGCCGGAAGAACATTAGCTGATTTGAAAACAGAATTAGATACAACTTTCAAGCATTATGTAACAGATGCAGCAATAACTATTAGATTGGTAAATAATTATGTTAGTCTTATAGGGGAACTGAGGAGTCCTGGAAGATATCTTCTCACAAAAGATCGAATAAATATATTCGAAGCTCTGTCACTGGCAAATGATTTGAATGAATTCAGCAATCGACAAAAGGTTCAATTGATACGACCAACCCCATATGGTCCTGTAGTAAAAGAATTTTCACTTTCTGATCGTAGTATTCTGGCGTCTGAATTTTATTATGTAATGCCGAATGATATTATTTATGTTAAGCCTTTATCAGGTAGAATGTTTGCATATAACACTTCTATCTTAACATTATTTTTGAATACACTAACTACAACTATGTTAATTATGGGGTATTTTAGAATTCTTTAAAAGTATTTAGTAAACGAAAATATCATATTTTAATAATACGCTAGTCTATAGTATTAATCTATATCTAAAATATACTGTGTTTGTGTTTTCTTTCATTTGTGAATTATTTTGGAACTAGATTGTACTGTTTAAAATCATTTTACATAGTATTTGAACATTTAAAGTTAATCTATTAGTAATACCGACTTTATGTCTAAAAAAGATGCTAATCTCAAGTTTGCGCAACAAGATGTATTTGATCCTTATGTGATCCTATCTCTGATATTAAAAAACTGGTACTTCTTTTTAATAACGATTGCTATTTCCTTTTTTTGCGCTCGATTCTATATCAGGCACACAATGCCGGTGTATAGATCTTCTGTCTCAATACTTGTAAACGAAACAGAAGACAGACAGATAATGGATAATACAAGGCTTTTACAAGGACTTGGCCTACCCGGTGGAATGAGAAATCTTGAAAACCAGATTATGATCCTTAGATCAGCAACTTTAACAGAAAGAACTTTGAGCATTCTTCCATTTGAAATAGAGTATTATTTTAAAACCTTGCGTAATAAACTTCCCATTTATCCTGAAACTCCGGTGAAATTAATTTTCTATAAGGAGTATGCCCTTCCAAGAAATATTGAATTTTCTATTAGCTTTTTGGAGAACAAGAGATTTGTACTGGCATCAGAATGGAAAGGCTATGAATTAACAAAAGCAGCTTCTTTTGGCGATGATATTGAAGTCAATGGTTTACGTTTTCATGTTGAGTGTTTGGACAGTGAATGGCTTAAAGATAATAAAGATAAAAAATTGTACTTTATAATTCATTCTGCAGATAGATTAATAAACAGCTTCATCTCAAGGTTATATGTGGAAAAAGTAAACAAAGACGGATCTATTCTAAGAGTCAGTATGATTGGAACTAACACGAACAAAGACACAGACTTTCTTAACAAACACATCGAAGGGTTTCAAGCTATGTCATTAGACAGAAAAAATCTGGAAGCTGAAAGAAGAATTGAATTTATAGATGATCAATTAGTTGGAATATCAGATTCTCTTCTGCTGACCGAGAACCGACTGCAACAGTTTCGTTCCTCTCATAGAGTAATGGATCTTTCAGCTCAGGGACAAGCAATAATAGGCCAGGCGACTCTTCTTGAGAATGAAAAAGCACGTCTTGAACTTGAAGCAAATTACTATGATTATCTAGCTGATTATCTGGTTAAAGAAACGATGGGTGAGATGCCTATCGTTCCAATAACTATGGGTATTTCTGACCCGGGCCTTTCAAGACTTGTAGATGAACTTGCAACGCTCCAGAGTCAGCTGGCAACAACGGGAGCAGGACAAAAGAATCCTCTGCAGAGAAGTTTGGAACAGCGAGTCCGAAGCGCTAAAGAATCGCTTCGGGAAACATTGAATGGACTAAGAAGGGCAAATAGTTTGGCAAGATCAGAAAATCAACAGCAAATTAACCGTACAAATGCACAAGCTGCCGCATTACCTGTTACGGAAAGACAACTTTTAGGTATTGAAAGAAAATTTGAATTGAATAATGAACTCTATACTTTTTTACTTGAAACGAGAGCCGAACAGCAGATGCAAAAAGCTTCAAACAGGGCTGATAGCGAAATTATTGATCCTGCAGATGCACGATTCAGCAACCTGGTTAAACCGATTCCTATGCGAATCAATTTGTTGGCGTTGACTGCAGGAATTGGAATCACCTATTTAATCATTTTTCTGAATTTTATATTTAATAAGAAACTAAGTGAAGAGGATCTTCGACGGATAACAAATTTACCCGTTTTGGGTAATATACCCCATAACAATGAGAAAACAACAAAAGTAGTTCTTGATCATCCAAAGTTATTTATTTCGGAAGCTTACCGTCAGTTAAGATCAAGAATGCAATTTTTTACAAAAGAAGTCGAGAAACCTGTCATTTTAGTAACTTCATCAATACCGGGAGAAGGAAAAACATTTACTGCAATTAATCTTTCATCTGCCTATAGTCTTTTGGGTAAAAAAACGATTCTTATTGGTTTCGACCTGAGGAAACCGAAAATTGCAAAGGATTTTAATCTCATGAATGAAAAGGGGGTTTCAACTTGGCTAATAGGGCAGGAGGAATTGGAAAATATGATACAAGAGACGAATTATGAAAACTTACATATAATTACCTCTGGCCCAATTCCCCCGAATCCTTCTGAACTTCTTGCCCTTGACAAAACTCAAAAATTGATTAACTTATTAAAAGAAGAGTACGATTGCATTATTATTGATGCACCTCCCCTGGGAATTGTATCAGATACAATCCGCTTAATTTCGATGGCTGATGTTTGTATTCTAGTGGTACGACCAGGGCATTCATTAAGAGATATGTTTAAGAAAACAAACGATGAATTGATCGCAAGCGGTGTAAAAAGTTCAAGTATTGTGATAAATGATTCCAAATCAATGAAAAAACAATATAATTATGGAGAAATCTATGGTTATATTGATGAAAAGAATGGTATGCGAAAGCATTTTCTGAAAAGACACACGAAAGATGAAACAACTGTTTAAAAGAAACGTTATTGAAATTATACATTATTGTTTTTAAAATACTGTCTGTCATGCTCAAGAAAAGTGTTATAATAATAACATTAACGATAAAATGAGGATATTTAATTGTTTTGTAGATTTCTTTAAGGAGCCTCGCAATATTTTCAAATATTTATCATTACAATGAAAAGAAATCTGACATATTCTATATTTCAGAAGGTTTTCCATTTTATGAAATAGCAAATGCTTAAATAATTTCAATCTGTTCTTATACATGATTCTTTGGGAAATTGAAAATAATAATTATAACCAAATAGAATCATCGACTTAGATTTGCATTTCGTATATGGAGAATAAACCTATTTCCAGTAATTTTAATCAGGCTGCATGGCTTACTTTAGGTAGTTTTAGCTCATATTCCTTGGCATTAATCAGCGCTGCTATCTTGTCGCGTTATTTTGATAAAGCTGAGTATGGGACTTATAAACAAATTATTTATGTTTATGCTACTTTACAAACTGTTTTTACTGCAGGCTTACCGGGTGTATTTGCTTTTTTTATTCCACGCTTAAATAATGGACAGGGGAAAAGATTGATTAATAGTGTAAACCGAATTTTTGTTTTATTGGGAGCTATATTCTCGCTCTTCCTTTTTTTTTCTTCGGGTTTACTGGCTGGGTTGTTAAAAAATTCAGAACTTGAAATTGGTTTAAAAATATTTTCTCCTTTCCCTTTGTTTACAATACCAGCTCTTGGTGTAGAAGGAATATATACAGCGTTAAGAAAAACAAAATCTATTGCTTTTTATCAGATAGCGACTAAGGCCCTAATGCTTTTCTGTATCATTTTTCCTGTGATAATATTCAAAGGATCATATCGCTCAGCAATTGTTGGTTGGGGTTTAGGTTCTTTGATTACTTTCATGATAGCTATGATTATGAAAAACAGACCTTTTGTAAAAATCAAAGAAGAATTAGTCCCAAATATGTACAAATCTATTTTTAATTATTCATTGCCTTTAATGGGGGCTAGTATTGTGGGTATGATTCTTCGTTCTGCAGATCAGTTTTTCATAAGCAGATATTATGGGGAAGTTATTTTTGCAGAGTTTTCAAATGGTTATATACCGCTTCCATTTGTAGGTATGATAACTGGCTCCGTAGCAAGTGTCTTGTTACCTTTATTATCAAAGGCTGAGTCAGAAGGAAATATGGGTGAGGCCTTTAATTCTTACAATAGGGCTGTAGTAAAAAGTATTTATCTTCTTTATCCTTTAATCTTTTTTTGTTTATTCTTTGCTAGAGATATAATGGTTTTTATATACGGGGCGCCTTATGAAATATCAAAGTCATATTTTCGTGTTTCGCTTATTAAAAGTGTGATCTCTGTATTTCCTTATTTGTCTGTAATACTTGCATTTGGAAAATCAAATGTATATTTTTTCGTTCACCTGATTTTTGCGATTATAATATGGCTTGTTGATTTCATTTTAGTAAAATTATTATTACCACCCATTGCCATAGCTTTGTCTTCCTCTTTGGTCGACGTATTTATGGCTATTTCAATTTTAGGATATATAAGGATAAAACATAACGTAATTCTCGCGCCATTTTCTCTTATAAAGCATATGTTCATCATAGGAATGCATGTTTCAATTATAGCCGGTATGCTATACTGTTTGAGAATTATATATATACCAACACTTAACTCTTTAGTTGTATTATTTATCTCAGGAATTACATTTTATGTCATTTTAATTTTAACGGGAAAAATCATTAAGATTGATTATGTGTCTGAGATAATTACCAGATTTCATACCATTATTAAATATGAAAAATGATTAAAAATAACAATGGAAATGTAAGTATTTTATTTTGTGGTGATTTTATGGCAAATAATCCTAAGAGTATAATACTTAATGATGATTTCAGGAATATATTACTTACATGTGATGTAAGATGTATTAGTTTTGAAGGTCCTTTGCCCATAGGTCACCCTATAACAATAAAAGGAACCGCTGTTTTACCTCAATCATTTGATTCCCCAGATTGGTGTGAGGATAAAGGCTTTAATATTATTTCGTTTGCAAATAATCACACAGGAGATTTTGGTGAAATTGGAATAAAAAGAACAATAGAAGCTTTTAAAACAGCTTTGGTCATAGGCGCAGGTACTTGGGAAGAAGCGTTAATGATTAAGTCATTGGAAATAAATAATGTTAAGATTGGTTTTTTATCTGTGGCACAATGTGAATTAGGCATTCTTAATGATGTCTGGATGAACAAGGATGCTTTGGGTTGTGCATGGATAAATTCACCTGGATTAAATAAAAAAATTAAAGAGGCAAAAGAATCTTTGGATTTTTTGATAGTCCTCTCACATGCAGGAATAGAATACCATCCTATTCCTTTACCTGAATGGCGTGATAGATACAAGGAATTAATAGACTGGGGAGCAGATGCAATAATAGGAGGACATCCTCATGTTCCCCAAGGATGGGAAACATATAGGGGTAAACCAATTTTTTATAGTCTGGGAGACTTTTTTTTTGATATGAACCATAATAAAAAATACACAAACAGTAGTCTATGTGTAATCCTACAACTAGAAAATAACAACCGGATTTCCCATAAAGTAATTAACTTGATTAAAACCGGAAACAAGATTATGATAGACAGATCTAAAGGCATATTAGATCATAATTTTGAGATTTGCAATGTACTTAACAATCCAAAAGAATATATTGAAAAAGTAGATGAGATCTGTTTGTCTTTGTGGCATTCTTATGAGGAAACTATGTTGATAGCTCTCAATTGTGATCGTACTTCTTTATCTATTAAGAATATAGCTAAATATTTGTTGCATACAATTACACGAAGGAAACCTGAATATCGTTATATCCTAAATTATTTAAGATGTGAAAGTCATCGGTTTGCAATTTCTAGAGCATTAAAGTTACTGACAGGAGTGAAAGTTTAAGGTGGAGCTGTTATATTTCTCTGGACAGCAAGTTAGTTAAAATGCTTAATTAATGGAGATGAAGAAAAGTAATCGATTGATCCTTCAGCAAATCGTTAAAGGCAGTTCATACAACCATGTTAGCTTGGATGATTGCAATCAGAAACCATCACATTCCTCAGAAGCTGATTTTTCCATTCTGACCGCGACATTAAATATGCGTGCAATGAGTTTAAGAATCTGTTGGCTTCCTGTAAACAGGTAGAAAGAAGTATGAACTGCAAAGAAGATTGCGAGAATAATGCAGTGGCCGAAATCTTTTTAAAAACCCTCAAGGCCGAACATGTATATCATCAGGTATACAAAACTTTCAGGGAAGCCGAATTTTCAGTATTTGAATATATTGGGAAATGGTATGAAGTATTTAAAATACATACGGTAATAAAAACTTCAATTAGAAATAAAAAAAAGAAAATATAAATCCACTAGTGTCATGTCAACCTGATATTGTCGGATAAAGTCTTTTTAACTTTACCCTGGCATCATCTGTTTTGAATTGCCAGTTTATTATTGATTTCTTATTGTTTCTATTTTGTTGCCAGGCGTTTACTTCACGTTTTATTTTTGTTATGCTATCGATTCTTCGATTCAGGCATTGACCCATCAGTACGTTTAACTCTATTTCCGCCATATTCAACCAACTGCCATGCTTTGGTGTATAAATAAACTCAAACCGATCCCATATTCGTTTTGCCTCTGCCGGTTGAAATGTTTCATACAATGCTGATGGCTTATGAGTATTAAGGTTATCCATAACGAGCCTTATCTTTTTAGCTTTGGGATAATGTTTGTCAGCAATCTCTTTTATAAATTTAGCCCAGTCTTTTTTTGTTTTGCCTGGCAATACTTTTACGTAACGTTTGCCCTTCAAAGGTTCATTGGCCATAAAAATATTAGCCACGCCTTTTCTTTCATATTCATAATCCTCTCTTGCATCATGACCCGGTTTTCCGGCAATAGGAATGCGAGTTTGTTTTATCAACTGCTTGGGTGATTCATCCATGCATACTACTGGAAATGCTTCATCATACGAAGTTTTATATACATCCAACACCAATTCCATATGTGCAACAAAATCACTGTTTTCAAGCGGTGGAATCACCCATCTTTTAACTTTCCACGGCTTGATTTCGTTTTTTTTAAAACCCGACGGACAGTTTCATGCGAAATACTGTCGGTATATTTCATCTCAACCATTTTGTCAGCAAGAAGGCGAAGCGACCAACGTGCATACCCTTCAGGAGCCTGGCTGCAGCTAAGTGCTATTAAATGAGCTTCGAAGTCACCATCCGCTTTTTTCGGACCTTTTCTGGGATAGGGCTTCCTGTCCAAACATTCATCAAAGCCATCTTCTACAAAACGTTGTTTGATACGCTCCACGGTCTTTGTGTTTATATGTAACACTTGTGCAATTTTCTCGTTTGACAACTTTTGACCCTCAGGGCTTTCATCTGAATTAAGAAGAATACAGGCATTACGATATTTTTGTGATGTGTGTTTACCTTTACCCAAAATAGTTTTAAGTTGCTCACGCTCTTCTTTTGTTAATGTAACCTTGTATCTTATCATCTTTTTTGCCTGCAATATACAAAATAAAATCAGACAATATCAAGTTGACATGACACTAGTCTTAGCTAGGAATAGTTAGATTGCCCAGCTCTGCCTGTAAGTTTCTGTTAATATTATAAGTCAATTTACTAAATGAAATATTGATGATCAATTTATTAAATAGAATAGTTCAGAATATAAATGTTTAATCATTCAATAATGATCATTAGAATAAAGTTTCCAATCGAATGAAGTACAATATATTAATAATAAGTAGTACCTTCTTCCCAACTATTGCACCGAGATCTTTCCGGGCCACAGAACTAGCAACAGAATTAGCACGCCAAGGGCATGTTGTTAAAGTAATTACATCTTATGAAAATAATGTTAACTATGATGATTTGGGCAATAAATATGGAATACAATTTAAAGATCTTGGCAGAGAAAAACTCAAAACTTTCAAACTTAATGGCAATAAAGTAGTTGTTTTAATAAAACGATTGATCAACAGATCATTGTTAATGTTATTTGAATTTCCTGACATTCAAATAATGCCAATGGTCATTAGAGCACTACGTAATGAGCATAATTATGATCTCCTTATTTCAATAGCTGTTCCTTATCCTATTCACTGGGGGGTCGCCTGGTCAAGAACAAGCAAACGTCGACTGGCAAGGACATGGGTAGCCGATTGTGGAGATCCCTACATGGGCGACAGAATAGATACTTTCAGAAAATTGTTTTATTTTGGTTATGTTGAAAAATGGTTTTGTTGTAAAGCTGATTATTTAACCATTCCTACAAAAGCTGCTGTCGAAGGTTACTATAAAGAATTTCATCACAAAATAAGAGTTATACCACAGGGATTTAGTTTCGATAACCTGCAGTTTAAAAGTAAGATTTTCAATCATCCTGTAACTTTTGCGTATGCAGGCAATTTAATACCGGTTAATCGTGATCCCAGACCTTTTCTTGAATATCTATGCGGATTGGATATGGACTTCAAATTCTACATTTTCACGAAGAAGATTGAGTTAATTGAAAAATACAAACAAAAACTGCATGCAAAATTGGAGGTCAAGGATTATATCCCAAGAAATCAATTGATTAAATTATTATCTGACATGGATTTTCTTGTTAATTTTGATAATAACACAAATATTCATACTCCCAGCAAACTGATTGATTATGCTATTTCAGGCAGGCCAGTGTTAAACATTAAAGCAGAGCTTGATATATCTGTAATAAATGCATTTCTGAATAGAGATTATTCAGGAGCTTATCAAATAAATAACCTGGATCAATACAATATTGTTGTAGTCACGGGGAAATTTCTTGAATTGATAAACTGATAGGAGTCACTACTGGCATATTTTTATGTTTATCATAACTCAAATAAAAAATGAAGAGGCTGGATTAAAGCATAGATCCATAATTTCTCTTTGGGTTTTGTTCCTTCTTAATCCTTTTGCGTCATCAATATTAGCACTGAGAAATTATAAATTAGCTTTTGCTAAAAATGTGTTATGGTTGTTTGTGGCATTCTATGGTTATTCTATGGTTATATCTGATGAAGGAATGGATGCAAACAGGTACAGGGATATTTTTATTGCTTTGGCACATGATAATAATGTAACTCAAAATTTTATAGGAACTCTTTATACTGAAGATACAAGTTATGTAGATGCTATTCAACCTTTAATAACTTATATTGTTTCTAGATTTACAGATAATCCCAGAATTTTGTTTGCAGTTTTTGGCTTGATATTTGGTTTTTTCTATTCAAGAAATATCTGGTTCATGTTGGAACATTCAGATAATGAGATTAAATTTTCAAGTTTTATTTATGCTTTTGTTTTTGCAATCACAATAGGGTTTTGGGAAATTAATGGTTTCAGGATGTGGACAGCTGCACATGTTTTTTTCTTTGGGACGATTCATTATCTGATCGACAATAAAAAAACAAGTATTTTGATTGCTTCTACAAGTATTTTTTTCCATTTTTCTTTTCTCTTGCCTGTAGTTCTTTTGTTTATATTTATAGTTTTACCGAAAAGAATTTCCTGGTTTTATATTTTCTTCATCTCTACTTTCTTTTTATCATTGATTGAGATATCTGCCGTCAGCAGCAAATTGACCAATTTTCTGCCAGGATTCTTTCATTCAAAAATTGAGGGGTATACAAGTGACGCATATATAGAAGCTGTTGCTGGCGAACAATTGATTCGCAACTGGCGTTATCACCTTTATCAACAATCAGTAAAATGGGTAGTAACCGGTTTTATTAGTGTGCTTTTTTTCTATGGTAGGTCTTTTTTTTATAGAAACCAGAATTATAATCTTCTTTTCTGTTTTGCCATGTTCATAATGAGTTCAATCAATATTGTCAGCAATATACCTTCAATAAGCCGTTTCTACTCAGTTGCATATCTTTTTGTTTTTGCTTTAATATTTCTATATCTACAAAATGCTCCTGATTTCAGGCTTAAGAAACTGGCACTTACTTTATCATTTCCTTTTTTAATCTTTTATTGTCTTGGTATGATTAATATTTCATTTTTAACCATTGGACTAACTACTCTGGTGGGAAATCCCATAATTGCATTATTATCAAACCTCGATTTTGATTTTGCCATAATTGAATTATTAAAATGAATATCGCAAAAATAATTAGAAAAAATCTGGTTAATTTACCTGGTTGGCGTACTAAACGCAAAATTGTTGTAATTGAATCAGATGACTGGGGTAGTGTACGGATACCCTCGCGTGAAATTTATAATCTTTTTTTGTCGAAAGGAATTCCTGTAGATTCATATTATATGACAAAATATGATTGTTTGGAGAGTGATGATGATCTACTAAATCTTTTTGAGATTCTAAGTTTATTCTCAGACAAGAATGGAGCTTCACCTGTTATTACTGCTAATACAGTTGTCGCAAATCCGGATTTTGAAAGGATTTCAGGTTTTAAAAAGAAGGAATATTATTATGAATTAATAACAGATACTTATAAGAAATATCCCAATCATAAATCCGTAATGCAACTTTGGAAAGATAACGGAATTGGTAAACGAATGCTCTGGCCACAATTTCATGGTCGTGAACATTTGAATGTCAGATATTGGATGAAGACCATTAATGGAAAAGCATTCTCTGAAAACTTGGCATTTGATAATAAATCGTTACTTGGTTTATTTGTCCCAGGTGAACCAGTTCAAAATTATAATTACATGGCTGCGTTTGAATATGACTTCATTGATCATATGAATGAGATTGAACTAATTACCAGGGAAGGTTTAAATCTATTTGAGAAAATATTTGGCTTTAAATCGAAATCTTTTATAGCATCATGTGCTGTTCAGGGAGAACACATTGACATTATTCTAAAAAATGGAGGTGTGCATTTTCACCAGTCAGGTCAGCAATTCAGACCTTTAGGAGGGGGGAAATATAAAGTAATAAATAGGTTTTGGGGTCAAAACAATAAAGAAGGTCAAATTTATTGGAGAAGAAACTGCACATTTGAACCTAGTCGAAATCATAGTTTTGATTGGGTTGATAGTTGCCTTGCGGAGATGAATATAGCTTTTAACTGGGGAAAACCCGCTGTTATTAATTCTCACCGTGTAAATTATATTGGATCAATATTTCCTGAAAACCGAGACAAATCACTTAGATCACTCAAAAAACTTATTGACACTTCTTTGCATATATGGCCAGATCTGGAATTTATGACAAGTGACGAGCTTGGAGACTTAATTATTCAAAGTAAACGTTGAATTATTTAGGTTAATGAAAAAGCTGAAAAGAAAGATTACTGAAAATTTATTCAATATTCCCGGCTGGAGAACTAAGAGACATATCATAGTACTAGAATCAGACGATTGGGGAAGTATCCGTATGCCTTCCAAAAAAGTATATGATAAAAGCTTAAAAAATGGATATCGTGTAGATAATGAACTATTTACAAGATTTGATTCCCTTGCAAGTGAAGAGGATCTTTCAAATTTATTTGAATTGCTGCTTTCATACAAGGATATTAATAATCGCCATCCTGTTCTGACAGCAAATTGTTTGATTGCAAACCCAGATTTTTTAAAAATTCGTGAAAGTGATTTTAAACACTATCATTTTGAATTAATAACTGATACTTTTAAAAAATATCCAAAACATAATAAATGCTTTGAACTCTGGAAAGAAGGACTAAGATTAAATGTTTTTATTCCTCAAAACCATGGAAGAGAGCATTTAAATGTGAGTAGATTTATGTCTGATCTTCAAGCTGGGGATAGAGATGCACATTTTGCGTTTAATCATCAAATGCCAGGTATATTTAAGAAGAATGCAATTCATCTGGAAAATAATTATGTCGTTTCACTGGAGTATAGCGACAATCAAGATAAAGAAGAGAAAAATAAAATTATCGAAGATGGCTTACTTTTATTTAAAGATATTTTTTCTTATTCTTCCAAATCTTTTATAGCTACCAATTATGTGTGGCATACAGACCTTGAATCATTACTTCAAAAGCACGGTGTACGATTTATACAGGGTACAAAATTTCAGTATATTCCAAAAGGAAACTATACTGGTTTTAATAGACGCTATCATTATATTGGTCAAACGAATGGTTTTAAACAAATATATTTAACACGAAATGTCTTTTTTGAACCAACATTAAAACCAGATAGCGATTGTGTTGATTCTGCGTTGAGGCAAATTGAGATAGCCTTTAGATGGCAAAAACCTGCAATAATATCTACACATAGAATCAATTATGTGGGATTCATAGATGTGAAAAACCGTGACAGGTCTCTTAACTTTCTCAAAGAATTACTCAAAGAAATCATACGACATTGGTCAGATGTTGAGTTCATGTCAACTGTAGAATTAGGTAACATTATTATGCAAAGCAAAAAGAATTAAATACATTATGAAAATTGGAATTCACCAGCCAGATGGCGGTTTTGGTAAATATTGGATAAAGTATTGTCAAGAAAACAATATCCCATTCAAACTTGTAAACTGTTATGATACCAATATAATTAACGAACTAAACGACTGTGATGCACTTATGTGGCATCATAACCACGCCAATCCAAAAGATCTTTTATTTGCTAAAGAGCTTTTATTTTCACTAGAAACCTCAGGAAAACTGGTTTTCCCTGATACAAAGACCACCTGGCATTTTAATGATAAACTGGGACAGAAATATTTATTGGAAGCTGCCAATCTTCCATTAGTGCCATCTTATGTGTTTTTTTCCAAAAAAGAAGCGCTTGATTGGATTGAAGGAGCAATCTGGCCACTTGTTTTTAAGCTCAGATGTGGAGCAGGAGGGCGTAATGTAAGATTAATTAGAAATAAAAAAGAGGCAAAAAAAATTATTAATCAAGCATTTGGCAAGGGTATTAGGCCCTATAACGCAATTGACGGAATTAGAGAGAGTATAAGGAAGTATAAAATGGGAAAGGCAAGTTTTATTTCTGTTATAAAGAGTATTGTACACATTTTATACCCAGTACAACTGGAAAAATCTCAAGGCAGGGAAAAGGGATATGTTTATTTCCAAAAATTTATTCCTGATTGTAGTTATGATATTAGAGTTCAGCTTGTTGATGAAAGAATATGGGCAATGATCCGTCCGACAAGAAAAAATGATTTTAGGGCTTCTGGTAGTGGCATACTTTTAACAGGAACAGAAAAAATCCCTACTGAAGCATTGAAGTTATCTTTAGAGATTGTCAGGAAACTGAAACTACAAAGTGTTGTGATTGATTTTTTACCCACAAGCGGTGGTTTGTTAATAACAGAGATCAGTTATGCATTTGGGAATGTAGGGCCTGAAGATACTGAAGTTGGTTACTGGGATAATAATTTAGATTGGCATCCGGGAAACATGAATCCATTTGGATGGATGGTTGAAAATATGATTAATAGATATAATTTGGAAAAAAAGGCATAAATCCCTGACAATTTATATTCATTTTTAAACTTAATAGTACTAGGAGGATTTTAGAATGAGTTCTTTTATAAATTCGTTTATATCTCCCTTATTTAAAAGGGTTGCTGTCCAAAGATACCATCAGATGCATAAAAAGAAAGCGGAACAGACCCTGAGTGCAATAGAATCGATTAAGGGCAGGATTGACAAAAGTTTAATCAGGCTTTCTGATGAGTATGCGGCAGCGGTTTTGGGATGGAAAGGTTTCGCTCCATGGCTTTACGTTTATTGTGCTGTTCAAAATACTTTCAAAGAAGGATGGATTCCAGATAATTATTTTGCCAAAGTGGTCCTTCCGGCAATAGATGGAGGTTATGGGAAAATCTCAGATCTTAGGGCACTTCCTGTACGTCTCTTTAATAATACTATTTTTCCGGATATTGCTTATTTTGTTAATGGTTTGTTTTTTTCTCGTGATTATTCCATAATTAATGAAAGTGAATTGAAAGAGTATTTGTTCGGCCATAGGAATGTTATTGTTTTTAAGATTGATAATTCAATGCAAGGTAAGGGTGTATTCGTTTATAACAAATCTACCTTCGATGTTCATAAAATAAAAATGTTGGGGAATGGTGTTTTTCAATACCATATTGAACAACATCCTTTCTTTTCCGAGTTTATGCCAACATCAGTTGCTACTATACGTATCACTACTTATTATGAAGAAAGTGGCAGTGCTTCTGTCAAGGCGTGTTTCTTAAGAATTGGACGTAGTGATGAGCAAAATGTAAAATGGGCATCAAATGTAATTATTCCTGTTAATCCAGTTACAGGTGAACTTAATGAGATAGGATATTTTCTTAATTTAAATCCTATATACAAACATCCAGACACAAATACTCATTTTGCAAAGCAGTTTCTTCCATTTTTTGATAAATGTATTTTTTGGGCAACAGAATTACATAAAAAATTACCATTTGACCGATGTATAGGCTGGGATATGATTGTTGACAAAGAAAATAATGTAAAAATAATGGAATGGAATGGTCATCACACCGATATCAAAATTCACGAAGCTATACAAGGTCCATGTTTCACGGGTTTGGGATGGGAAGAATTATGGAAAAAACCGAGATGAATTATATTTGAATTAGCTTATTAAGATCTTCAATTATTCAAATATGTTAGAGATTGTAAATGCTTTAAAGGCAGAATTTTCATTTATAAAATTATTCTAGTTCAAAACCATTTTAATCGAAACAATATATTTTCGTATTTAACTTATACAAATAGTATTTATAAAAGATTTGAGTTCGCTAAAACAGTTAAATAACTCAAGAAAGCAAAAATATGAAAAAAAGGAATCGTGATTTATTTCCATCTATTGCGCATTTAATTGATAAAATACACACCTACCGCTATCATCGTTTCCGAAAACTGATTGCAGAACAAATCCTAAGAGAGTTAGAATCTTTAAAAGGTAAAACAGACAAAAAGCTTATCAAATTGTCCAATGAATATGCGAAAGAAGTTCTTGGGTCAATTATGTTCGCTCCGTGGCTATATGTATACAGTGCTGTTAATAATTGTTTCAAGGAAGGTTGGATTCCGGATAATTATTTTAGCAAGGTAGTTCTCCCTGTTATTGATGGAGGTTACGGCTTTCTATCAGATTTGAGGCCACTATCAAATCAATTATTTAAAGCCGAAATTTTTCCAGATTTGGCTTATTTTGTTAATGATTTGTTTTTATCCGTTGATGGTGAAGTTTTAAATCAAAATGAGTTAAAGGAGTTTTTGTTTAAAAATAGAAATAAGATAGTTTTTAAAACTGACAATTCATCACAAGGAACAGGTATTTTCTTTTTTGACAGATTATCATTCGAAACTAGTGCGATAAGAAAATTTGGGAATGGTGTTTTTCAATACTATATTGAACAACATCCATTCTTTTCTGATTATATGCCTTCATCTGTATCTACAATACGTATAACAACAGTCTACGAAGAAACTGGCCATGTTAGTGTCAGGGGCTGTTTTTTAAGAATAGGGCGAAGTAATGAACAAAATGTTAAATGGGCATCCAATATCGTGATCCCGGTTGATCTCGATAGTGGTAAACTTAATCAATTTGGGTTTTTTCTTAACTTCCATCCTATTGACAAGCATCCGGATACACATACAAAATTTTCTGAACAATGCATACCTCATTTCGGTAAATGTGTTTCTGTTGCAATTGAGTTACATAGGCGATTACCATACTGTAGATGTATTGGTTGGGATATGATTATTGACCTGGATAATAATGTTAAAGTAATGGAATGGAACGGACACCATACAGATATTAAGGTTCATGAAGCACTTCAAGGTCCGTGTTTTTTAGGTTTGGGTTGGGAAAAAATTTGGAAAATTGTAAAATGATTATTGCCAAAACTATCAATTTTACTAAAATTCATTTTATACGAATTTTTGTTGTTTGGGCTGGATTTTTTACAAAAGAACATTTTTAAAAACAGTGATTTTAAAAATGAATAAATCGATTTGTATCATATCTCCTTCAATCAATATGGGTGGAATTGAGAGGGCACTTGTCTTATTTGCAAATACTTTTATTCAAAAAGGTTATAAAGTTGATTTCATTGCATGCCTGAACAGTGAACATTTTTATCCCCTTAGAAGTGAAGTATTGGTTATCGAACCTGATTTTAAACGTTTTCATGGATTGAATAACAAATTGATCTATTATCTCAGATTATGCTTTTTTATCCGCCGTACAATAATGAAGAAAAAGCCGGATGTGATACTTTCATTTGGTGACTGGTTTAATCCGATCGTCCTTCTGGCTTTGTACGGGCTAAAGTATCCAGTTTTCATTTCTGACCGGACTAGTCCGGATTATAAATTTAAATTTCCTGTCCCCATTCTTAAAAAATTACTTTATCCGAAATCTGCTGGTTTTATAGCCCAGACCAATTTTGCAGCAGAATATAATCGTAAAAAATTCAAGAACAGATTGAACATTCGTGTAATTCCAAATGCTGTCAGGGACGTAAAAATTTATCCGGAGATTTCACGCGAAAAAATGATATTATATGTGGGCCGTTTTGCCTGGGAAAAGAGTCCGGAAAGACTTATTAAGTCTTTTATTGCATTAGCTGACAAGAAAGGCTGGCAATTACATATGGCCGGAGACGGTCCTTTACTGAATAAAATAAAGGAACTTGTCTGTGTATTGAATTATGAAGAAGAAATAATTTTTCATGGTAAAGTTCAGGAAATCGATCACCTTTATGCCAGAGCAGGTATTTATGTTTTGCCGTCAAAACTTGAAGGATTTCCTAATTCCCTTTGTGAAGCAATGGCTGCTGGTCTACCCTGTATTTGCTTCGATAAAATTCCATATCAGGAAATATTTACAAATGGAATTGACGGTATTGCCGTCCGGGATGACGACCTAAATGAACTAACTAATGCCATGGCCAGACTTATGGAGAACAAACCACTTCGTGAAGCAATAGGTGAATGTGCCAAGGATATCCGTAAACGACTTAATGTTGAATCAGTAGGGGAACAAGTCCTCAACTTTATTTTAGAAAAATGAATTTTTTGTATTCTATTTATTTTGCATTACCGGGTTTCCATAACTGGGGGTTAGCGGGTAAAATGATCAACCGGGTTACGATCTTTTTATTGAAAAGAATATTCGATTTTTTTGTCCCCGGATATTTGATCAATACAAAAAATAAACAGGGGACTGGAATAAATCTTTCACCCAGGGATGAAACTTATATAGTCTCGTTAACGTCTTTTCCGGCGAGGATTAATGATATCTGGATTACTATTGAAACTATCCTCAGACAAAGTTTTAAACCGGATAAAATTATACTGTGGCTTGCTGAAGAACAATTCCCGGATAAGAAATTGCCCGATAGTCTTACAAATCTTGTAGACAGAGGGCTGACCATTCTTTATTGCAAAGATCTTCGGTCACATAAGAAATATTACTACAGTTTTATACAATTTCCTGAAGCAAACATCATAACTATGGATGATGATGTTTATTATCCCAGGGATACTTTAAAAAATTTGATTGAACTGCATTCCAAAAACAAAAATCTCGTTGCAGCCAACAGGGCTCACAAAATCACATTCAGCAAAGGAAAAATGAATAAATACAATCAATGGAAACATAACGTTCCGGTTCGTTTGCCATCACATCTTCTAGTACCTACTGGTATTGGTGGAACATTATATCCCCCTGGTGTTCTTACAAAAGATACTCTAAATGAAGATCTTATCAGAGAACTTTGTTTTTATGCTGACGATATCTGGCTTAAAGTAATGGAACTTAAGAGTAATGTTATGGTTGTCACAAATAACAGGTTTAATAAATCATTTGTATCGGTCAAAGCAACTCAGGAAAATAAGTTGACATCAATTAATATTTATTCCAAGGGAAATGATTCATATTTTAAAAATACTTTGGAATATTTTAATATTAATATTTTGGATTATTTGGACTGAAAAAATCTTAACCAAACAAAAATCTTAAAATCATAATTCAATTTTAATTTATTCTTTTTAAGTTATGGATACAAAGAAGCAGATTGATTATATTCCTGTCAATAAACTTCCTGTTGAGAAAGTAATAGAGATTTTAACGTTAGCTCTGGGACAAGATAATGAGGTTTATAAAAAGTCCGAAGCCTTATGGCAATGGAAACATTTAAATTCACCCTTTGGACCTTCCTATGGAATCGCTGCGGTGGATATGTCAAATCAACAGATAGCAAGCGTCAGACTTTTAATGTATTGGGATTTCGAAAATTCAGACTTTCCCAAAATTAGATGTACAAGGGCCGTTGATGTATCAACTCATCCTGATTACAGAAGAAAGGGTATTTTCACCACTCTTACTCAGATGGCATTAAACGATGTTACAGATAAAGGTGCAGCTATGATTTATGCTACACCAAAACTTAAAGGGAAAAGCATTGGAGGCTATTTAAAGTTAGGTTTTGAAATGATTGATCCCTGGCCTGTTTACGTTAAAATATTGAATCCGCTAAACTTTCTAAAAGGAATTACCATTGGAAGACGAAAATACATCAAACAATTTGTTCCTGAATGGGGAGATGTTTTTCGCGACAATATCTTGAGTTTTAAGGAACTCTCTAACCGTTTTGCTGAAAAGAGTATCAATGATTTTCTAATTAGATCAGATCAGAACCGTTTAAAAAATAAAGGTTGGAGAATTAAAAAAGATCTTAATTATATTAAGTGGAGGTATGGCAGTCATCCAAATATTGATTATGGATTCCTGCCGGTGGAAAAAGAAGGGATAATCACAGGATTGGGAATATTGAGAAGAAATAAACGATACGGAATTACTGAAGTGGTAATCTCAGAAGTTCTTTTTGGAGAAGCAGGTTCAAACATAGAAAATAGAATTTTGCGGACGATATACAAAAGCGTTAAAGCCGATTATTTAATAGCACACTTTAACAAAGGGACTACAGAATTAAAAGCTTTGAAAAGGAATTGTTTTATAAAAGCTCCCGGACAGGAGATAGTATTTCTTATAAAGGGACTGGCAGCGGGAAAAGAAAAATTTGACAAGCATGAATATTGGAATTTTTCTTTGGGAGATATAGAATTATTTTGAAATTATATGAATTACGGTACATTAATTATTTCTCTGGATTTTGAATTGCACTGGGGTGTATTCGAATCTGTGAATAAAGACTCTTCATATATGAATAATCTTTATCGGACACCTGAGGTAATAGACAGGATGCTTGAACTGTTTTATAAGGAAAATATATCCGTAACCTGGGCTGTTGTTGGATTTTTGTTTGCTGATTCCAAGGAAATGATAAAAAACTTTGAACCTCAAATAAAACCATGTTATATTAAATCAGAATTTAATCCATATCTGTTAGTTACAGGCATGGATGAAAATGACGATCCTATTCATTTTGCTCCCTCTCTGATTAAAAAGATACAGTCTGTTCCTGGCCAGGAAATAGCAACACATACATTTTCTCATTTTCAGTGTCGGTCAGATGGTGCTACAACCGAATCCTTTCTTGCCGATCTTGATAGTGCAATGAATATTGCCGATAAGTATGGGATCAAGTACAGAAGCATTGTTTTTCCTCGAAACCAGCTTATACGTGAATTTATCGATCTGTTGCCTGAGAAAGGAATAAATACTTTCAGGGGAGCTGAAAAAGGATGGATGTATACGGGAATTAAATATTATAAAAATAGAGGGATTTCCAAAATCCGACAATTCCTAAATAAGCTCGGACGCTTATTGGATTCATATATTTCATTGACCGGACCAAACGTATGGAGTTTGGAAGAACTCAAAATAAATCCGGGCCAGATTCTAAATGTCCCCGCCAGCCGGTTCGTACGACCCTATGATTCTCGTTTGAGAAATCTTGAGTGGCTGAAGTTCTCACGATTAAAAAATCAGATTTTATATGCCGCCAAACATGGGAAAATGGTGCATCTTCGTTGGCATCCTCATAATTTCGGTTCAAATATTGATCAGAATATCAGATTACTTGAAAAAATCATTGGATATTTTCAATATTGTAAAGGAAAATATAATATGAAATGCATGAATATGTCGGATTATTCTGATGTTATAAGAAAATTTAGTGAATCTTCCAAGGATAAGGGCAATAACTGCAGGGCAAACGCATGAAATAAATTCACCCTGGCTTTTTGCGTTGGGAAGCCATGTGGCTGATCAGTGGGGTAAGAAGCGTTTGCGGATCACTTAGAGTGGAGCCATGAGTTCATGGTTATGTCAGTAGTAAAGCTTGTGATAATCAGGCTTTCATTTTAGAGATGATCATAAGTGCATAGTTATCGTCCCATGCAGCCCGCTTACGTTTTATCTTGAGGCTACAGGGTTCTGATTGTTCCATCTTAAAAGTATTGAGCGCAATCTTTCTGATGGTAGTGAGGTTTTCAGCTCCATTACCTGTTGTGACCCTGCAGTAATCTTCCTTGAAAAGTACATCCAATACCCAGTGTAATTTATTTTCGATATGCCAGTGTTTACGGACAGCCCTGTTCATCAAGGCAGCATTTCCCGGCAGAGAGGATATATAGTAGCGTTCTTCAACAGTTTCCTTTCCTTTGCGGGTGACTGTCGCGGTAATTTTACTAATGCTTCGTGCATCTTCCCACTGTTGGATTTCAAAAAGCCATCCCAGGTTTTCAATGGACACGCACTGGCGACTTTCGATTCTTCCATGATCTTTATCGAGCTGGTTATCTACTGAATGGATAAAATGAGCAAATTCCTGTTTTTTGACCTTCTCAAACATGTCAAGGATTTCATTATATAAATTTCTCTGGTTCGCTTTCACAGCCAGAATGTAATCAGCCTTTTTACCGCGTATGGTTTTAGCAATATTTTTCTGACATCCCATTGCATCTATGGTAATAATTGAACCTTCCACCAGTAACATTTTTAACAGGGCAGGTATGGCAGTAATCTCATTGGATTTTTCATAGCACTTTTGTTGCCCCAGTACCAGTCCGTATTTGCTTGCCAGGGCAGAGACCATATGTATGGCTTTCTTATTATCGGCATTATCCCCCGAGTTACATACTGTTTTCCCGTCTACACAGATTACATCATCTCCTGGCAAATCAGGTAAGTTATTTCGGATGTCATGCATCCAATCGATGAAAGATTCCTGGAACTCTCGGGCATCAATCATACATATCACGCGATTGAAGGTGTCATGGGAAGGTAATCCCCCGGGAAGTGTAAGAAAGGTTTTCAACCAGGATTGTTTCTTCTCTGCATATTCGGCGATTTCGTTAAAATCGTCGGCTCCGGCAATGACTGCCAGGACGGTCATAAAAAGGACCTCACTGAGCAAGTGCTTCACTTTGGGTTGCTGTCTGGGATCTTTCACATGCCTGAAATACTCGTTGAAGAGCTCCAGTACAGCCTGGTCTTTGATGGTTTCCATGTTCATAGTTCAAATATATGAATTATATACATTGACTAATGTATAAAATATTATATATTTGTATAATAGTATATAACAATATTTTATAACTAAGTTATGAACAAATCAAAAGCAGGAAGGCCGGTTGATCTTAACGACATAAACATCTGTGAAATTAGTAATTGGATGTATGCAGAGAAAATTGCAAGGAAAGCACTAATATGTCAATCTATTATAGCACTTAATAATGGTGTGACTATGTCGGAAGTATGCAAGGTTCTTGGTGTAACCCGTGAAAGCGTCAGACTTTGGAAAGAAAAATTTCGCACAAAAGGCTTACAAGGTGTTCTCAGGGAAGGTAAGGTGGGAAAACGTTCCCGTTTGACCCCTGAAAAAGCAAAGGAGTTCAGACAGATATTAAAGAAGTCGCCAAAACTTCAGGGAATAGAAGGTGAAAAATGGACAGGGCTTAAAGTACAATACCTGGTTTCACAAAAATGGGGACTGACCATTGGTTTGAGAACTGCTCAGCAATGGCTCTCAAAGAATAAATAAATTTTCATGCGTTTGCCCTGGCAATAACTGAATTTTAAAATTATGTGGACATTACTTATGGTTTAATGAAAAAGCTTATTGTAGGCATATCCGCCGAAGGTTCAGTAGTTCTTCTTAAAGGTCAGCTCAGATATTTCAAAGAAATAGGCTACGATACTTATTTACTTGGCCCAACAAGTAACAGAGTGAAGGAATATTGTACGAATGAGGGTTGTATTCATATTAATATAAACATTAAGAGAGACATAGCGCCAATTCGCGATTTTTTTATATTACTCAAATTGATCAGATTATTTATTATTTATAAACCTGATATTATAAATCTTGGAACACCCAAAATATCCTTATTGGGAATGATTGCAGCAAAAATTGCCCGAGTGAAAAAAAGGATATATACATGCCGAGGATTTCGTTTTGAACCGGAGAAAGGTCTTAAACGGCGATTACTAATTTTAACCGAAAGAGTTACGGCGCTATTTGCTCATAAAATCATTTGTATTAGTCCATCTTTGCAGGAACTTGGAATCAGGAACAAAATATTTACTATTTCCAATTCATCTGTTATCAATAAAGGAAGTAGTAATGGCATTGATCTTAAAAAATTCTCACCAAAAAATATAGATCTGAACCAGCGGAATCAGTTAATACATAAATTAGGACTAAATGATTATTTCGTTTTTGGATTTGTTGGCAGGATTTATGACAGAAAAGGAATTAACGAACTATATCATGCTTTTTCTGCATTATCAGAAAACATGCCGGATTTAAGGTTATTATTGGTTGGTAGATTCGAAGAAGATCAGATTTCTGATAAAGGAATAATAGAACTGATAAAAATTCATAAAGGGGTAATATATGCTGGACCTCAAAATAATATTCCCCTATTCCTGTCATTAATGGATGTTTTTGTCTTTCCTGTATGGGGTGAAGGTTTTGGTAATGTGGCAATTGAAGCTGCAGCAATGGGTATTCCGGTCATAAGCACAGATTCAACCGGTGCCAAAGATGCTGTAAAACATAACTTCAATGGATTAATGGTTGAACCAAAGTCTTTTAAGAAGCTGAAGGACATCATGCTGTTTTTTTACGAAAATAAGGGAATTAGAGAAACAATGGGAAGGAATGGAATTGAGTGGGCAAAAAATTTTGATAATCTAATTATCTGGAATGGAATGGAACAAATCTATAATTCTATTAATTGATGTACAGATTATTCTTAAAACAATCTTTTGATTCGTTGATTGCTTTAGGAATTCTGATCATAATTCTGCCATTGTTATTGTTAATAACATTACTGCTTCTATTTGCAAATAAGGGAAAGCCTTTTTTCATTCAGGAACGCCCGGGTAAAAATGGAAAACTATTTAATTTGATTAAATTCAGAACAATGGTTGATCTGTCAAATTCAGAAGGTATTCCACTCTCTGATAATCAGCGAACAACCAGATTAGGTAAATGGCTTAGAAATACTTCCGTTGATGAACTGCCTCAGTTAATTAATGTATTACATGGTGATATGAGTTTAGTTGGTCCCAGACCCTTACTCAAAGACTATCTTCCTCTTTATAGTAACTATCAGGCGAGAAGGCATGAAGTCAAGCCTGGTATTACGGGATGGGCTCAGGTTAATGGAAGAAACGCAATAACCTGGAATGAGAAATTTAAATTGGATGTTTGGTATGTTGATAATCTAACATTTAAACTTGATCTGAAAATTATTGCAAAAACTATTTTGAAAGTATTAAGTCAGCAGGAAATTAATTCGTCAGACAAATTTACAATGGAAGTATTTCACGGAAATAATTAATAAAAATATGGGATTCCAGCATTATAAAAATATTGAATTTCGAGGTGTGGCAGCCTGTGTGCCGAAAAATATCCAGGATAATAGAAAATTATCTCTCCTTGGGGGTAAAGACCAGATCAATAAGTTTATAGAAACCACAGGAGTAGTTAAAAGGCATACAGTAGAGGGCCAAAACCTAACTTCATCAGATATGTGTTACCATTCTGCACTGGCACTTATAGAAAGTCTGAACTGGGATTTGAAAGAAATAGATTGCCTGCTCTTTGTTTCACAGACACCCGATTATATTATGCCGGCAACTGCCTGCATCTTGCAGGAAAAACTAGGTTTATCCAACGAATGTTTTGCCATGGATATATCTCTTGGTTGTTCAGGCTGGATTCATGGAATGGCAACTATGGCTGCATTTTTGCAGAATGGAGGTTTTAAAAAAGGCCTCTTACTTGCCGGAGATACATCTACGGTGACAAAATCTCCCAAGGACAAAAGTACATATCCTCTTTTCGGTGACGGAGGTACAGCAACAGCATTGGAATATAACGATGGAAGTACTGGCTTAAAGATTCACACTGCTACAGATGGTAAAGGATATAAAGCAATAATCATTCCTGATGGAGGCTTCAGGAATTTTTATACACCGGACTCCTTGATCGAACACGAATATGAAGATGGTATCATACGCAATAATCTTAATACTGCCCTTGATGGACCAGCAGTATTTATTTTTGGAATCAGTAAAGCCCCTAAAAGTATTCAGGGACTTGCTCAACATTTTGGTTTAAATATTGATAATATTGATTATTTTATATTGCATCAGGCAAATAAAATACTTAATGAAAAAATCAGGACTAAACTTAAATTGCCTGAATATAAAGTGCCGTATTCGATTGATGAATATGGAAACACTTCCAGCTCTTCAATTCCACTTACTATGGTCACGCGATTAAGACAGAAACTTATTTCCAGCCCGTGTAATCTGATTACATGTGGTTTTGGAGTAGGATTATCCTGGGGGACAATTTATATTGAAACAGACAGAATTGCTTGTCCTGAAATAATCTTGATATGATGCACAATAATCTATAGTAATTATCATATAGTTACATAATTAAATATATTTTTAATGTTTTTAACTTAATAATAAAACGTCATGAAGGATAAATTTATTGAGAAATTCAGGGAAGCCCTGGATTCAGATGGTAAGGAAATAAATCTGGAAGACAGATTCAGGGATTATGATGAATGGGATTCACTTCGTTATTTGTCGGTAATAGCCATGATTGATTCAGAGTTTGATGTAATTATCGATACACCTGAATTTAGAAAAATAGAAACAGTGGGTGGTTTGATCGAAGAGGTAGAAAAAAGAATGAAAAAATAAAAATAGCTGAAACTTAAAGGAATTTGATTTAAAAACTTACCTTAAAAACAGTACAATATGGCATTTCAAAAGATTGAAAATGTCAGGATAGCAGGAATTTCTGCAAGCGTACCCAGTTATATTGAAAATAATCGGGAATTAACAGTCTTTTCCTCAAAAGAAGATGCGGAAAAGTTCATCACAACAACAGGTATCAGAGAAAGACGTATTGCATCATTTGAAACATGCTCATCAGATTTGTGTTACCATGCTGCAAATAAATTGATTAGTGAACTTAGTTGGAATAAGTCTGATATTGATTGTCTTATTTTTATAACACAAACACCTGATTATATTGTACCTGCAACATCGTGCATTTTACAGGACAGACTGGGCTTATCGACTGAGTGTTACACATTCGACTTAACACTTGGATGTTCAGGCTGGGTCTATGGATTATCTGTTATGGCTTCCCTGATTTCTTCCGGTTACTTAAAAAAGGGACTTCTTTTAGTGGGAGAAACAACAACAAAAACAAAATCTCCAACGGATAAAAGCACTTATCCTCTGTTTGGGGATGCAGGGACTGCAACTTGTCTTGAATATTCCCCTGGTACAGAACCCATGTATTTTCATTGTGGTACGGAAGGTTCGAAACATAAGGCAATTTATATTCCAGATGGAGCCTTTCGAAATCCGGTTACTCCGGAATCTTTGGTAAGTATGGAAATTGAACCTGGAATAATCCGAAATCGTGTACAATATATAATGGATGGAGGATCTGTTTTTATTTTTTCAATTACCCGGCCTGTTCAAAGTATAAAAATGTTACTTGAAAATACGTCTGTCTATAAAGAAGATATTGATTACTTTTTTTTGCATCAGGCCAACAAGATTATGGTTGAAAAGATAATTGAAAAATTAAAAGTATCACCGGAAAAATCGCCAACAAGTTATGAATTATTTGGAAATACCTCCATGTCATCGATTCCTTTGACTATGATAACTAAGAAACGCAGCGAGCTGGAAAATTCAAGCTTAAAATTGATTACGTGTGGTTTCGGCGGTGGATTATCCTGGTCCAGTGGATATATAATTACGGATAGAATAGTCTGTCCGGAATTATTGGAAATTTAAAAATTATTTTAATGAATTATAATCCTTTTTCGCTTACTGGTAAAAATATACTGGTGACTGGGGCTTCTTCCGGTATCGGTCGAGCTTGTTCAGTAGAATGTGCAAAAAATGGTGCGAACTTACTGATTTTGGGACGTGATGAAAATAGGCTTGGTGAAACAGCTGCAATGATTTATAATGTAGGTTCTAAAGGTAAGGTAAGTACATTGTCACAGGATCTAAATGAGAATCTGGATCCACTTTGCACTAAGATAGATGATTTTGTTAGTGAAAATGGCAGATTTGATGGTTTTATCCATGCAGCAGGAATTGAAAAAACAATGCCTCTGGCAGGAATGAGAAACACAGATTATCAGGATATTTTCAATATAAATGTCATAGCAGGTTTTCAATTGGCAAAACTTATTTCAAAAAGGAAAAATTCTAATAATAATTCCAGTTTCGTATTCATTTCTTCTATTACCGGGTTAATCGGCCGGAAAGGGATTATAGGTTATTCAGCCTCCAAAGGTGCTCTTATTTCTGGTGTAAGATCAATGGCCCTAGAGCTCTCAGATCGGGGAATCCGTTCAAATTGTATTTCACCAGGGACGGTTTTAACTCCTTTAATGGTTAAATACCTTGATACATTAACCCCGGAGGAAAGAAAAAAACGACTTGATGGTTATCCTCTTGGGATCGGTAAACCGGAAGATATAGCTTTTTCAGCAATTTTTCTGCTTTGCGAAAGTTCAAGATGGATTACTGGCCAAAATATAGTTGTTGACGGAGGCTATACAGCAAAATAGTAATCTGAGTTTATTAAACTGATTATTGAGGTTTGTTACTATTCGGATATAAATGAGGAATCTTATCATATTGGGAGCAGGTGGTTTTGGCAGAGAAGTATTTGATCTGGCCAATTATATTTATCAAAACGATCCGGATTTCAGAATCAAGGGATTCTTAAGTGATGATCCTTCAAACATTGAGAGTATGGGGTATCCTCCCGTGCTGGGTAGTGTTGATGGGTATGAAATACAAAAAAATGATGTTTTCATTCCAGGAATAGGGAATGTATATGACCGAAAAAAAGTTGTTGAAATTATTATTAAGAAAGGGGGGAAATTTATTAATTTAATTCATCCTACTGCAGTAATCTCACCAAGTGTCAGCCTTGGGAAAGGGGTTGCTATAAAAGCATTTTGTGTTCTGGCCAGTAATGTAAGAATTGGTGATTATACATTTTTGCAAAGCTCTGCAATATTTGGGCATGATGTAATAATAGGCAGTTTCTGTCAGATTAATTCCTTTTCTTTTTTTGCCGGATGCGTTCATGTTGGTGATTTGGTTACTGTTAATGCAGGAGCTAAGTTTGTTCAGAGCAGAAAGATAGGTAAAGGCTCCGTCATAGGTATGGGCAGTGTTGTTATTAAAGATGTTCCTAGTGGAATGAAAGTATTTGGTAATCCCGCCAGAATAATAGATGAAAAAGCTTTTTAGGCACAGGGAAAAACATCCCGCGCCAAAAAAAATGATTTCAGGCCGGTTACATGAAGTATAATGTCCTAATATTCTGGATATTCTTATTACTGATTATATTTTTATATGTTGCAGGATGTCGTAAAGCTGGCAGCTGGTTAATAAAAAGTGATGAACCTTTACATGCTGACGCAATTGTGATTTTGGTTGGATCTGTATCTGACAGGGTTTTGCAGGCAACAGATCTTTATAAAAACAAAATGGCAAACATTGTTCTTGTAGTCCAAGTAAATGTGGATGCATATCAGGAACTAGCAGAAAAAGGATTTCACATAAAAAGTACATCAGAACTGATTCACGACGCAGCAATTACCCTTGGAATACCTCCTGATAGCATCTTCATATTGGAAGGTAATACATCCAGTACACTAGCAGAAGCCCTAATTATCAGGGAGTATTTATTTAAAAATCAAAATATTGATACGATTTTATTAGTTACTTCGGCTCAACACACCAGGCGTGCATCAATGATTTTCAATTACGTATTTAAAAAAGCCAGATTGGAAGTAAAGGTTCTAACTATTCCGAGTTCATATTCTGGTTTTCAACCTGAAAGATGGTGGAAGAATATTGATTACGTTCAATCTGTAGTACTTGAATATCTAAAAATAGCGAATTTTTTTCTGTTTCAGAGATCTCTTTTAACATGTAGATAAAACAACTTATATGAACTAAAATTTATAAATTTTTGCAAATTTTAAAAGAGGAATCAACCCTCTTGCCAATAATGTTTCTATAATTCTACTGCGGATTATTTAGTTATGATTAATTTCTTGGTAAAGAAAATTTTGTCATTTTTTATAATAAGAATATAAATTCCCGGATTAAATTCAGTTAATTCGAATAGCTTTTCTTGATCTTCCTGATTCAATATTCCCCGATAGATTGTTTTACCTTCAAGAGTCGTAATAAAAACTTCATTTTCTCCTGTCAGAAAAGAATTTAATAAACTGATTGTAAATATTCCATTATTTGGATTGGGATAAAGATTGATAATGTCTGGATTATAGTTGTCAGGTGTTGCGGAGAATAAAACAAATGATGACACAGAAGCATTAAGATTATCAGTTGCCACGGCAGTTATTTCATAAATACCGGAATTTGAACATACAAACTGAACTTTATAGGGGGCTTTATTACTTTCTCCTATCTTGTCTTCTCCGATAAAATACTCAACCAAGATTATTTCGCCATCAGGGTCATGAGCATCTGCCGTTAATGTGATTGTGGAAGGTGCCTTGACAGAACTGTTATGTCTCGGTGTGGAGATGCTAATTGCTGGCAGTTGATTTATTGAAGTGGTTGAATTACTTACAAATACTGTGAGTGTATCAGAATAACCGACCATGTTAAAGTTATCTGTGGCAACAGCATAAACAAAATAGGTCCCTGCAGCAACATCTTTCCATGCAAAAGAATAAGGAGCAGAGAGGAGTTCACCCAGTTTCTGATTACCATTAAAAAATTCAATTTTTTTGATTGTTCCGTCAGGAGTAAAGGCACTAACCTCAAATTCGATTGTGGCAGGGGCGGTAAAAGAACTGTTTTTGCCTGGAAATGAAATGTTGGCTACAGGTGGCTGGTTCGCAGGAATCCTGCAATTATTTGTTACCTGCTGTTCTGTCATTGTTTCTGCCTGTCCGCCTGCAGGAGTTTGAAGGGGATTCGTCCCTGGCTTTGTATATGCAATTGTTACAAGATCATCATAAACAACAGGAGTTGCAAGTGTAAGATAAACCTTGTTCCCGGAGACTGACACAGAATTTACTTGTCTGGGGTTTGAATTTACTCTTACAGTGAAAGCAGATACAATGGGGGTTATACTGGAAAGGTTCTGGTCATAGATCATATCCAGCCTGGAAGGTGTTATGTCATCAATTTCTGAACTGACATATACAGGACTGATCGGCCTGACATTGTTTGTTACCTGCTGTTCTGTCATTGTTTCTGCCTGTCCGCCGGCGGGGGTCTGAAGCGGGTTGGTATTTGGTTTTGTATATGCTACAGTAATTCTATCACCATTTACTACTGGTGCAGCTAAGTTCAGTAGTACATTGTTTCCGGATATTGATACAGTATTTATTTGTCTGGGTGATGAATTTACTCTTACAGAGAAAGCTGATACAGCAGGAATTATATTGGCAAGGTTCTGATCATAAGTTATTTCCAGTCTTGATGGTGTTGCGTTATCAATTTTAGCACTGGCATATACAGGACTGATCGGTCTGACATTGTTTGTTACCTGCTGTTCTGTCATTGTTTCTGCCTGCCCGCCGGTTGGGGTCTGAAGCGGGTTGGTATTTGGTTTTGTATATGCTACAGTAATTCTATCAC
>CAZLZJ010000004.1:31830-82499 GCA_964563975.1 uncultured Prolixibacteraceae bacterium
GGGGTCTGAAGCGGGTTGGTATTTGGTTTTGTATATGCTACAGTAATTCTATCACCATTTACTACTGGTGCAGCTAAGTTCAGTAGTACATTGTTTCCGGATATTGATACAGTATTTATTTGTCTGGGTGATGAATTTACTCTTACAGAGAAAGCTGATACAGCAGGAATTATATTGGCAAGGTTCTGATCATATGTCATTTCTATCCTGGAGGGTGTCGTATTATCAACTCTGGAACTGACATATACAGGAGGGTTTGGCAAACTAGGCCCGGATTGAAACTCAAATAGTCCTAAATCTGGTGCAGATCCCTTATAGGGTAATCCAACATTTATTCCTGCATCAATAGCATCAGAACTTGATGCAAGTTGAAAATAATCGCCAAGATCGGGGAGTGAACCATCTGCTTTTCTGGGAGCACTTAATATAACTCTGGCTGATTGTTTGTTTGAAGGGAGCACTTTAAAATCTGCTGAAGTTATTGTTGCACCTCCATCCCATGAATTATGATCATGTGTATACCATGCATTAAATCTTTCATACACATTTCTGCTTGAATTATCATAAGCTATATTGTTCCTATATATTCTTGCATATTCCTTGCTTGCATGGGAATGACCATCATCATTATTATCAATGGCATAACCAGTTGAGTTCCTAATTGCAGACGTGTTAAGCAAATGTACTATTGGAACATCTGGCCCGTATAGTGAATTTGTCATAAACCCGATCCCATCATTGTATGCTGCAAGACATCTTGTAATTCTTTGTTGAATAAAGTCTAGTGGGGTTGGCTCATCAACCCAGCCCAGTTTAAATCCAGTAGCCGTCCCCTGAACATATGCATCATTACAAAATGACCAGCAACTGTCACATTCTATATAATATGATCCTCCGGTTTGCCAGCCCTGATCGGAACAACTCCAGGCTCTACATCCTTTAAAAATTAATTTACCTTGCAATGATTTACCGCTATCCCAGCAGGAGAACCCGCATCCTGTATTCCCTGCATTGGATCGAGCTGGACTGCCTGAGATGCTATCACAATTATTATATGAATCACAGTTTGTCACTTGAATTATGCTATTGTTTGATTTACCACTATAGAATTCAAAACCGTGTCCCCAAACATTATATGCTGTACAATTTTCAAGTATAACAATGCCATTATCCACTCTGAATCCTACTCCAAAATTTCGGTTATAGTACTGTTTAACATTTCTTATCGTAAGCCCTTTTACTTTAATATAATTCCTTCCATCTAGAACCAAAGCATTATTACGTAAACCAGTATAAAGGATATCACTGGCTACAAGATTTCCACAATCAAGTATTGGTATCTCACCTGGATAATTTATATAAACAATCCAATTGTTTGATGTGCCATTTCTTGTAGCTTCAATGCCTAATCCTGTTTTTACCGTGGCTTGATAGATTCCTCCTCGGAAGAAGACTGTATCACCTGGTTGTACAGAAGTTGAAGTAAAAGCTTTATTCCATGATGCCCAAGGCTGACCAAAACTACCGGTATTGTTATCATTACCTGTAGGAGAAACATAAAAAGTCTTAGCTGAAGCAAGTGTACAACAGGTAAGAAAAAGTGCTAGTAATCTTACTTTCATATGGCAGTAACTTTTGACGAATGTTGAAAAAAACTTGAGTAGCACATCATTTTTAACGGTAAATTGTATCTTTTGTTGCATTAAATATATTTGTATCGCAATTTTTTAATTACGATAAATAAACATTCTTTAAATAATTTTATTGTATATAAATTCCATGAAAGATCTGTTTGTTTTAAAAATGCTGAGCCTAGTTATGCTCTTTGTACTTTCCTGTAAGGAAGAAAGATCTGGAGAACCTCCATTACCACCTGTAAGTCGAAATGGTGGCCAAATTATTGCTGATCATACAGTTGTGGATGAATATGAGAAAATTCCTCAATTTTATATTGATCAGGTAAAAAAAATGTGGTTGGTTGTTGCCGGCGAATCCCATTCAAGGGGTTACTTTAATGGTTTGATACTGCTGCAGGCAACTGATCCTAAATTCAAAGTCAGATGGGTACAATCGGGAACACCAGAAGCTTATACATCATCTCATCTAAGAACAAGCCGTGCAACGTGGGGAGACTTAGCCCATGAATCGGGTTGGATTTACAGTTATGGTGAAGAAGACTGGTGGACAAGTACTGAAGCAATCAACAGAACCAAGGCAGGTATTACATATTGTAATACTCATAATCTGGAGATAGCAGGATTTGGATTCGGACATTGTTATGATTACGGAGTAAACTATGAGGGTTATTGTATTGCTACTCAGGAATACATTGATTATTGTACTGAAAAAGGATATAATACGATAGTCTTTTATACAACTCCAACCTGTGATATGGCCTATGGTTCACCTGGTGAGCTTCAATATTCCGTTTGGCTTGGAGCTGAACTGATAAGGGATTTTGTGGAAAAAGATGAAAACAGTGTTTTATTTGATTATTATGACATTTTATGTTATGACGATGATGGAACTGGGCCAAATACCGCTGTATATGATGGCAATACCTATAATATTATTACAGATAAGAACGATCAGGATGATTCTGATTATCATATTTCACCAATAGGAGCAAAAAGACTTGGGAAGGCATTGTGGTGGATGCTGGCTCGAATGGCTGGATGGGATGGTAATTAAGTGAATGTTATTTTGAACAATTAATATTATAATACGTAAAAATCTTTTTATTATAAATAAGTCTTTATGGAAATAACTTCATTAATATTTGTATTGTATGCCATCATATCCATTATTTTATTTTATCTTATTAACAATCAGTACAGAACTATATATCTTGCTATTTTAAGTTGTGTTTTTATTAGCAGTTATAGTTATTATTTATTATTGTACATTTTATTATACTCTATAATTAATTTTTGTATAGGGATAAAAATATCTTCGACAAACAATAAAAAATTCCTATTCAGGTTTGGTATTCTTATAAACCTGCTTCAACTGATAATTTTAAGGTATTCATCGTTTGCTATTGACCCTTTATTTAATTTACTGGGCAAAGATATTGTGATTTCAAGAATATCAGAGATCATTATTCCTATAGGTATCTCTTACTTTTCTTTGCAGGGCATAGGATATCTAATAAATGTAAAAATGGGATGGGAAGAACCCGAAAGGAATTTTCTTCATTTTTTTCTTTATTTATCTTTTTATCCAAAATTCCTCTCAGGTCCCATTGAGAGATCAAATCATTTTCTTCCCCAGCTCAAGAAAGGTTATACATTTGATGATCAAAATATAAGAGAAGGTCTACGAATAGCACTTTTGGGATTTTTTAAAAAAATTGCCATTGCGAACAATCTTGCTCCTTATTTTCTAGATGCTTATTCCGAGGCTAGTTTAATGAATGGCGATATGCTTTGGGTAATATTATTTTTGGGTCCCCTTTATCTTTATTTTGATTTCTCGGGTTATACGGATATTGCAATTGGGATAGCAAAAGCATTGGGCATTCAGCTTCTCCCCAATTTTAACAGACCATTTTTTTCGGAAAATATGACCACTTTCTGGAAAAGGTTTCATATTTCTCTTTCATCCTGGTTTAACGATTATGTTTTCAGGCAGATAAGTTTTAGATATAGGAAATGGGGGATTTATGCTTCAATTCTCGGTTTATTGATTACCTGGACCCTTTTTGGGGTATGGCATGGTGCAGGATGGAATTTTATGATGCTAGGCTTTATTCAGGCTACAGCTATTATTTATGAGTTCTTTACAAAAAAATGGCGACACAAACTTTTCTCCAACTTTCCAGAATTCTTGCGAAAATGGGCTGGTAGAATCTTTACATATTCATTCTTTGCTTTTGCACTTGTGTTTTTCTATTCGCCGGATTTAAAAACAGCTTTCAACTTTTTTATTCGTTTGCTTGGAACGGAAGCCCCGACACTGTTAGGTCCCATTAGCAGAGCACCATATGCTCTATTTATTTATATTCCGGTCATGTTGTTTCTTGAACTACTCAATAATGATTTTGAGAGCGTTTATAATAAACTTAAAAACTTCTGGTTCGAGGAAAGGAAAATGAAAATATTACTTAGATGGGCATTATATTCTTTAATTATAATATTCATCCTTATTGTCGGAAATAAAGGATCGGGTTTTATTTATGTAAATTTCTAGCAATGAATCAATTGATAAAAAAATCACTTTTGTTTTTACTATTTTTCATTTTATTTTTTACTATTGTAAATCTAATTTATCTAATACTACTTATTCACATTGATGAAGGTTTTAAAAAAAACCTACAGGCTACAAAATTTGAGAATCCTGATTATGAATTGCTTGTCCTTGGAACTAGTTTTGCTGAATATGGAGTTGATACTGAATTATTAACAATGAATGGTATAAAATCGTTTAATCTCGCACTGGCTGGCAATTCATATGAGTCAAGCTATATTCAGTTAAATGAATATTTGGGAAAATGCGATAAAAGACCAAGCTATGCTCTGCTTTTTATAAATTCTTTTAGAGAAAGTGGCGATGATGATATTATTGAACCCATAGTAGAAGTTATGATGACAAATTATAAATTCAGTTTGAAAGATATTCCAATATTGAGATTCACTTGGTTAGGAACTGAGATGATTAAAAAGATCTTTAGTAGTAAACATAGAAAAGCAATATTATCTTATGGACAAGTTAAATTTGAAAAAAGCACACCCGACAATACCTCTTTTGCCAAATTGTTTTTAATTACTAAGGACACTGAGTCAAAACATTGGGTTGGTGAAATTGCAAAATTATGCTATAGTAATGAGGTGAGATTTATTATCATTGAAATACCAGGGTTTAAAGAAACACAAAATCTATCTGGTTTTGGGCCATATGAATTAAAACTATGGAATGGTTACTCGGTTCCCTTATACAACTTTAATAATCAAAGATTTTGCGAGATCTTTGATTCCCAGAAAGATTGGATAGGAAATTCTCATCTTAATTCTCGTGGTGCCACTAAGTTTACCAAAGAACTAATTCCAATATTGCAATTCGACAATTCAAATGGTGAGTGAAAATATTACATTTTTTCTCCAGTTAAAGTTGTATTGTTGCCATTGTTTTCTATTACATCGATAATTCTATTATATAGAAGTTCAACCGCTTTTCCTGCAAATTTTTTATTTGGGTGTGAATTGACTGATGATACAGCATACTTTTCAGAAAAATATAATCCTCCTTCAGTTTGGAGGCTATAAAGATCCCATATGTAAATATTGTCATCCGGAATATCCCATTCATTTGTTACCCATGAAAAAAACTCTTTTGTCCTTAAAGCTTCATCTTCTTGAATATTTGCTTTAACTTGTACTGCTCCTGTGAACAGGATGAATTTGTTGTCTGGAAATTCATGCAATTTATCTTTCAGCGCTAAATATTGAAGTTTGTAATTTGAAATAGTTTTCTCTTCAGAATTTATATCCGGGGTTTCCAGGTCGGGTTCAATATTACTGACAGGGAAGCAGTGTTTGAAAATGATTACTTTATAATTCTTTGTAAGAATCTCCAATGTGGGTTGATCCATAAAGGGCTGATTACCTGCATTTTTTACCCAAGTATTGTAGTAATCATAAGGATAGTTTTTCCATCCGTATGGTTTTTCTGATGGAAATTCAATTTCTACAATAGAGTAATTCGAACCGTGCGCTTTATTATATTTTTTAAAAAGTTTTGGCAACGCAGCTCTTTTATCAATAAAATCCGCAATTCTTTCACTAGCCTTGCTTAATCCTCTGGCAATTATTGTATTATTACTCCCTCTCCAGATTACTCTTCCTGTACTATGATGGAGGAAAACTATCTTTACATCCGCTGATTGTTTTTTCTGATGGCATGATGTTAAAGGTAGTATCATTAATAAGCAAATAATTAAATGGTATTTCGGCATCATGGTAATTAAATAGAATTAGTTAAACAGGTTTTATTTGTCTGTTGTTTTTAAAATTATTGTTACATAACTCTCTTGTTTTTATTTCATACAACTCATCACATGCATTTTAACAAAAAAGAAGATACTCTTTTGATCTTTAAAATATTAAATGATAATTTAAAAAATTTGCTTGCATTTTACGTTGATTTCACTAATCATAGCTATATTGTGAAATAGCTGTTTCATAAGCTCAGTCAGTTTCTAGTCAGGGTATTAATTTGATCCAACTGATACTTAATGTTAATAAAACTATTTTATAAAAAAATATGAGCAAAACTCTAATCCACCATTCGTGAAAAGATAAAACTATTTACTCAAATTGTTCTTGATCTGAATTAAAAACAAAACAATTGTTATACTAAAGAAACTAATTGATGCAATAAAATAATTAATAATTTCAGTATGTGCAAATAATCTTCCATTCCCAATTCTGTCTGCTCCAAGCAGAAATAGTGAAAAGCCAAAGAAGAGTTGAAAGATACCCAGAAGCAAAAATAACAATCCAATTATTCCGGAAAACCATGCAATAAAGTTTAAAAATTTCTTAGACATAAAATTTGATTAATAAGTGACAGCACTAAAATACAAATTTATTAGTCCGATTCAAAAATAGATGAAGAAACTGTATAAGGTTTTTCATATTAAATCCCTTTATTTAACCTGATTAATTCATAAACTCGTCATTCAGTGTAAAGATACACCTTTGGGTCTTCTTTCTTTTCGGTAAGTTGACTGATTTTATTCTTCAACCCGGTTTTCCGGTTTATTCCGGAGAGTGTTGACCTGGTTTTTCATGATGTAATAGTCATTATGGGCTCAAAATCTGCCGCCAGGGCATACCTTCCCCATGCATGTTATTGGTAATCAGTGCATATGTTAGATTTTCGACCGGCTTCCCTAAGTCCTGAGTATCATCAGCATCTCAAAGCCTTTGATTTGTTCACCTTTTGTCGGGCAGAACCTGGGTAACTCAACTTTAATTTTGGTTTTCATTTCCTTAACCCAGGCAGCTGTCTTTATGATTTTGAGCTGTATTGTTTTCATGGTTGCATTGGCATATTTGCTTCCTCTGAGAAGCTCTTTCTGCAGGGTGTGTATAAGTATGTATGCCATAGAGTGCAGGAATAAACGAAACTGGTTTGCCGTAAACTTATTACAGGACGAGCGGTCAGACCTAAGATACAATTTATGGTCTTTGATGCGCAGTTCCATGGAACCCCTGGCGCAGTAGCCTTTCTCGTATATATCACGTGTACGGTAATCATACTGGTCGGTGACAATATAGCGGATATTGGTTCCCATCTCACTTACCTCGACTTTTACAATAACACGTTGATAGCTTTCCCAGTTCTGGGCTTTGTACATAAATGAATGATACCTCTTTACAGGTTTTCGATATTGATTAAATTCCCTTTGAGCGCTTTCGATGGTAACCCGTGCCAGTTCATTAAGTTTTGCATTGCCCGTTAATCCGGTTATAAATCCGACATTATGCTCCCCACTGACCCAATCCATAAAATCCTTCGATGCAAAATGACTGTCGCCCCGTACTATGATCTTTGTTTTCGGCCACCGCGCCCGAAGGTATAATACCAGTTTCTGCAACAATCTGGCAATATTGATCTGTTTATTCCGGCGGCCTGGTTTTAAAATGGTGGTTATCAGTTTACCCGATAATCCTTCATAAATATGTAAGGGCATGTAGCAATACTCGTTGTAATAGTTGTTGAACAGTGCCAGCTCCTGCTGCCCGTAGGTGTCATTGTTGGTGTCGTCACAATCTAAAATGATGACAGAGGGCGGCTCTGAGTATGAACCCATAAAATGATCTACCAGATATTTACCCAGTCGGAAAAGATCGCTCTTTGTGACAGAGTTCTCCAGCCGGCTCATTGTTGGCTGTGAGGCTAAATCATTGTCACTATGTGGCAGCCGGTTGGTACACATTTTAAGTATCATATCTCCACGCAGATCATTACAGTCATTACAATCCTCATACCCTGCAGCTATCTGAAATACCCGTTGTGTCAATAATTCCTTGACAGTATGATCAATATACCGCTCATCCCTGCTGTCAGGTATACATTTACTGGCTGAGGATAAAAGGTTTAGCTCCCTGTCTATCTCACGCAACAGCAACAGCCCACCGTCGCTGCTGATACGGTCACCGCTAAAACTGAGTTTAATATCTCGGCCTTTTACAGGGAAAAGAGTTAGTTCGTTTGAGAAATTTTCAGTACTTTTATCTATCATTGTACAAAGGGTGTTTTTTTGTTTTTAATCACTTTAAATATAGCTAATTAAGTTATAATTAAAGAACAAAAGCACCCTTTTTTTTAAGTACTTATGAATAATTCAGGTTAAAAGTGTTTATTGCCAAAAAGATGTAAATTTATTATTATAACTTGATCCATTAAGTGTAAAAGTAATTTTACTATAAGCTGGATAGGCAACCACTGGTTCTTATATCTTCTTTATTTTCTTCCCGGTTGGGCTGATCGTAAGATCTTCTTTTACATCGTATATCTGAGGTACTTTAAATAGTTCAAGCCTTTTTGAACAGTATTCAATCAGAAAATCCCTTGTTATTTCCTGCTCAGGGTCTTTCTTAATTAAAACAGTGGCTTTGAGTTTTTCACCTTCTATTTCGTCATCAATTCCTTCAACAGTGCAGTCAATTACATCTGATATGGAAAGTATAACAGCCTCTATTTCCTTTGGACTGATGCGTTTGCCACGGACCTTTATAATCTCTTTCGAGCGGGCTGTTAAATATATATATCCTTCCTCATCAACCGTTCCGAGATCCCCTGTATAAAGCCATCCATCCCTGATGGCATTTTGGGTGCCTTCCTCATCGGCATAATAGCCCATCATTATATTGTCACCACGGGCTATAACTTCGCCAATCTCCCCGGATTTAATCAGTTCTCCATTCTCATTTACAACCTTAAGTTCGACTCCGGGAATACCTTTTCCCATCGAATCTTTTTTCTTTTCCCACAATTCAGGCGGAAGCCAGGATAATCTTGCCGTAGCTTCTGTTTGCCCGTACATTACTACAAATCTTATTTCAGGATGAGCTTCCCTGAATTCGTCAATAAAGACGGGGGCAAGCTTGCCTCCTGCCTGGGTTACGTAACGCATGCCGGGAAAAACGGTTGTTTTGAATGAATCGGATTTCCTTAAAAGGATCTGGAAATGTGAGGGAACACCGGCAAACCCGGTGCATTTATAATCGAGGAGACTTTTGATCACTCCTCCCAGAAAAATGAATGAGTTGTTGAATACTATTGATCCCCCGACTCTCAGATGAGTATGCAGAAGTGACAGTCCGTAACAGTAATAAAAAGGCAGAACAACCAGCATCCTGTCATTTTCGGTCAGCTCCAGATATTCAACAATGGAACTTGTGTTGGCTATCAGGTTTTTATGCGAGATCATAACCCCTTTTGGTTCTCCTGTGGATCCGGAAGTGAAAATAATCTCTGCACATCGCTCTGCATCAAAGTCCGGGTAAGATGTTTCATGTCCCATATCGGCGTATTTGGCTGTGCCTGGTTGACCTTCAGCCTGATTACTGCTTTCAGTCTTGTTTCCGCCTTCGGCATCCAGGTTCCGGTCTTTCAGGCCTCCGGAATCATCAGATCCGCTTTCCGGCAATGTATCAGGGAATATGGCAATACCTGAGTTCAGTCCGAGTCTCCTTTCAATATCATGTGTTAAAAAGATCAGGTCGGGATTTGTTAAATCATAGATGTAGCGGAAGTTTTCTTTCCCGATGTTCGGGTCAAGAGGAATACATATATTTCCGGATTTTATTATTGCCAGATATACCTTCAGGAGAAATAAATTATTGACAGACAGAACAAAAATATGCTTGTTCTGTCCTACTTTGTTCTGAAGCCATCCGGCAATATCAATACAGGAACTGTATAGTTCTTTGAAGGAAATTTCCTCCCTGCCAACAAGAAAGGGTTTTTCAAGAGTTGAAGTGTGTTCGAAGAAATAATCAAATGCGTTCATGTTTTCAGGTATGTCATTCTTTGTCAGTCGGAATTTACTGTGTCCATCGTAACAAAGCGAAGGTTCTTGAAAAGTCCGGATTTCTGAGTTTTTGTGTTGCATATTACCGCTTTTGTGTTAAACTGATTTAACGGAAAACGGCAACATTTTGTTTCACCCGGACAGATTTCAAAATCCTTAGTATCAGGTAAAAAAGATTTCGTCACCTTACAAAGATAAGAATTTATGTTTCTTCTTTCTTCCCTGAAGAACTCTTCAGTTTCCATATCTGTAAAACCTTAGAAAAATTTCCCATAGATGAGATACAGGAAAAAACTATGAAAAACAATGAATAATCTGTTGCTTATACTAATCACCATGCTACCGTCGTTTATCAGTTACTAAGACCTCTTGATAATCCTTATGATTGATTTGTGCCTGTCATAAGACATTTGATAATCAATATTTTGAGCGGTATTTGCTTATCGCTGAATATTTTATATCTGAGGCCGGAGTGATAAAGTAAAACTGAAACTTTAATAATATGGTGCGACAGATATTTGTATGGCTGCTGTTGATTATTTTACAATGCAGTAATGTTTTTTCACAACGAATCATAAATCTTAATGCTGACAAAGAATTAATTCCTGCTCCAAGAACCGGGGGAAGAAAAAGCAGTGAACAGGAAATTCAGGGATCAAGGCGCTACAGGGAACTGAATCTGAATCCCGAATTGCAACGGTCTGATCATATAACTGTCAGGGATACAATATTACTGGACCTCTTCAGCAACCGAAAATACAAGGCTGTCGTAGAAAAAATTAACAGGGATATAAACGGAACTCTGGTTATCAGGGCAAAACTCGCCGGATACAAATACAGCTACTGTACCATTTCAACAAATGACCAGAAGAGTTTAATGATCCTGGATATTCCTGAAACAGAAGAGTATTACAAGATGAATTATGATCAGGAAACAAACAGGCATTATCTTCTGGATCTGGATAAAACAAAGATAAAATATCTTGAGGGAGCTCCGTCGGTAATTCCACCGTCTGATAACCGGGATCCGGGAAGAATAAATCTAGATGACAGAATTGATCCTTCAGATAATAATACTGATTTTTCAGATAATAGTAGTGATTCTTCAGATGATTCAGGACCGATTGTAAGCAGGAGAACGATGAGTATTAGTGCAGATGCCATGGCCGTGAATGATGAAAATACGCCGGATGTGATAAAACTACTGGTTGTATACACTCCTGCCGCAGCTGCATGGGCCAGGACAAATGAGACAAATATTGCCAATACCATCAGTCTGATGATGGACAGGGCAGAGCTGGCCTTAAGCAACAGTAACACTCTGCTGACTCTCGAACTGGTTCATTCTGCACAGGTCAGTTATACCGAGGTAAACTCTGTTAACGATCTTTACAACCTCCAGGGAGCCCAGGACGGGTTTATGGACAATATACATTGTCTGAGGGATTACCATGCTGCCGATCTGGTTGTTCTTCTGGCTGATGTTAATTATACCGGAGGCCAGGGATTTTTACTGACTTCTACAGCGGGTCAGCCTGCCTATGGATTTTCCCTTACAAGAATTCAGCAGGCAAGCGGAACCTACACAACTATTCATGAAATAGCCCATAACCTTGGCTGCCATCATCATAAACAGCAAAACACCCAGCCCGGACCGGGAATATTTTCTTATTCAGCCGGCTGGCGGTGGAACGGTACCAATAACAGTCGTTATTGTTCAATCATGACTTATGAAGCCGGTTCTTATTTCAGTGATGGAATAAGTCATACACGGGTACCTTATTTTTCCAATCCCAACATACAATATAGTTCCGGAATAACAGGAAATGCAGCGGACGGGGATAATGCAAGAACAATAAGACAAACAAAAACAGCAGTGTCTTCTTACCGTACGGAGCAGCCTGCCGTTCGTGTACTCAGTCCGAACGGAGGGGAGAAGCTGCTTGCGGGGAGTACTCACAGGATCCGCTGGACCGTCAGCAGTCATATAGATAATTGTGTGCTTGCCTATTCCCTTAACGGGGGTTATACTTTTACAACAATAACCACTCTGAGCAGCAGCAATACAAGTTATGACTGGACTGTTCCCAATACTCCTTCAATACAATGCAGACTGAGAATTACCGGATCTGATAATTCCCGGACATTCAGCGTGAGTGATGTGAGTGATTTTAATTTTGAGATTGCAACAGTAATAACCGATCCCTGTTCTGATATTACTTCAATAGCCGGTTGCGGGCCGGCTAATACCCACTCGTTCACAGGAGGAGGCTCTGGTTTATGGTTTTCCCATTCGGGTAATCCCTGCGGATACTTTTCACCGGGAGTGGAAAAGATATATTCTTTTACAGCGCCTGAAACAGGTAATTACAGTCTTCAGGTTACCGATGCCACCGGATATGTTGATTATTTATGGAAAACTGGATCATGCTCACCTGAGGGCTGGCACTGTTTCGCAGATGTGAGTCAGCCGGGGCGCCATGGTTCGGTAACATGGACAAAAGGGACGACGTACTATATCCTCCTGGATTTTGAAAATTCGTTTCCTACCACTCATACTTTTTATATTGATTACCCGGAATCTGCAAATAATATTGCCGGGAATACCGAAGTGTATAACCTCATTTCCAATCTTAACTACCGGAGGGCTATTCCGGTAACATTCAGTGAAGCGGGTACTGTTTACAGCCTGTCGGTTTACCATGAAGGCGGCAGGGGTAATATGCTGATGGCAGTGTATTCAAACTCATCCGGTACACCGGGATCAAGACTTGGTGTTACAGCATCCACTCCCGTGAATTCCTCTGCCGGCTGGCAGACTGTCTCCCTTGAGAATCCGGTTCCTGTAAACGCCGGAGAGACGGTATGGCTTTCGTGGGTTTTTGAGCATACGGTGGGAGTGAGACATACCAGCGGTTCACCTGCCAGGGCACAGTCCGGTGAATCATGGTCGGGCGGAATGCCCCAGAACTTTGGTACGGCGGCACTTGGCAACTACAGGTATTCAGTCTACTGCAGCTATACTCCCAGTGTTGTCTCAGGCAACACGCTCGGGAATACCGAAGTATATGATCTTATATCAAATCTGAACTACCGAAGGGCTATCCAGGTGACTTTTCCGGAAGGCGGAACAATCCAGAGCCTGTCAATCTGCCACGAGGGCGGGAATGGCAATATGCTGATGGCAGTATATTCGAACTCATCCGGCGCTCCGGAATCAAGGCTGGGCATTACATCATCCACTCCAGTGAATTCCTCTGCCGGCTGGCAGACTATCTCCCTGGAGAATCCTGTTACTGTCAGCCCGGGGCAGACAGTGTGGCTGTCATGGATCTTTCAAAATAAAGTTGGTGTGAGACATACAAGCGGCTCACCCGCCAGGGCCCAGTCGGGTGCATCATGGTCCGGCGGAATGCCCCAGAACTTTGGTACGGCATCACTGGACAATTACCGCTATTCAGTTTACTGCAGTTATACTCCGGAGGTTTCTACTTCCAAAACATTGGGCAATACGGAAGTATATGATCTCATCTCCAATCATAACTACCGGAGGGCCATTCAGGTGACTTTTCCGGAAGCCGGCACGATAGAGAGTCTTTCAATCTGTCATGCAGGCGGCAGTGGTAACATGCTCATGGCAGTGTATTCGAACTCATCCGGTGCCCCGGGATCAAGGCTTGGTGTTACATCATCCACTCCGGTGAATTCTTCTGCCGGCTGGCAGACTGTTTCCCTGGTGAGTCCGCTTACTGTCAGTCCGGGACAGACAGTGTGGCTTTCGTGGGTATTTGAGAATAGAGTAGGAGTGAGACATACAGGCGGTTCACCTGCAAGGGCACAGACGGATGCTTCATGGTCGGGCGGAATGCCCCAGAACTTCGGTACGGCGTCTCTCGGCAATTACAGATATTCCGTCTATTGCAGCTATACTCCCGGGAGTACGTCAACAAAACTTCTTGGAAATACGGATATTTATGAACTGGTATCCAATCTTAATTACCGGAGAGCTGTTCCGGTCACCTTTACTGAAGCAGGTACTATCCAAAGCCTGTCAATATGCCATACAGGAGGCAACGGTAATATGCTAATGGGGGTATATTCGAACTCATCCGGTACGCCGGGATCAAGACTTGGCGTGACATCATCCGTTGCTGTAAATTCCTCTGCGGGCTGGCAGACTGTTTCCCTGGTGAGTCCTGTTACAGTCAGTGCAGGGCAGACAGTATGGCTGTCATGGGTCTTTCAAAACAGTGTGGGAGTGAGGCATACAAAAACTCCTCCTGCCAGGGCACAATCGGGCGAATCATGGTCCGGCGGAATGCCCCAGAGCTTTGGTACTGCATCTCTTGCCGATTTCAGATACTCGGTTTATTGCAGCTATACCACTCCGGGAAGTGACGAAACAATACCGGCTGATGAAGCAGATAATGTTGCAAGTGATTCTTTTTCCATGGAAAAGGAACAGGTTCTGATCTATCCCAATCCGACTGACGGGGAATTTACTGTTTCATGGAAGAACATATATGATAACAGGCTGACAATCACTATTTACAGTGTAAGTGGTCAGCTTCTTAAAACAGTTCAGACAGATCCCGGTATCAATGAAATAATATTAAACCTGAATGGTATGATGAAGGGTATTTATTTCATTGAAGTGAAAGACAGAAAGAATGATATAATACTGAGCAGGTCTGGGATCATTAAAAAATAAATGGAGAGTTATTGACTTTAATTCCTAATTTTGTATAAATCAATTACAGGTCAGGAGAATAAACGTTAAAGTTTGACAGATGGATCAGCAGGAGAGAGGCAGATTATTAAAACAGATAATGTGGGATTATAATATTCCTGCAAAGGACGTTGATGCGCTTCTGTCAGGAAAAAAGGAGACGGCCGGACATTATAGTCAGAGTACATTTTTTAAAAAGGTACTTGAATCTTATTCCTGGTACACTGTTCTGCAGCTTTATTCACCGGAAGAAATTAATAACCTTCTGACTGAAGAAATTATTACCGGATTGAGAAGTCCCTCTCTTAAAAAGAAATATGAATTCGTTAAGAAAAGATTACAGGAAATTATACCAAATTCAGGATAAGTTCTTAAAATGGTGGAGTAATTTTCATTTTCCATTTTATCTTACCGGGGGAACTGCTCTTGGACGGTTTTATATAAATCACAGACATAGCGAGGATCTTGATTTCTTTGTAAACAATGATCCTCAATTCCTTAATAATATGAAACGTATACAGGATGAAATAGGAAAGTACTTCTGTTTAAATCTTAAAAATGCACTGTTTACAGATGAATTTGTACGGATGTTTATTACGGATGATAATCACGATCTTAAGCTGGAATTCGTAAATGATGTATCCTACAGATCGGGTAATCCTGTATCTTATTATTTTGGCCTGTTGGATACCCCGTTGAATATCTTGTCAAATAAACTTGGAGCCATAATATCACGGGAAGAACCTAAGGATATATTCGATATAGTCCATATCTCAATAAATTATTCATTTAACTGGCAGGAAGTCTTTTGGGAGTCAAAACAAAAGTCAATAATAAATGAAATTGATGTTGCAGAAAGATTAAGTGGTTTCCCCCCCCGGCTTCTTGAGAACATTAACTGGAATATTAATTCAATTGACATTGATCAGTTCAGCAAAATTCTCCTGCAAATAGCCGATGATTTTCTTCTTGGAAAGGATAACTCAGTATGTCCGGGAATAAATGCAATAGCCAATGCCAAACCATTAATTTTTTAGTGTCTTTGGGAGAAGTTACGCCTGACAACTGGTTGACAAGACCCGGGCTTTGTGGGAGAATTTCATGATTAGTAAGAGATTTTAGATCATCGTAAATAGTGATGAATCTCCTGTGCCATATTTGAAAAAGTGTCATGTTGCTCAAAAAGTCGTTCGAAAAAATGTAAAATAACGCAAAAAGTCCTTCCAAAAAATGTAAAATAACGCAAAAAGTCCTTCCAAAAAATGTAATTTTATGCAAAAAGTCATTTGAAAAAATGTAACTTTGTATAAAAAAAGGTATGTATCGAACGAAGATTGAAGATCTGAAGACCTGGAAAAATTCCACTTCCCGTAAACCTCTGATCATTCGTGGGGCCAGGCAGGTTGGAAAGACATGGCTCATGAAGGAGTTTGGGAAAATATATTATGAACAGACAATTTATATCAACTTCGAAAAGGATAAAAGGTTTCAGAGCCTTTTTACTGACGATTTTAATATCCAAAGGATTATTACTGCACTTCAGGCAGTATCGGGTTTAACAATTGATCCTGAAAAGACCCTGGTGATCTTTGATGAGATTCAGGCACTTCCGGAAGGAATAACTGCATTAAAATATTTTCAGGAAGACGCTCCTGCTTATCATATCATTGCTGCCGGTTCACTGCTGGGAATGGCTCTCCATTCCAACATTTCCTTCCCTGTAGGGAAAGTGAATTTTTTGGATATGTATCCGTTGACATTTACAGAGTTTCTTATCGCAAATGGTGAAAAACCTCTTGCAGATATTCTTTTCAGTAAAGACTGGAAACTTATAAACTCGTTTAAAACAGGATTAATAAATCGCCTTCGACAATATTATTACGTGGGTGGAATGCCGGAACCTGTCCAAAAATTTTTGGAAAATAATAATTTCACAGATGTCCGGAAAATTCAGAAGGAGATACTGAATACATACGAATTGGATTTTTCGAAACATGCACCTTCTGATATTGTTCCCCGTGTTCGTATGTTATGGAATTCAATTCCTTCACAACTGGCAAAAGAGAATCGCAAATTCATTTACGGTCTGATGAAAAAAGGCTCACGTGCAAAGGATTATGAATCAGCCTTTTTGTGGTTGACTGATTGTGGTCAGGCACATAAAGTTTACAGGGTAAATAAACCATCAATACCTCTTAAAGCTTATGAGAAGCGGGAGACATTCAAATTATTTCTTGTTGATGTGGGTCTTTTATCAGCAATGGCTGACCTGGATGCGGCAAGTCTTATTGAAGGAAACAGGATATTCACAGAATTTAAGGGTGCCTTAACGGAACAATATGTTCATCAACAGCTCAATAGTTCTGGTAATTATGTTATTAATTACTGGTCTGCCGAGGGCGCAACATCTGAAATCGACTTTCTCCTCCAATATAATGGTCTTGTTGTTCCTGTTGAAGTCAAAGCAGAAGAGAATTTGCAGGCAAAAAGCCTTAAGTATTTTTGTCAGAAATATAACCCTGCATTTGCAATACGAACCTCAATGTCGGATTTCAGAAAAGAAAGCTGGCTCATCAATGTTCCACTATATGCAATAGAATTACTAAAAGAGATTACAGCTCCGGAAGGGTTATAATTCACCACTCACCGCTCACAACTCGTCGCTCACGGCTCACTACTTTATATTCCGTAATAATCCCGTACAGGTGACATCCGTAAATATTCCGTTGTTCTTTTCTTTCTTTCAAATCCCCGGAACAAAGCCTCCACACGTTCGGGTGTTTCACCCATAACGGCGGCAACCTCACTGACGGGATAGCCGTTTTCATATCCGTACCAGTATCTGTCCATCTGCTCAAAGGGGAGCTGATAGAAAAATTCTTCCTGCGTCTGCTCGGCAGAATAAGTATCTGTGGTGGGTGTCCTTTCAATAATTGCTTCAGGTACTCCCAGGTGTCTGGCAAGCTGATAGACCTGTGTTTTATAGAGATTGCCTATTGGCATCACATCTGCTCCGCCGTCGCCGTACTTGACAAAGAAGCCCTGTTCCTGTTCATGCCTGTTGGGTGTTCCGATAACTGCATAATGAAGAGCTTCGGCATGATGGTAGAGCATCGACATTCTTGTACGCTGCTTGAAATTGGATGAAGCAACAATCTGCAGATATTCTTTCACAGGAAGGATTTTTTCCTGCTCATTGCCATCCTTGTCAATGATTATCAGATAAAATACGGGAGGAAGATTGCTGAATAAACCGGTATCCTTCACCGCAATTTTCATCTTGTATGTCTGCGGATCATATTCCGGAAACACTCGTTTCACAGCTTCATCGCGTCTTTCGTAACATCTGAATCCTTTAAGAGCATCCGTAATGTTTTCAGTAATGGCTTTCACCCCGAATTTTGCAGCCAGTTCATCGGCAAGCATTTCACTGTCGGGACTGGAATCTTTCTCAGGAAGCATTATTCCCAGCACTTTGTCAGGGCCGAATGCCCGTGCGGAAAGAGCAAGACATACAGATGAATCGATACCTCCGCTGATACCTACGACACCACCTGTGCGCCGTATTTTGCGGAGAACATCATCGCGCATTTTTTCAATAATTTCGTTTACAACATATTCAATGTTGTCGAGAAGGATAATGTCTTTTGAAAAAGGTTTTTTCTGGTTCATAATTATATTTTTTATTTCATAACATGCAGGTTTCTTGTTCAGCCGGGGCAATGCTGACATTCCGGTTTGCCACGTCAATTCTGACATTCCGGTCCTGTCGGCATTGCTGATATTCCGGTTCGCCACGTCAATTCTGACATTCCTGTTTACCCGGCATTGCTGATATTCCGATTCGCCACGTCAATTCTGACATTCTGTTCCGGCCGGCAATTCTGAAATTCCGTACCGCCCGGCATTGCTTATGTTTCGGTTTGGCCGGCAATTCTGAAATTCCGTACCGCCCGGCATTGCTGACTATCGCATTAAAGCAAGGGTCAAATATCCCGGACTATCTTCAGATTCTTCAATTCTCCCTTTTGGAATTCCTGGTTATTATTTTCAATGAACTGATCATACAGCAGATGTGTTGAAATTACTGCTGTGAGTGTCATGTTGTCAACTTCCGATGCAACGCCTGTTTTTTCTATTTTTGAAAGAAGTGATGAAACGGAATCATGATCAAATATTCCGGCTTTTCTGGTGTAGCTTTCGGACAACATCAGTTTTACATATTCCGGTGCATTCCCGGAAAGGAATACACTGCTTATAGGCGCCCGGTAGGGTTGCTTCGGACGTTTTAATATACTTTCAGGTATCCTGCCGGTCATGAGTTTTTTAAGCAGGAACTTTTCATTCAGGCCGTTGAGTTTCAGGCGGGGTGGAAGTGTTGCGCAGAATTCGATAACACGGTGATCAAGAAAGGGATACCTTCCTTCCACAGAATTGGCCATAGCCATTCTGTCGCCCTGGGTTGATAAAAGATAGCCCGACATGAACACAGTTGTCTCGAGCCACTGGGCTTTTGCAAGAGGATCCCATTCATCGAAAGCGGCAGGCAGACTGTCAGATAATTCATCCAGGGGTGAATAACCGTCAAGAGTATTTTTTAAAGCGGCAGACAGATGCTTTTTAATATGATTCGAATTGTTCCATCTGAGCAGATGTGAATAGAAAGGATTGTCAGTATCATTCAGCTTATATCCGAAAAACATTCTGAGAATATTCGGACTGGCATTTCTCAGATGAGGTATGTCGGGGTACAATGTTTTCAGAAGCAGCGGCCTTGTTTGGGAATCAGGCTCCGATGCCCAGAACTTCCGGATCTTTGCTTCCCTGAAAATATCATAGCCTGCCAGTATCTCATCCGATCCCTCACCCGTGATAACCGCTTTGATATTATTTTCCCTTACCAGTCCGGCAAGAATAAGCATTGGAGCCGGAGCTGTACGTGTCATGGGGATCTCGGAATGCCATACCACTTTTGGAAAGATCCCTGCAATGGTTTCCGATGAACAGACAACTGATTTATGCTTAGTGTCAAAAAACCGTACGGCCTCTTCCTGGTAACTGCCTTCATCAAAATCTTTTTCCTCAAAAGCGATGGAAAATGTATCGGGGCGCCGTTCTTCGATATCTTTGATATATGCAACGGTACTGGCTGAATCGATACCACCGCTCAGATAAGCGGCAATTTTTACATCGGCATGAAGACGGAGTTTTACTGCATCACTGAAAAGTTCACTGAACTGTTCCAGGGCATCATCTGGTTTTATTTCCCGGTTCACATTGCTGAAATCCGGACTCCAGAACTTTTCGCTTTTAACTCCGTTTTGACTGAAATGAAGGTAATGTCCGGGAGAAAGTTCAAGGATATTCCTGAAAGCAGTATAGGGTGTAAGACTTGTCCAGAAGGTATAGACCTGTGAAAGACTCTCATGTCTCAGCTCCCTTGAAATAAAGGGTTGTTCAAACAGCGCCTTGATCTCGGAAGCAAACGTGAATACGCCGTCAGTGATATTATAAAACAAAGGTCTTACGCCCACCCGGTCGCGGGCCAGAAACAATTCCCCCTCATATTTGTCCCATATGGCAAATGCAAACTGCCCGTTCAGCATGCGGAGACATTCTTTTCCATAGTGTATGTAAAGCTGCAGGAGGACTTCAGTATCCGAATGGGTATTGAACAGATATCCCTTTTTTTCAAGATCCGTTCGCAGTTCCCTGTAATTGAATATTTCCCCGTTCAGAATGATCCGGTATCGTCCCGTACTTTCTGAAAGGGGTTGCTGACCTCCTGTCGGATCAAGGATACTTAACCTGACATGTCCCAGGGAAGCATTGTCTGACTGATAGATACCGCTTTCATCAGGTCCCCGGTGACTGATGGCACGGAGCATTGATGTTAAAACGGCTGTTCTGGTGGCTTTGCCGTGAAAATCGATTATGCCGGCAATTCCACACATAATCAGTAAGCAAGTTTATTGACAACGAAACCGGTCATCGCATTGATCGACTCGAAGTTTTCTTCAAGCAGATCCGAATCGCTGGTTTTTATTTTAAATTCTTCCTCAAGGAAAGTGATAAGCAGTATAAAGCCCATTGAATCAAAATATCCTTCCTTGAAAAGGAGAGATTCATCCTTTATCTTTTCACCGTCAACATGAGATGCCTGTACGATGTACTGCCTGATTTTTTCCTGAATAACTGTTTGATCGTAAGCCATATTGAGATTTTTATTGTTAAGCAAATTTTTTGATCAGCGATGGTTTGTCCTTTTTGTAATAACTGTCATAACGCCCGTAGCGGCTTCCTTTAAGAGCCAGATCATTAAACACTACATCAAAATTATCTATTTTGTTTGTACTGAACATGGTAAGAACATCATTGAGAACATCTTTTCTGGTATGATTATTTCTGCATACCAAAAGGATATGTGATGCATATTTTATCAGGGGAATAGCATCTGCAACAAGTCCTGTCGGCGTTGCATCAAGGATCACATATTCAAATTTGTTTTTCAGGTAAACCATAAGTTCATCCAGCACACCGGCCTCAATAAGTTCTGAACTGTTCGGAAGAACCGGTCCGGCAGGTATTATGGAAAGATTATTTATACCGGATTTTGCTATCAGTTCCTCTTTCGGGGTATTATTGGCCATATAATGTGAAAGACCCTTTGAATTGTTTGTTTTGATCTTCTCATGAAGAGTGGGTCTGCGCAGATCACAGTCGACTAGTATTGATTTATGGCCGACCGATGCTATTGCCGCAGCCAGGTTAAAGGAAACGAAGCTTTTCCCGTCCATGGGCTGGGAGGAAGTGATCATTATTACCTTGAGGGGTTCATTTCTGAATTTGAGAAACAGGTTGCTCCGGAGATTCCTGAATGATTCGGCAATGGGTGATCCAGGAAACTCGGAAACAACAGCCTCGGTCTTGTAATAATTCGTGTAAATGAGGCTCAGAACGGGCCTTTTCAGCATTTTCTCAACATCACTCACCGAAGTGATCTTTTCGTTGAAGAAATTCCTGAGAATGATATAGAGAGTCGGAATAATAAATGCCAGGAATATGGCAAGTATCCAGTTAAGCATGGTTTTCGGCGAAAGAATGCTTTTGGTGGAATCGCGTGCCGGCTCCAGTATTTCGTAATCGGGATAATTTGATGCCATGGCTATTGCTGCCTCGGACTGCTTCTGAAGCAGGAAAGTGTATATGGCATCCGTCAGATTGAATTTCCGCTGCATACTCACCATGTTGAGCTCTGTCCGCGGAAGCCTTGATATTTGTCCGGAAAGTCTTTCTGCCCGGTAATTAAGTTCGTTCTGTGTTAAATTAAGGGTGTTGAGATTATTTTTTACATTCTCAATTATTGTCTGCCTCTGAAGTCTTATTTTGTTTTCAAGTTGTCCGAGGAAAAGGTTTTTTCCGGCATTATTGCTCAGAATGGCTGACCTCTCGGCATTCATGCTAAGCAGATCCAGAACAAGGGAATTCAGTATGGGATCAACAACATTGGAACTGGACGGAGGAGCAAGTCCTGCCATATCTTCATTCTTTCCAAGATATTCCAGAACATAGTTATAATATCTTTCCTGTACCTGCAGGGTGACCATTTCATTTTCAATCTGAGTCATTTGCTGAAGAGCCTGCTGACCCTGATAGCTGAGATCAGTGACCTGGTAAGCCGATCTGTAATCCCTTAGTTTTGATTCCGATGTGACCAGGGAATCGGAAATGTCCGAGATCTGTGATTCAATGAATGTGATTGTATTCTGGGCAATCCTGTTCTTCTTCGAAAGATTCTCATCAAGATAGGTCTGGAGGTATTTGTTGAGAAAATCTATTGTCAGCCTGATATTTTCACCCTGAAACCTGACATTTATAAGAGAGGATCTTATGCTGACGGGTTCGACAGTCAGTCTGCCGAGATATGATTTGGTAAGCTGGTCGATATGATAGAATACGAAATAATCGGTGTCGTCATTCTCCAGTTCCGTTGACAGCAGTTCCCTGTTAAGGAATACTGAGAATTTATAATATCTGTTGCTGATGGTCTCGTTGAAATTACAGATAGTGTCGACCTCCAGAACATGATTGGAACTGACAATCACATTGTCAATATAATTGTATAATGAGACTTTTTCTTCCAATGCGGTTAACCTGAAACTGTTCTCATCAAGGACTTGTATATAGAACTTTACATTTATCGGCTGAACATGGGATTTATCAATACTGACTGAATAATGGTTGCCTGTAAAAATCTGTCCGGCCCGGCCGAAAAGTGTATTTTTTTCCTTGAAATAGCCTGTTTCAAGATTGAGATTTTTTATTGTTGCCGATACAAGACTGAATGAACTCAGGCTGTTGATGTCATTTTCAAGATTCCGTGCCTCAGAAAGATGTCTGAGTCCGCTGAAAAGATTGTTTGACTCCAGCAGGGACGAACGTCTGTCTTCAACCGGACCAATAACTGAATTTACTTCATATACAACCGGGGAAAATTTGTTTACCAGGAATGCTGCAGCAAATGCGATAGCAAAACTGACAATATAAAAGTATCTGTATTTTAAGGCCTGTAATATAAACTCCTTTATATTAAAACCTTCTGATGAATCGTTCTGGTAGCTCATCGTTGTTTAATATATTTATCGGACGCCGAGATAAAAATAGAGCACTGCTATCAGCGTGGTTACCGTGCTCAGAATTGTTGTAAAGGTTACGTTTGAATAACTTGTTGAAATGGCTTGAAGCGGTTCTACAATAATCACATCATTGGGGTAAACATAGTAATGATCCCTTGAGGATATCTTAGAGTCGGAAAGGTTGAGCCGGTGATGCATAATTTTCTCACCTTCATTACGGACTAGAATAACCTTTTTACGGTCACCGTATCTCGTGATTCCTCCTCCCAGTCCCAGCGCTTCATAAATAGTCAGCTTATCCTGGGAAAAACTGTAAACACCCTGTCGTGTTACTTCACCCATTATGGTAATCTGATTGTCAACAAATTTCACAATAACAGATGTTTGTGATACATATTCACTGAGAGCTTTCTGGATTTTCAGGGATGCCTCGGAAGTGGTCATATTCCCTACATTTATTTCTCCCACAAACGGGAAGTTGATATTGCCGTCCTCATCCACAAGATATCCGATAATGCTTCCGAGTCCGCCTCCATATCCTCCAAATCTTATTTCTTCTGTTGCATTGAATATCTGACTTGTCTGCGGATCTATGCTCAGGACCTTAATATAAAGTTTGTCAAAAGGCATGATGCGTTTCTGTGTACGGGGATTGATACCGGGATCGAGTTCTTCAATGTCATTGAAATAACTCAGCTGTTTCTTTGGTACGCATGAAACGGCAAGAACCATCAGAAGGATGATTATTAATTTATTATGCCAGGAATTCATTCTATGATGCATAAGGCAGATTTTCGTATTATACAGTTAATTAATAGAAATGTTTCAACGCTTTTCAGAAAATTATTCACATCGGAACAGTACTGTACAAAGCTTTTAAATTCAGGTGCAAAGATATGGAATTAATACATGTCGGTCAATACTTGCCATTCATTCTGTTTGTGGTTCCTGGTTCATCGTTTCTGATTTCTGATTCGTGAAGTTTTGTTGATAATTATTTCCGGTTCACCTGTATAATCAACGGAAAAACAGGCGCTGAAGTCATTTTAAATCCTTATTTTTAAGATTATACCTTTTGCAGTGGTTCAATGGTAGATATGCCAATGCCTCGGGAGTAATTCAATCCCGGGCAGGGGTTACCAATATCGGAGAAAGTAATTCAGTTTCGGGCAAGGTTTGCCAATACTGGAAATTAATTCAATCCCGGACAAGGTTATCCAATACCGGAGAAAGTTGTTTTGTATGCCGGAGAAGGTAATTCAATAAAGAAATAAAAAACAAATGAACAAGGAGGAACTTTTAAGTTCTCTTATTGATGAATGGGAAGATAAGCTTCATATTCTCAATGATAAGCCTGAAGAAAATGCAGATGCAATAATAAGAGCATTATGGCTTAAGGCTTCAGGTCTGGCGGTTTCTGTTCAGAAAGCAGGGGATCTGCCATTGCCTGATCTGAATGAAGAGCAAAAAAACGATTTGTCGGAACTGATCAGGATCAGATCGGGAAATTACCCGACTGCCTATCTTACCGGGAAGCAATGTTTTATGGGAATCGAACTGATTACTGACAGCAGGGCACTTATACCCAGGAAAGAAACAGAATTGCTGTGTTCCGCCTGCTTAACCCTGACTGAAAAAATGCAGCAAGACACTGACATTGTCAGGGTAATGGATATTTGCTGCGGATCGGGCAATCTCGGTATTGCACTGGCATATTACAATTCAAATTGCATTGTCCATGCGTCTGATATTTCTCATGATGCAGTGGAGCTAACCATAGCGAATATCAACTCCCTGGGTCTGGGTCAGCGTGTCATGGCCAAACAGGGGGACATGATGGCCGCTTTTGACTCTCCGGAGTTTTATGAAAAGATAGATCTGATTATGTGCAATCCTCCTTACATTTTCAGTTCGAAAGTACCTCAGATGCATCCCGAGATATCGGAAAATGAACCAGGAATGGCATTTGATGGCGGCGCTCTGGGTATAGGAATAATTAAAAGGCTGTTACAGGATTCTCCGCCATTTCTGAAAAAGAAAGCCTGGATTGCCCTTGAAGTCGGCCTGGGACAAGGGGGCCTGATAACCATGCTGTTGGAAAGATCCGGTGTTTTTACAAACATCAGTACCGTCCAGGATGAGTCCGGTAATATCAGAGTGGTATACGCACAGAAAGTCTGATGATTGAATAGTATATGGGTTCCTGTGAGGTAGAGAGTCAGGCTAATGAATGCTTTCTCCTGAAGGTTTGTTGATAATTATTCCCGGTTCACCGACATATTCACCATATAGTTCTTGGAATGCAGGGAATTTTTGTTTCTTTTTGTCTGGCTTTACGTATAAGATGAAAAATTAATACCAACAAATGAGCAAAACAGCGTTAATCACAGGAGTTACAGGACAGGACGGAGCCTATCTGGTTGAATTTCTTCTGAAAAAAGGATATGTGGTGCATGGCATAAAGCGAAGAAGTTCTCTTTTGAACACTGACCGTATTGATCACCTGTACCAGGATCCGCATATGGAAAACAGGAGCCTGTTCCTTCATTACGGAGATCTCAGCGATTCGATGAATATCACCCGTATCATTCAGGAATGCCGTCCGGATGAGATCTACAACCTCGGAGCCATGAGTCATGTAAAAGTCAGTTTTGACGTTCCGGAATATACTGCAAACACCGACGGGATAGGTACATTGCGTATCCTGGAGGCAATACGCCTTCTGGGACTTAAGGATATTACCCGGTTTTACCAGGCAAGTACATCGGAATTATACGGGCTGGTTCAGGAAGTGCCGCAGACAGAAAAGACTCCTTTTTATCCGCGAAGTCCGTATTCCGTGGCCAAACTGTATGCCTACTGGATAACTGTCAATTACAGGGAAGCCTACGGACTGCATGCAAGCAACGGTATCCTGTTCAACCATGAATCTCCGATACGTGGTGAGACATTCGTTTCAAGAAAAATAACCAGAGGTCTTGCAAAGATCGTTCTGGGTTTGCAGAATACCCTTTTTATGGGGAACCTGTCTGCAAAACGCGACTGGGGACATGCGAAGGACTATATTCAGGCAATGTACCTTATGCTTCAGCAGGATGAGCCCGATGACTATGTCATTGCCACGGGTATTACCACAGAGGTAAGGGAATTTATCAGGCGTTCATTTGAAGCAGTCGGAATAATCCTGGTTTTTGAAGGTGAAGGTGAGAAGGAGACCGGCACTATTGCCCATATAAACGATGAAGTATTTGCTGAAAAGGTGGGGGAGGAGTATCTTCCAGCTTTCAGTCAGCGGATAAAAAATGATCCGGTGGCAGTGAGGGTTGATCCTGCTTATTTCCGTCCGACGGAAGTGGAGCTGCTTATAGGCGACCCTTCGAAGGCAAAATCCAGACTGGGCTGGGAGCCGGAGTATGACCTGGATAAACTGATAGATGATATGATTACTTCTGACCTTGTGCTGATGAAAAAAGAGGATTATCTTCGTGAAGGAGGTTATGAAATACTGAATTATTTTGAATAACCCATTAGCAGGTTTTGAGTAATCCATGAGCAGATCTATAATCCATGAACAGATCATCAAAAATATATGTAGCCGGACATACAGGACTTGTCGGATCAGCCATAACAGGAAATCTTAAGTCAGGAGGATACGACAATTTAATATTCAGGACCTTTAACGAACTGGATCTGACGGACCAGCAGGCTGTTGAAGAGTTTTTTTCGGCAGAAAAACCTGAATATGTGTTTCTTGCTGCAGCATTGGTGGGAGGGATAGTTGCCAACAACACTTACAGGGCAGATTTCATTTACAACAATCTGATGATACAGAATAATGTGATCCATGCCTGCTGGAAACACGGAGTGAAAAAGCTGCTTTTTCTCGGATCAACCTGTATTTATCCGAAAAATGCCCCGCAGCCGCTGAAAGAGGAATATCTTCTTACAGCTCCGCTGGAATATACCAATGAGCCTTATGCCATTGCCAAAATAGCAGGCCTGAAAACCTGTGAGTCGTACAATATTCAGTACGGTACGGATTTTATCGCGGTGATGCCGACCAATCTCTATGGTCCGGGTGATAATTATAATCTGGAAAAATCGCATGTGCTCCCTGCACTGATGAGAAAGATCCATCTGGGCAAATGTTTTGAAGAGGGAAATACAGATGCGGTAAGGAAGGATCTGAAGAAATATCCGGTTGAAGGTCTGGGGGAAGATTCCGGTGATGAAGAGATCATCAGTGTTCTGGGGCAATATGGCGTGGAGGTCAGATCAGGTTTTGAGAACGGCACCGGGCCGGGTGCCGGGAAAAGGGTGGTTGTGTCGGTATGGGGAACAGGTGCCCCGTATCGTGAATTCATGCATTCCGGCGATATGGCCCGGGCCTGTATTTATATCATGGAAAAAGTAAGTGCAACAGATATTGTAAACCTTCATAGGACCGGCAGGGAGAATGATTACAAGGCACCGCATTTCATCAATATAGGGACGGGAGAGGAGATTACCATAAGGGAGCTGGCATACAGGATCAAAGAAATGACCGGATTCAGGGGTGAGATAGTGTTTGACAGTTCCAGGCCTGACGGTACAATGCGGAAGGCAACGGATATTACGATACTGAAAAATCTGGGATTCAGGCACAGATACGATCTTGATGCCGGATTGCGTGAGGTCTATGAAAAATATTTAAGGGATCAGAATAAGCCGGAATGAATCCTGATTTTCAGGAACCCGTCCTGTGAAAGATGGTTTTGATTGTTTTCAGGAGAATGACAAAATCGAGTCTGGGAGACCAGTTGTCTATATAAGCCAGATCCATTTCCATCCATTTCTCGAATTTTATATTGTTTCTTTCCGGTTTTATCTGCCAGAAGCATGACAGTCCCGGTTTGACTGAAAGCCGCCGGAGCTGCCATCTCTTGTAATGGACAGTTTCTTCCTGAAGAGGCGGCCGCGGACCGATAAGTGACATTTCTCCTTTCAGTACGTTGATAAGCTGTGGCAGTTCATCAAGACCTGTTTTGCGCAGTAGTTTGCCCACTTTGGTAATTCGCGGGTCATCCTTTATCTTGAACACCGGTCCGTCGGCTTCATTGTGCATCATAAGATCTTTCCTCAGGCTTTCGGCACCGGACACCATTGTCCGGAATTTGTACAGATTGAACTGCCTTCCCCTCAAACCCACCCTTGCCTGTTTATAGATCACCGGACCTTTTGAGGTAAACTTGATTGCCAGTGCGATAATTATCATTATGGGTGAAAGGAGTATAAGTGCGAGAAGTGAAAAAAAAATGTCAGTAACCTTCTTGAATGCCAGAGCAGACGGACGGTATGGTATGTTGATGAATGTAAGAAAATTCCTGTTCCCGATGACCGTATTGACAGCATTTGAAAGATTCAGTCTTGATTCGTCATGCATCAGCCTGAAAATAACACCCAGTTCCTCACATGATCTGAGGATGTTCCTGATATCGGCAGGAACAATCTTTTCCCTGACATACATAACCTCATCTATCGGCTCTATCTCCATAAAATCGTAAAGGGATTTCCCTGATCTTTCCGGCAGGACTTCAATGGAATTCTGGTATTTTTTCATTACTTCCGGGGAACTGGAATAAATCAGTATTATCCGGTAGCCCCATTCCTTGTTTTCAAAAAGGTTCTCAATAAATGGAATTGATGTGTCATCAGCTATCAGTACCGTATTGCGGTAATTATAACCTTTCGAACGGTATATCCGGAAGAGATAGTATTCCGCCAGTCTGATCAGAAAAAGGAAAAGGAAGCCGAAAGCAGCAGCTTCTATGAGAAAGAGGCGTGAGATATCATGCAGCTTGAACAGGAAATAGAAAACAAGAAGCAACAGGAAAACGAGTGCAGTTGACTGCAGATACTCGAAAAATACCGTACTGTAGCGTTTGGTTCTCGGTATGTCCATCGCGTCGAGCAGGTAAAGTATTATGAGCCAGAAAGGCGCAATCAGGAGATAGATCCAGAGTATTGTAAGGTTTGAAAAAAATAATCCCCCCGCTTCAGAATAATTGATGAAATATGAGAGCTGAAAGGCCAGCGTAACGGCCAGAATATCACCAATTCTCAGTATGGTGCCAAGAAGATTCTTCTTCTTGATGAACGGGATTACTTTTTTAGTTAAAATTCTGATTACGCGATCCATAATACTGACGGTCTTCTATCAGGTATTTATACGTGATAAAACGGAAAAGGTTTATTTACCAGCCGGGTGAGCATGTATTTATCCGAATCCTTATACCTGTTGTGAAATATATGCTTATAAATATAGAAAAAAAAGTCGTTGAGAACGACTTTCTGCCTGAATAACAAATGGGGTTTTTCTAAACTCTTTGAGAATGGAAATATGTGACCTTGTTCAGTTCGGTAATATCCTGGACCTTAAAACCATTATTGTCAAGTAGCAGCATAACATCTCTCTTTGAAAGATTCCGGTTGGTTTTTGAATCCATGAAATTATAAAGTGTATTTATTATAGGAATTTTTGACAGTATTCCGTGTTCCACTGCTTCTCTGTCAGCATCATTTTTTCTTAATGAAAAACTGTTATGGTTTTTGCTGTCCAGGAAATAGCCTATGAAATTACTCTTGGGTGTGAGAATGCTGTGAATGGAATGCAGAAAACTCTTGGTGTCACGTAATTCATTGAGTGGAATAAGGTTTATAACAGTTTTGACATTCTTCATTTCCTCGGCATCATAAAAATAATGATGCAGGGAGGATAGAACAACCAGATTCGGGTCATCGTCAAGATTCAGCCATTCAAGATAATTTGTCAGGTCCTCGTTTCTTTTTTCAGTAAGTAATTCAAGTCCTGTATTGTTTTTCACTAAATACTGTGGGAAACCATAATTTATTCCTCTTGATGCAATATGCTTATTGTAAGTCAGATCAGCTCTCATTACTATTTGTGTTTTTTAGCTTTTAAGAGTTTAACAATTATTAATGAAGTTAGTTTAAATATCAACACGGGTCAAGTGTCCAAATTATTTAAGATGCAAACATAGTGCAGGAACTGTGCCAGATGATCAATGTTATTAGTCCTTCCGTGTAAAATATCAACAGGTTCGTCAAACGAATTCAGACGTTCGTCAAAAGGCATCAGGTTTACTGAAACTGACGGCAGTATTAATCCGCATATATATGCCGGATTGGTTTAAGTATCTGATATACAATATTATAATATCTGAATTTCATTGAATAATATCAATGGAAAAAAATTCAGAATTTTGACGAATGACTGTTTTTTGGTGATGAATGTTTTGAGAATGTGGTAACAGCAGGGAAGCAGCCGTAAGTCCGGAATCCACAGAATGACTGTTTTGGGTAATGAATGTTTTGAGGATACAGGTAGCAGCAGGGGAATGAACAGGAAACCCCGAATTTGTAGGATCAGGATTTTTTCTTCCGGCTTGTTCTGATTCCGTCAGGAGTATCCGTGTTGCTCTCCTTCTTCGTGTTGGTCTCCTTCTCCGTGTTGCTCTCCTTTGTTGTCGGTGCGGCACCTTCCGGAAAGTATATTTCCGGATTGCTCTCCTTCGTTGTCGGTGCGCTACCTTCCGGAAAGTTTAATTCCGGATTGCTCTCCTTCGTTGCCGGTGCGCTACTTTCTTTAAAGTTCAATTCCTTGTATCCCTTACCCCCCGCTCTGAGTCTGCGGATCTCGTTGAAATGGTCCATGGACATCTTTTCCCTTGCCAGGCGGGACTGTTTCCGGTATTCTTCAAATTCAGTCTTCAGTTCTTCCAGATCGGTTCTTGTATGTTTAGACACAATGAGATTTCTCCTGAATATCAGAAATCCGACTGCAAGAATTCCTGCAAGAGATGCAACAATGATCCACATTACCGAGTTATAGGCGAACTTGTTGATATTAAAGCCAAGAACATTAATAGCGTTCTTGGTCCTTATTGCTTCATCAAGTCCCGCTCTGGCACCGGCAACAAGCCTGTTGAGGGAATCTATTCTGAAATTGAGTTCGTTTATTCCCGTGCTGAGTTCTGTATTCCTTGATTCCGAGGCTCTTAAACTGTCAATTGCATTTCTTTTAATCTGCTGAAACATATCTTCCCGGATGGCACGGTAATATTCATAGATCCTGGTTCTTTCCTCAATATAATTCAACTGTTCAGAAAGTTTTCCCTGTTTCAGGACTTCGGGCATTTCTGCCTGACCCATGCATGCCGGTCTGAACAGGGATATCAGAATAATTAATGCAACAGCTCGTAAAATATTATAATCCATTCTCTTTGACGGTTAACGATAATATAATCTCAACTTCTACCTGTATTAGCTAACGAATTTAAAGAATAATTATTTTAAAGAAGAATTAAGTTTATAATTTTGTTTTAAGCAGGAGTATCTGGAATATCACTGAGTTACATAAATTACAGATTTTAAGTTTCCTTTAATGAATTCATGATATTGTGTTAAGATATTTCTTATTGTTAATTTAGTAGTGTTAAAAGTGTTGGCAATGAAAAAATCTGTCCTGCTCATATTTCTGATATTGATATCACGATCTTACATTTATTCACAGTATTCGGCATATACTGCTGACCATTCGTTCAGGTATTTTGCAACCCCCGGATTTGTCAATATTACCGAATTCAACGGGGCTACGGGACTTTTTGATCATGAAGGGCCGGGTGAATCTTCACAGGATTCAGAATCGCTGAACTCGGCCTATTATTTTGGTGTGACAAATGTGTTTGGATATCAGATCGACAGGAATTTTTTTGCAGGAATAGGGGTGGGGTTTCTTCATTATAAACTGGATAATCTTTTCCCTTTCTATCTTGAATACAAATACAGTATGTATATGAAACGGCTTACACTGTATTTTTACGGAGACGGCGGGGCTTTGGTAAAACCGAATCCTGACCAGTTTTCCGATGAATCCAAGATTTACCTTAATCCCGGATTTGGCATCAGCCGGACCATTACACCCAAAACGGAAATCAGTCTCTCGGCAGGATATATGGTTCAGGCACGTACCACTATTTCAAGGGTGTCATTCCTTAATTTCAAACTGGGGATAAGCTATAGAAGAAATGCATTCAGAATGTTCAGAAACTGATAACTATCTTCAAAATGCAGACCTCGTTTCCCTTTTTAATACATAAAATGCAGGATATGATTCCATTTTAAGACACAAAATGCCGGTTAATACGTTAAAAAGTATTATTCAGAGAAATTATTCACGCTCTGTGTGATGTTATTTTTTTATACATTTGTGGACCTGTAATCCGGTTACTATGAAGAAATTCTTTGGTTGTCTGTTGCTTATGGGATTATCCTTCCCTGTATTATTCAGCCAGTATTCAACAAATGTTACAAATCCTTCATTCAGATATCAGGCTACGCCCGGATTTGTTAATATAACAGAGATTAATGGCGGAAGCGGATCGTATTACTGTGATCCGGCAGTATCGAAATATTATTTCGGAATTACGAATGTTTTCGGATACCAGTTTTCCAGGCATTTTATGGGTGGCCTGGGAATCGGTTATTTTCAGCTTGAAAAGGGATTTTTTCTGCCTCTGTACATGGAAAACAAATACAGCTTTTACCTGCAGAATTTTACAACTTCAGTATTTGTGGACGGAGGTGTTTTGCTTGATCATTCTGCTCCTCTGGATGATTCTAAAATATTTCTTAATCCGGGTGTGGGAATCAGCCGTGCAGTAACTCCCAATCTGGAAATCAGCCTTTCGTCAGGATACATGGTCCAGAACAGAACTCCACTCTCACGTGTCGGGTTTTTGAATTTCAAAGCCGGAGTGATCTACAGGAAAAATCCTTTCAGGATGTTCAAAAGCGGCAGGACTTAGCTTGTTGCTATTAATGATCACAACTGCGTCATTGGCAAAAATTCCTTGTGTGTCATCCTTTTGATTTGGCCTGAGACTGAAATGTTGATTTCAGAAGCTGTCAGGAATGAGGGAAAGAAACTATACAGGGGAAAACAAAGCTTTATTATCTCAGATTTTTATCAGTTTAACCTGATTAGAAGGATTTTTCCCAATTCTGAACACATACAAACCTGATGTTAAATGACTGATATTTATCATGTTCTCTTTTCCGTTAAGCTTTCCCCTCAATACAGTTTGTCCTGAAAGACTGATCAGGGAATAATCTTCATTCTGATCATTTTCTTCTTTTTTAACTACCAGACAATTATCTCCGGATATGAGATAGACCTTATAATCGTCATTTCTTCCGGGCTGGTTCACGGAGTGGGATCCGGGCTTCAGATATTGCTGAAGGAAGGGATTCAGGTTGATTACATGCAGTTTCTGAGGGATATTCATAAGCCGGAAATACTCATTGGAAATATAATATTTCAAACCGTCAGTGGTGGCGATTCCTTCAACCTGGTGAAAGGGCAGTGAAATATCGATCCTTCTTTTGTTTCCGCTGAAAAAATCTGAATCGTCAAAATCATAAAGAAAGAAGATAAAAGGTTCAAGCAAATGTGTATATCCGCAAAGTGCAATCAGTCTTTCTGATTCCAGATATTCCGCGCCGGTGATCAGTCCCCTGACATCAAGAGTATTCCTTTTAACGGCAACATAGGTTCCCGGTATCTTTGGCAGGGAATAATAAGTTGTTTTTTTACTTATCCATTGTTTTGTAAAAAGATAAATGCTGTCGGCAGATACAATAAAAGCTTCACAGTCGAAATCTGTATTGTTTGCCGAGGGCGGGTCCGGATTTGTCTGATCCGGATAGGAGAAGCTGATAGTATCAATTATCAGTTGATTTTTACTGATGGAACTCTTGCTTATCCTCAATATCATGAGGTCCGTCCGCATCCCTGTTGAATTGTTCCCGAAATCTCCTATATAGATAAAATCCCGGTCCTGGGATATTTCTTCCCAGTCCCTGTTGACTGTACCTTGTAAAGGATATGACTGAATAATATTTCCCCTGACTGTATCCAGTGAATAGATGTTTATGTCATCACTGTCATTGTGGGTCCACAACCGGTCATTCCAGATTATCAGTCCTGATGTTTCAACAAGCTTATTGTCCAGATTCAGACTAATGTCCGGAATTACCGATGCCGGGGAATAAATACAGCTGCCATCATTTACAGTGGCTGAAGGATTATAATTAATTGCAGGAGGGTCGGTGCATCCATGAATCTGAGCATTGGCAGCAATATTGTATAACAAAATGAATATTATCATATTGAATATACGCCCGGCTGTCCTGCAAGTTTGCATATTTCCTGTTATTTTAACTGTACAGTATTGTTCTGACTGTACAGCTACAAAAATAACCAATATTTACATTATAAAACTTTGATTGTATCTGAATACCCCTCCTTGCAGGCAAACAGATGATGATGTTGTGGTATCATAAATATATTTTTCAACATGCACCGGAATCTTGAAATAAAAAGAAAAATTAGTCAAAAAAAGGAGGTTGAATATCAACCTCCTCGAAATGGAAATAATTAATTTAATTAAGCTGACCTGTACCAGGGCCTATGTCCCACCACATTCTCCCCTGCAATAAATCATTGGTTTCTTCTGTGAAATCTTGTCTTTCAATCGCTTCGAAATAATTATCCGGATTCACATTTCTTTCTGCAATTGGTAAGGAGAACCTGCGAAACATTTTGCCAGCAGTAACGTTTCCGGGATAAGAAACTAATTCCCCACTTGTACTTGTCCAGTTGGCATAATTAAATAAGGGAAATTTTACTCTTCTCCAATTGGCAAAAACTTCATAATCGTTACCAAGTAAAGAGATCCATTTTTGTGTTGATATTTGTTCAAGCTTTTCTTCATATGTTCCACTGCTTAAATATGGATTTTGGGCAAGGTAGGCGTCAATGGCTTCATCAGATATTACTCCTGAATGCGGCGGAGTGGATGGCCATAACATCCAGCGGATCATTGCAGCTTTTACAGCCTTGTTATAGGCATCTTCTTCAGTTATTCCTACATTCCAACCTCTAAGAGCTGCCTCTGCAAGAAGAAGATACGCCTCTGCAGGTTCCATTGTGATTATCGGAGATCCCCGGTGGATATACAATAGTGATGGCTCAGAATATGTATCAAAATCTGAAGGTTTAGAATTAATACTACCATTAACCATTCCCCTCTGATCCTCCGGATTATTATTAGCAATATATGAACCTTCTGATGGTACCCAAACAACTGAAATCACTGGAAGACGAGGATCGTTTGTGTTTTTAAGATAATCTATAAATTTTGCCGACCATTTACTTCCTTCAACATTATCTCCACCTGGGCTTGCAAAATCGCCGGCAATCATTGCTGTAACCTTGGGGTTCATCTGGCCTGTTATATCAGCATATTCTATATAAGCTATATCTGAAAAGTCAGTCATAACTCCATAATCGGCAGCCTTCTCTACCCATAGTCTTGCCGTTTCTGGTTCAACTTCTGAAATACGCATACCCAGTCTCATCATTAGGGTATAACCAAATTTCTTCCATTTTACTATATCTCCGTTAAAATATGGATCAGCATTTCCAAATACATCCGGTTTGGTTTCATCCATAGAAGTAAGGGCAGCATCCAGCTCGCTTAACATGGCTTTATAGATACTTTCCTGTGTATCGTATTTAGGTTTCAGATTGTCATTACCCTTCATTGCCTCCGAATAGGGCAAATCCCCCATAACATCAGTAGCCTGATGAAAAGCCAGGATTCTTAATATTTCACAAGCTGCTCTTTTATTTATATTTTCCGGACCTGGTATTTTGGCTACGAGTTGCATCAATCTATTCCATTGATTATTATAAACATTAAAACTACCCACAGTACCGCTAAAGGTGAAAAACTTATCACCAACTGCCGGCACCTCCTTGTAAGTGGCAAAATATTGCAATCCTTGTCCAAGTGGTCTGTAATTCTCTCCTGGCCTGCTTTCAAATACTGCTGCAGTAAATGAATAGTCTGGTATAACGTATTCAATCTCATCCAGGTTTTTATTCAAATCTGTCAGATTTGCTGTATTGCATGATGTTAGAGAAGAAGTTATAACTGCAGTAACAAATGCACATATCAGTATTGCTTTTATATTTTTCATACCATATAGTTTTAAATATTAAAACACAAGATGCAGATTGAAACCAAGATTTCTGGTTACCGGCATTGCAACTCCCTGGCTGCCCTGGGCATTGCCGACAGTTTGTTGCATTTCAGGGTCTATACCTGCTTCTTTAACACGTTTATCCTGATAAAGGGTTAATAAATTCAGTCCTGTTAATGCAAAAGATGCTGATTCAACTCTTAAGATTTTTGCTACATTAACTGGTAATTCATATCTGAATACCATTCTTCTAAGTTTAATAAAATCTGTTTTATACACAAATTGTCCGGGGTATGCTGTTCCAAAATTGTTGTAATAAGTGTCAAGATCCACAACTTCCCATAATTTTTCAAAGGGTTCTCCTTGTTGATCCACACCACTTACAATCAAACCATGTTCTCTTCCCGGCAGAGTAAGTGGGGTAAGACCAAATCTGGTTGCATATTGTATCAGGTTACTGTATCCTACAGCGCCGAATTTTGAATCTATATCTGCGGTAAGAATGAATCTCTTAAACCTGATCACATTATTTAATCCCACCATATAAGGCGGATTCCCTACACCCAGATCCTTTAACTCACGATCTTCATAGCCGGTAGCACTGTTATAAACCAGAACACCGGCATCATTTCTTTTCATAACATATGCTCTCACAGTTGAATAAGGCAAGCCAACAGCGTTTATCATTGTTGGACCTCCTATGGCATTACCGAGTGTCAGAACATCAATTCCTTCGGCAAGTTCTACTATTTTGCTTTTATTATAGCTGTAATTAAAGCTGACATTCCAACTGAAATCTTTCTTTTCCAAGGGAGTTCCTGTTAAACTAATTTCCCATCCCTGATTTGTTATCAGGCCAAGATTCCTTGGGCCGCTTGAATAACCTGTTGCCTGTGAAATTGGAGGAAAGAGAATGTCGTTTTCAGTTTTCCTGAAATAATAGTTCACATCAAGACCAATTCTGTTATTTAGCATCTGAACCTGAAATCCTCCTTCAGTCGTTGTAGCTGTAATCGGTTTGATTCCGGGATTTAGTAGAGAATTTGGGTTACTTAAGGTTGCCAATGCATAAGCATTAACAGTGCTTATAGTATATGTCTGATTAATGCTTCCCGCATTTACCGTAGCACTTCCCACCTGAGCCCAGGATGCACGAAGTTTAGCAAAATTCATAAACGCCGGAAGATTAACCACCTCGGATAATAGAAAGCTCCCTCCAATCGATGGATAGAAAATACCATTATATCCCGGATTCAATACAGAAAACCAATCCTGTCTGCCTGTTAAAGATAGATATACAATACTCCTGTAATCTATGTTTGCTTCTGCAAATACAGAATTAGTGCCAGTGGAAACTTGTGCCAGGTTTACGAGATTTCTGTTTTTTAAATTAGTTAGACTGTAAAAATCGGAAATGACCCACTCGTCCCCATTTGCAGTATTTGTTCTTTGATAATCTCTTTCACTGCTTGTCCCGGCAAGAAAGTTGAGTCCGATTGTTTGATCAAAAAATTTATCAAAATAATTAATAATTAGCTGAAAATTAGTTTTATCCGTTTGAGATTGGGATGATTGATAATATCCCAGAGGAGTGAAAGCGTTGGTATTTGGTACATAATTCTGATCTCTGTATAAATTGAAATCTTTGGCTACAGTGCCTTTTAAAAAGAGATTTGGCATGACATTTAACTGAACGCTAGCCCTTCCTATAAGACGCTGGGCATGATCCTGATTATTACACTGATATGATACATAATAAGGATTCACAGCTGCTGGAACCGGATTCCATTCGAGTTCCCTGCCTGTTAGAGCATTAATTCCTGGCTTTGACGGGTCGGTACCTTTCATGTTCCTGACATCAACAGTATTGGCTGCTAGATATATTGGCCATGCAGCATTTAGTTCCGCATATCCGACGTTTGGTCTGTTTTCAGCATCTACCAAATTATATTGAGCGCTGGATTCAATCACAACCAGATCATTATTGCCCAAGACTCCTCTAAGGTTCATATTAACAGTCTTTCTGAAAAATTTTGAGTTTGGTTGTTGATCTTTTGCACGTGTATCGCTTATGGATAATCTGGCCTGCATCTTTTCACTTCCAGCATTGAATGCTACTGTATTAGTAAAGTTCTGGCTTGTATTATAAAAATTTTTAATGTTTTGCTTAACAGTAACCGGTGAATAGGGACGTTCCACTCCGTCAAACTGAAGAACCATACTGCCGTCCATTTTTGCTCCAAATGCAAGTCGTCCCGAACTCAGTGCCTTTGCAGGTGTATCGGGTTTTACTCCATCATTTCCCTGACCGTATTCGTACTGATAGTTCGGGTATACTGATGGTACGCCAAAATTTACATCAGATGTTATTTCTATTCCTATTCCTTTTTGAATTCTGCCTTTTTTGGTAGTTATTAATACTACTCCATTTGCAGCCTGGCTTCCATAAAGCGCTGCTGCGGCTCCACCCTTGAGAACTGAAATAGATTCAATATCATCCGGGTTTATACTGGAAATTCCATCACCCCTGTCAACATTCAGTGCTGTTGAACTGGTAACAGCTCCCCTGTTAATATTAGTAATAGGCATTCCATCAATAATATACAAAGGTTGTTGATTTCCATTGAGTGATGTATTGCCTCTGATAATTACGCGACTGGATGCTCCGACTCCGGCATTTACCTGTAAGGATTCAACGCCTGCTATTTTCCCTGATAATGAAGTAGCCACATTGTTTAATCTTGCTTGGGTAAAAGTTTCACCTTTTACCTCCTGAACGGCATAGGCAAGTGTCTTTTGGGCTCTGCTCAGGCCCAGGGCTGTTACTACTACTTCGTCCATCTGAAGCATACTTTCTGCCAGAACAACATTTATGACGGATTGAGTACCAATAGATATTTCCTGAGTTGCATAACCCACAAATGAAAATTGAAGTACAGCATCATTCCCTGGAACAGTGATAGTGTATTTACCATCGATGTCTGTTAAAGTACCGGTAGTGGTACCTCGGACAAGAATAGTAACACCTATAAGAGGGGCGCCATCTGAATCATTGACTATGCCGGTGACTTCGCGCTGTTGGAAGTGAAGCGGTCTTGTTTCATGAGTAAGGTTTTTGATTAGCGATCCTTGTACTGGCAGATTTATGATGTTTACATCATTTTGCCTCTTATTCATGATTGTATTCACGATGGGGCTTTCTTTCCCAACATCAACTGATGTTTCAGTAATGTTTGCGTAGAATGAATTGGAAAAAACAATTAAAGCATTGAAAAGGAAAAGTAGAGACACAATTATAAGCCTTGTTATAAGCTTGTTGAAGGTTGTTGATAAACACAAATCAAATCTTTTTTTCATAACTTTTTAGAGGTTACCTGGGTTATTATTAAGAAAATAATGACTGATTTTGGTATAAAAACGGGACATCCGCTTTTCTTTTTTAGCTGGTTTGTTTCATAGGCATATAAGATTTATAGGTTTATGGTTCAGAAAAGATATAAATGTTTAATTTCTTATCATATTAAAAAAATTGAACACAGGTTCATATGGGGTCAAAACAACATGCAACAATTCCAGTTTTTAAACCATAATACTAACAAGTATAGCATATTCTTTTTAATAAAAAAATGCGGTTGGTGGATCATAATCAGGAATAGCAGGGTTTAGGATAGCAAATTATGATTTCTGATGGGACACTCAATATTTCCTGTATCAAATTCTATTGTTTTTATTTATATAATGGGCAGATAAACAATATTAAAACTGATATTCCCGAATGAAAAAATAATTCCAGTTTTTGATATTTATATTGATTATAAATTATTGCATATTGTCATGTCCTCCCTCTAATACGGGTTCACACGGCATTCATTTATTTCATACATCACAATGCAAATATCAGGTATAAGATTTTGTAAATGTTTATATCAACTAAAAGGACATTTTCAGTAAGAGTGCAAAGATTTTAAAAGCCCCCTGCAACTTGAATCAGCGTGTTCCAAAAATTAATTTAACTTTGATCGATATGTTGAATATCACTTTCAGTTCTGTTTTTCCATGAAGCGTAATTCTTTTCTTTTTTTGATTTCATTCCTTCTTTTATTTTCCGGCGGTTCATGCGCGACGCTTAAAAAGAGCGTGGAACGCATTGTGAAATCTCCGGGTAAACAGGCAGCAGACAATGCATCTTTGGAAAATTATACAAAACCTATAACAGGGTTTCTGGGAATTGCAAAACATACTATTTGCGGAAGTGATAGATGGGAGGATCCTGCCGGTGTTCAGGGGGGAATTATTTATCCTTTTTACAGGATAAATGATTTTATCGACCTGAGAGTTGAAGCAAATATGAGTATGCAGGGTGCCAAATGGGAAGATTCAGATATAAGAGGTAGGACTAATCTTCTATATATCAACGCACCTGTAGTGGCAAGGTATCAGACTGATTTCGGGCTGTATGCAGAAGCAGGACTGCAAAGCGGTTTTTTAATTAGTGCCAGGGAATATAAAGGGACAGTAGAGAGCTATAAGAAAAATATCAGATCAATGGATCTCGGCATACCGGTCGGCATTGGTTATGAATTCAGGAATAATTTCGGAATTGGTATAAGAATTATTCCCGGTTTTACTGATATCACCAGGTATTCTTCCGCTTATGACCGGAACTTCGTTATGGCACTCAGGGGAACTTATATCTTCAGTTTCAGGTAGTACGGGTTTTATGCAACCAGTGGGGAGATACTGTCTCCCTGCTTTATCCAGAAATCAGTAAAGTTCTTCCATTCTGATTCAATATCCTCTTTTTTGCCGTAATGCAACAGATGCCATTTGCCTTCAAGCAGATCTTTCTCCCAAATACCATAGTACCGGATATTGTTGATAACAGTTTTGGTATACTTGGCCATCAGGTCACCATCATGTTTCCTTACAACGCCTGAAATCATTTCTCCCTTTAACAAAGCATTCCGGATTGGTTTATTGAAGTTCAACGACTTAACTTCATCCGGTTTCTGAGTCTTTTTCATATTTTCAGGTTTTGGTTAATTACCTTATTGCTATTGACTTTCTGTCATAGTAATACGATAAAATGCCTGGAAATGTTTCAACATCAGAAGATGCGTGACTTATGTTTCATTTAATGAGAATATTATGGTTTTCTCATTAAATGAGGGAAACAATTTCTGCCGTCAGCTCAGGGCCGGGAGGAGAAGATTTTATATTTGTAATGCTTTTCTTTAGCGAAAGGCTTTGTATGTCTTTTTGTAATTTTTCTTCGGGCTCTTCTTGTATTTACTGTGAATATTTTTTCTGGCTTTTTTATTATGTCCGGAATAAAAAGCCCTGTTCCGTTTATGCTGGGTATTGTCAAGCAGCATAAGACCTCCCAGTTGATTGAGATTCTTTTTGCCGGCATAACATCCGGTCATTGTGACCGAGATCAGGAAAATAAAAATGATATATTTTGCTAATCTCCCCATAATAATTTCCTTTAAACAACCGCTTTCATTATCCGGGTTTAATTCATGGTGGTCAATAAGAGATTCTTTCAGAGTCCTTTTACGAATACTTCAGGAAAATGTTCCCGTAACTTATTTCGAAGGAGCTCCCGGTCTCCTCAACTAAAGAAAGAATGGAGAGTTTATTATCACCGGCATCCCGCAGTCAGGGTAAAGAAAATACAAATCCTCATTTCCTCTCGGGTACCTGCCGAATAACCCGGAGCCAGTGTAAGCCAGGTGTCTTTTTGATCTGTTCCTTAAGGTTACTTGCCGGAACACATGTAACCAGTTTAAACCATTTTTGATCCGCTCCCTTCAGTTACTTCCCGGATCACCCGTAACCAGTTTAAGCCAAGTATCTTTTTGATTCGCTGATCGCTGTAACCTAATTTTTGCATTGCTATGGTCATCTGCGGGAAATCGCTGATGTCTTTAATTTCCCGTGGCAGTTCAGGGCCGCCATCCAGATCGGATCCTATGGCAACATGGTCCTCGCCGACTAATTTTACACCATAATCGATCACTTTTGCCAGCTGATCCACATGCATCCAGTATTCGTCAGGAATAGTCCCCCTGAAATTCAGCGGAACCTCCAGCGCCAGTTCCCTGTCTGCGTCTTCAATTGTCTGAGTGGTGGCCTGCGGCACTAAGGAGGCCGGCGTAGTCCCTTTGGGAACTGTTGTTTGAGTAAGATCAGCAGGTTTCACCCATGCCCAGTATTTGGGATTATTAAAAAGACTTCCGAAGTGAACACCAATCACTCCGCCTTTCGATGCCACAGCTTTTGCAGCTTCATCGGTAATACAGCGGGGATGATCCACGACACCGTAAAATCCTCCATGACTGTAAACAACAGGATGTTTACTTGCTTCAGCAGTCTGAAGGATGGCGTCATTGGACGCATGAGCAACATTAATGACCATTCCGAGGCGGTTCATTTCGGAGATGAGCTTTTTTCCAAGATCATTAATGCCGTGCCAGTAGCTGATATCACTGCAGGCGTCAATAAAAGCATTTGAAGTATTATGTGCGGTTAGCTGAATTGATCTGAGTCCCAGACGGTAAAGAGCCCGGAGCAGGTTTATGTCACCGTCAAGGTCAAAGCCGCCTTCCAAATCCAGAAAAGCTGCCATTTTACCTTTCTTATTGATATTTTCTATATCAGTAGCCGTGAGTGCCAGCTCGATCACCGGATTATTCTTTTTTATCTGATCCAATGCAAGATTCACCACCCGAAACGTATTTTTTGTTTCGAACCTTCCGGGATAATAGTTTTCAGGTGTATAAACCGAGAAGAACATTGCATCCAGTCCTCCTTCCCTAGCTCTTGGGAGATCGACAGTCCCGTCGGAATAACGCTGACCGATATCTGTGTTGAACAATAACTCGCGGGTCATCACATGTACATGACCATCCATCACAAATGCTTCGCGGTGCAGTGCAGGCACAGGCTTATTCTGCTGAGTCAGGGGGCGGTTATATCCGGCTGCAGGAGCATCAAACAGGGATTGCAGAGGAAGAGCTTTTCCTGCTATCGGCATAAGTGCCAGGTTCTTAATAAGGTCTCTTCGTTTCATGGTTTAATTTGTTTATTCGTTCACTTGTATTATCATTTTCTTTTTCCGGGATTTTCTTTCCAGGATTTCCTTTTCGGTTTTTCCTTTCCAGGATTTCCTTTTCGGGATTTTCCGGCTCCGGCATTTCATACTCACCTCTCACCGGTTCATTACTTAACCTCACCTCACTTCACTTCACTTCACTTCACTTCACTGGTTCATTACTTAACCTCACCGGTTCATTACTTAACCGGAATTCCCGATTTTATTCCGGTCGTTTTTCTTTCCCTTACCTCAGGCAAGACCGGGTAAGCACTTAAAAATGCGGCTGTTTCTGGGGCTGTGTCTGCGGCTGCTTGCACAACCTTGACAAAACCTATTTATCAAAACCGCGTATGTATGGAATATCAGGCGGACGTTCCCCCTTTTCAAACATCGGTCCGTGTGTCGTGCGGTAGGTCATGTTCATAAACGGTGTTTCAATACAGCGGCCTACAGGAGAATAACGGCCGTTCTCCCAGTTTGATTCCATGTAATGATTCACAATCCCGGTGGACAGAAGCAGCCGTTCCGCATTGAATGGTTCCTTCCCCGTCACCATCATCTCGGTTATCCAGTGTGACAGGGCGTTCGAAGCATGGTACTGGGAGTAAGGTCCCGGCCAGCCAAGCATGGAAATGATAGCCGGATCTTTTTGTCCTTCAACTTCACCTGCATAAGTCCACCCGACTCCTCTGCCCGAGATCACAGCTGCTTTCGTTCCATCATTATATTCCACGATACAAACGTTTGCCCGGGTGTTCTCCTGAAAGATTCCGGGCTTCAGGTCAAAGCTTTTCCTTACTGAATCAAGTAGCTTGCCTGCCCATGAATTACGTTCAACCCACTTCCATGTCTCAGGTCCGCGGATGGACTGTACTGATCTGACACCCGTCTCACCGCCTTTGCGGCGATCTACAAAGGCCTGCAGCACATCGATACAATGAAAAATACCTCCCTCATCTGAAGCGCCTCCGACCACTATCGAATTTTTTATTGCTGTGTCGATAGCGATATCTGTCTCGGGCTTGCGGAAGTAGAAAGGTATGGAGGATCCGCCGGTCAAAGGAAAGCCCAGTTCACGGGATTTGTCATACATCCATTTGGCGTCGTCCCAATTGTAGGAAAGGTGCTTGTCGTTGAAAACCGGCACCGAGCGATTACTCTGCTCGAAAACACTGATAACCTGCTGGTATATCCACCAGCGTGGCAGGAGCCAGTGCCCCTTGAGATCGGTTGGGTAATTCCCGTGTTCACCGACTATGACGACCCCATCCACAGAAAGTTCCTGTCCCCCGAGTGTTACAGCTTCTTTTATTGTCTTAAAAATCGGTATGTTTTTCGATTTGCATATTTTCTGCCCCAGGAGACTTGTGTCGAACTGATGAATGTAAACGGAAACAACGTCTACCCGTGAAGGGGTGTGGGCACCATGCCACCAATAACCATCCAGCAGCTTGGTGATGATCCAGTCTGCATGCGATCCCGGAGCACCCCAAAAGGTGACCAGACAGGCAATGCGGGGCCGTTTCCCTGAAGTCTGCGGAACAGCGCCGCCAGCGATGTCAGTCAAAGCAGCCAAACCGGCCAGACCGGTTATTCCCAGCATTTCACGCCGGTTTAATATAGGACCTGACTTCATGGTTTCATTGACGGAGGATGAATCTGCTGCCCTGCCGTCAATATCTGTTTGTTTCTTTGTCATAATATATAAAGTATCAGTAGTTGAAATTGAAAATGCCGCTCTGCCTGCAATGAACAAGCGTAAGACAAGCGCCATTAAATCATGAGAAACTTAACTCAAGGCTCAAATATATGAAAAAGGCGGTAATAATTTTTGTCGCTAAATGGTATTAGTTTAAGTTGGTACCACGATCAGGGAAATTCCCAATGATCTTTCAATTTTACAAATTGTTTCCAGTGAAAGGTTTTCATAGCCCTTAACAACTTTATTGATATACTGAGGAGTAACTCCAATGCTTTCTGCAAGAGCTTTCTGGGTCATTGATTGGCTTCTCAGGGTGCTAAGTATTTTTATGGCAATTAAAGCGGACTTGTTGAGCTTTTCTTTATTTACTGCACTTTTCATTGTTTTATAATTCTAACAGTTCGATGATTCCGTCTTCATCAACAATTCCTTCATCTATTATAAATTTCTTACAGTTTTTGAGTTTCCTTAATTCCTTCCTTGTATATTCTCTTTCAGACATGTTATCTGTTAGTTTTATTGTTCCTCCTGTGATCAGGTACTTATCTTTACCGAATTTAAGGGCATAAATCCTAAGCCATGTTTTTCTTTTTGAACCATAAGCTTTCTTCTTTTCCAAAAAAGGGGATATAGGCTGATTCTTTATAAGTGGTTGAAATAATTTTAATAATATATCAAGTCTTTCTGATGGATCCTTATCAGATATCCTTCTAAGGTATTGTCGGAATTTGATAGCTTCTTTTCTTGTCTCAATTATTGCTTGTTCAATTGAAATTCCTTCCCAAAAGGGTCTTTTTAAGTCTATCTTATGAGTTGTAAAAAATGCATCAAGATATTCAATGTCAGTCCAATTTCTAAAGATTTTATCGAATTCGCTGAGTGTTTCATTATCACCTTTTACAGATAATAAACATTCCTCATCACCAAATATGAAACAAATTTCATTAAATCAACCTATAAGTTTATTTTTAATAAAATTTTAACAATTTCAATTGACTGTTTTTTGTATCTGATGGATAAAATTACTTATTATTTTTAAAACATGACTTGTACGTATAGTTGTTTTCAATAAGGCTTGTGTAAAAAACTTATCGTTGAGAGGGTATTTCTTTCAGTTGAAAATCATGCAACATTTATACAGGTCATACTAATCTTTCAAGGCAAAAAAAGACCCTGACTGATTTAGTCAGAGTCTTTCGTGGAGTTGGCGGGAGTCGAACCCGCGTCCAAACATGGAGACCATATGCTTTCTACATGCTTAGTCCTGCTTGTTTTTCGTGACCTGCCAGCTGCAGAACAAGCTAACAGATCCTTAGTTCCTGATTTTCTCGTCATCCGACCGGAACAGTCTTCTGACCAGCCCTGAATTCCGTGCGTCTCCTTATCGGGTTGGATCGGGGCATGACCGCCCGGGAAACGTCCCGTTCCGGAACCTGGTTCCGGAATTAAGCCTGAATTACTTTATTCACTCAGGCAGCGAGAGCGTAATTATATTCGCCAGTTATTGTTTTGTGACACTGTTCAAGCGACGCGCCACCACACGCTGCATGCTTACATACCACCCCTCATGCTGTCAAAACCATGTCAACCCCTCATGCTGTCAAAACCATGTCAACCCCTCATGATGTCGCAGATCGTATCAATCCCGGATTTTCCCCAAACCGGATCGCCTCTCAGGCACTGCCGGGCTACTTTAACTTCAGACTGGTTAATAGATTCCTTTACCGGGTTAAAGTATTCCGGCAATATTGATCTGCCGGTATGCACATTCTTTGCAAAGATACAATTTTGATCACTAAGTTGAAAATCATTATCAAATAACCGAAAATTATCAACAAAAATCAGACCATTTGATGATGAAGTGAAACCAGTTTAATTTTTAATCGTAAAAATAACGTGGGTCCTGTGAAAAACACATTGTTGAATTTATCCCGGCAAAAGGAATTTAACTATTGTTTTTACCATTGGATTAGTGGAATCTTATTGAATTCAAGTATTTTTACTCTGTGAGGTAAAAGAAATACCAAAAAGTACTGAATAAATGAATTCAATGGGCTGACTCATTTTTGTAAAATGAAACGACCATGTAAAGATTTTACAAATACGGGAATGACTTTAGATTCATGGGAGTTCCATCTGACCATTAAAATTAAATTATAGACAGATGAAACGACCATGTAAAGGATTTACACATACGGGAATGACGTAGGTTTCAGTATGCTTTTAAACATGAAATTATTAAAGTATCTTATTCTTCAATATATTAGCGGAAATCAATGGATAAAAAAAGAATATATCTGTCTTCACCGCATATGGGCGGTACGGAAGAAAAGTACGTAAGGGAAGCTTTCACCAGTAACTGGATTGCCCCACTCGGTCCAAACGTTGATGCTTTTGAAAAGTCAATCGCTGAATTTTGTGGAAGTGAACATGCCGTTGTTCTCAGTTCAGGTACGGCAGCCATACATCTGGCTCTTATAATGCTTGGAGTCAGGCCGGGAGATGAAGTGATAGCATCAACATTTACTTTTTCGGCAACAGTAAATCCTATTGTATATACCGGCGCAACTCCGGTTTTGATTGACAGTGAACAGAAAACCTGGAATATGGATCCTGATCTTCTGGAACGGGCCATACTGGAGCGAAGGCAGGCTAATCCGAAACGGAAAATAAAAGCAATAATAGTTGTTCATCTCTATGGTATGCCGGCCAACATGGACAGGATAACGGAAATTGCCGCCAGATATGAAATTCCGCTGATCGAGGATGCTGCCGAGGCACTGGGAAGCAAATTCAATGGAATACAGACAGGTACTTTTGGAAAGATGGGAGTGCTGTCTTTCAACGGGAACAAGATAATAACTACTTCCGGAGGCGGTGCATTGATTTCCAATGATAAAAAACTGGCTGAATGGGCCAGGTTCCTGTCAACCCAGGCAAGGGATAAGGCACCTCATTATCAGCATAGCCAGATAGGATATAATTACCGTATGAGCAATGTGCTGGCTGGGATAGGCATTGGACAGATGGAGATCCTGGAAGAAAGAGTGAAAGCTCGAAGGGATAATCATTTCTTTTACAAAAAAAACCTGGCACGGTTTGAAGAAATAAGTTTCCTGGATGAACCCGGCGAATCATATTTTTCAAATTTCTGGCTGACAACCATTCTGATCGATCCGGCCCGGGCAAGGGTAAACAGGGAAGAATTACAGGCTGTCTTTGAAAATGAAAACATAGAATCGCGTCCACTGTGGAAGCCCATGCATCTTCAGCCTGTCTTTTCATCCTGTCCCGTGTATGAGACAGGTGTTTCGGAAGGACTCTTTAACAATGGCCTTTGTCTGCCGTCCGGATCAAATCTGACAGATGATGACCGCGCAAGAATACTGGGCGTTATTACAAGGACCATGGCTTGACATCATAGTATAATTCAGTTAGGCGTCAGCCGAAACCTACCGGAGACATGAATTATAACAATTCAAGATTCCAGTGGATTAAACAGAAATAGATTTATGCGTTTCGCAATAATTGACAACAGAAAAATAGAAGCAAGACCCGGATTAAAGGGATTTTGTCCTGGATGTTCTCAGCCTGTTATTGCAAAATGTGGGGAGGAGAGGATTTGGCATTGGGCTCATCGCAATAATAAAAAATGTGATAAATGGTGGGAGTCAGAGACAAATTGGCACCGCTCATGGAAAAACTATTATCCTGCAGATTGGCAGGAAGTATTTCTACTTGATGATCAAACAGGCGAAAAACATATGGCAGATGTACGCACATCAAAAAATCTTGTGATTGAGTTTCAACATTCATATATTGACCCGGCTGAGCGTATTAGTCGAGAAAGATTCTATCAAAACATGGTATGGATTGTTGATGGGACTCGCCTAAAAAGAGATTATACTCGTTTCCTAAAAGGAAAAGAGCACTTTCAGTTTTTTAAGCAAGGTGTTTTTCGTGTTGATTATCCAGAAGAGTGTTTTCCTTCAGCTTGGCTTGGTAGTTCAGTCCCAGTCATTTTCGACTTTCAAGAGAACCAAGATGCAGGTGTCCCAAAAGATATGAAAAGCAATCTTTATTGTTTGTTCCCAATAGCAATAGATAGATCTTTTTTCCTTGCAGAGATTACACGTAAAGCTTTCATTAATACTACAATTAGCGGAGACTGGATTTTGCGAACTCGTAACTTTATTGACAATTTAATTCAGTTCAGACAAGAGCAGCAAGATCAAATGAAAAGACTACAACAGATTCAGGCAAATATAAATTTTGAGAGATTTAGTAGAGTATTGAGATACACACATAGGCGGCGGCGGTTCTAAAAACGCTCTTATGGTAGCACTTAAATGTACTATATCAGAATAATAATTTAAAAATAATGACGACAAGCTTACGTGGATGGCAAAAAGTGGACTATATCTTCTTTGCATCGTGACAGTTTTTCGGCTCTGCTGGCTCAGGGTATCAGGATGTTGCCCGGATGCAGCGTCGGTTAACGCTTACTGAGCACAATCGTCAAACGTTGCCAGTAAGTTTGGAGCACCTTGCTGAGGGATAGACTTTTTTTGTAAATTTGCAATATGACTAAAAGGACTACAAACATAACAGGACGAATACGAAGTGAAATAAAAAGTATTGATCCGTCAGCGAAAGTTATTTTATTTGGATCACGTGCACGAGGTGATGCAAAACAAGATTCGGATTGGGATATACTCATTCTTATTAAAGATACTGTTACTACTGAAAAAGAGAGAGCATTTCGTTATAAATTATTCGATCTTGAACTTGAAACAGGTGAAGTATTTTCTACATTTGTTTATAATTCAGATATTTGGAATAAGAAACATAAGATTACCCCATTTTATAAAAGCATTAAGCAAGAGGGAATTCTTCTATGAGTAAATCTTCAAAAAGAGATTATATTGATTACCGTTTTAACCAAGCAAAAGAAACACTTGAAGCAGCTAAGTCGTTAGCCAAAGATAAGCATTGGAATTCAGTTATTAATCGACTTTACTATTCGTGTTTTTACGCAATTTCCGCTATGCTTTATAAATATGATATTAATGCAAAGTCTCATTCAGGAATTAAGCACCAATTTGGACTTCACTTCGTAAAATCAGGATTAATAGAAAAATCTGCGGCTGAAATTTATCTTGATCTTTTTGACTATAGACAAGCTGGTGATTATGCTGATTTCGTGGATTTTGATGAAGAAAAGACATTGCCTTTAATCCCCCGGACCAATAATCTGCTAATCAAAATCGAGGAATTAATAAAAGAAAAATAAAACCTACTAGTAGTTCGTTCATAAATAATGTTGACATTTCTACTGTTTCGACTTTTTCCTC
>CAZLZJ010000005.1:0-67160 GCA_964563975.1 uncultured Prolixibacteraceae bacterium
ATTATGGGCATTACAGTTGAGTCTGCCCGAAAACAGGTTTACAGGGCCATAAAAACAATCCGCGAAAGTTTTAAAAGAGAAGGGTTAATATTGATAGTGCTTATATTTAATAGTTTATATGAAAAATAACAAAAAATATTTCCTGATCATTTAAAAAAATTTAAAAAAACCTGTCCATATTTTGAATTCTTAAAGCCTTATATAGTAAGAGGCTGTAATTTATGAAAAATATCATAAAGTATTTAGATGACGAACGTTTTATAAACTGGGTGTTTCAGCCTGATGTTGAATGTGGCCGGTTTTGGGAAAGATATAAATCTGACCACCCTTCAGAAGTTGAAAATATTAATGTTGCAAAACGAATTTTAAATAATCTTAAAACTAAGGATAAAGACTTTACGGCAGATGAAAAGATATTGTTTTTTGCCACTATTCTTAAAAGGTTGGAAGTAAATGAAAAGAAGAAGGAACGGAATTTATTTATAAAAAACCTGTTAAAATATGCTGCTGTAGCTATACTTTTTTTTGCTTTTGGAGCTATTCTTTTTTATAGACAAAATGATTTAAAGCCGGAGTATTATTTGCAGGCAGCTTCAGGATCAGTGCATTCTGATGAGGCCAGGCTTATCAGGCCTGATGGTTTGAACATTCCCCTTGCAGAAAAAAGATCAGTTATTGAACATATGCAGAATGGATCAGTAATGGTTAACAACGATTTAATAAATTCTGCTGATATTGCTAAAAACGGAACTCCTGATCTAAACAGATTGGTAATTCCTTATGGAAAGACATCGAAATTGATTCTGCCCGATGGAAGTACTGTTTTTCTGAATGCGGGCTCTCAATTGGTATACCCCGAATTTTTTAAAGATAAGTTCCGTGAAGTCTTTCTTGTCGGAGAAGCTTTTTTTAACGTGTTTGAAAATAAAAGACAACCATTTGTAGTACAGACAACTGATGTCAGGATTAAAGTTTTGGGGACTAAGTTTAATGTATCTGCTTATCCTTCAGATAAAATAATTGAGACAGTGCTGACAGAGGGACAAATAAAGCTTGAACCTAATAATGCGGGACTGTTTGACCCGGGGACAGAATTGGTACCGGGACAATTAGCGTCTTATGACAAAACAAGTAAAAAAACCAAGTTGGAGTTTGTTGATATCCGGTCTTATACTATGTGGAAAGATGGAATGCTCAGTTTTGAAAGCACTGATCTGTCGAGGGTGATAAAGCAACTTGAACGCTATTATAATATACGGTTTGTTTATGAAGATCCGTTGCTTGGTTCAATAAGAATTTCAGGAAAATTGGAACTGTCAGAAAATAGGCAGGATATCATTGGTAACCTGGCAAAAGCTGCTGATATTTCCATTATTATGATGGATGAAAGTTATTATGAAATTAAAAAATAAAACCGGAAGGTGTTGCAGCACCTCCCGATTTAAAGGTTAAATTATTTATTGTACAACTTAACATTACAAAAGTATGAAAAAAAAGCGAGACCTTTTTCCCATTAGTGGGGGAAAGACAATGGTTATTTTAAGTTTTAAAAAAATGAAACTAACACTAATCTTTATTTTTTTGGTATTCTTTGGCTTTGGAAAGGGATTTTCCCAGACAAAAGTATCGTTGAGTTTTGAAAAGGCAGAGATTCAAAAAATTTTTGAAACTATTGAAGGCCAGACTGATTTTATCTTTCTTTATAAGGATGAGATTTTTGATAAGGAAAAGATGTATTCAGTCGAGTATTCAGATGCTGATTTTGAGGAGGTGTTAAGGTCTGTTTGTGATAAGGCAGAGGTTGATTATGAAGTGCGGTCAAATCGTCAGATAATTCTGACCAGAAAAAAAGAACATCCCGGCAACTTGAAAATATACCAGGAGAAAACAGTCAGTGGAATAGTTTCTGATAACAACGGGCAACCTCTTCCGGGAGTTACTATTGTTGTAAAAGGTACCTCACGTGGTACTGTTACCGATTTTGACGGAAAATTTACCCTCTCATTGCCTGATGACGCTGAAGTATTGCAGTTTTCATTTATAGGTATGAACACCCAGGAAGTGCCAATAGCCGGGCGCTCCACCTTTACAGTTGTAATGAAAGAGGCTACTATTGGACTTGAAGAGGTTGTAGCTGTTGGTTATGGGGTGCAAAAAAAGGCTACATTGACGGGATCTGTGGCTAGTGTGGAATCGGATTTCATGGAAAACAGGCCTTTAACAAACACCAGTCAAGCCCTTCAGGGAATAAATGGCCTCTATGTTAATCAAGCCAGCGGACAGCCAGGAGCTGACGATGCCACAATCAGGATAAGGGGAGTGGGTACATTCAATAATAATGAACCATTAGTACTCGTTGATGGCATCGAATACAGTCTTAGGGATATAAATCCAAATGATATAGAAAGCATATCAGTTCTTAAGGATGCTGCCTCTGCTTCTATATACGGTAACAGGGCAGCTAATGGTGTAATAATAATCACAACAAGAAAAGGGAAGAAAGGTAATCTTAAAGTTGAATATAACGGTTATTTTGGATGGCAACAGGCAACATATCTGCCCGATATGGTAACTAATTCAGTGGATTATATGATGGCACGGAATCTGGCTTCTGAGAATGAAGGCCAGCCAAAACCCTATTCAGATGCTCAGATAGAGGAATTCAGGAATGGCGCTGATCCGGATCTGTATCCAAATACTGACTGGCATGATATTCTTTTTTCCACAGCTCCTATTAACGAACATAATATAAGGTTGTCAGGAGGTTCTGAAAATGCAACATATTTACTTTCGGTGGGATATCTGGATCAGAACGGTGTTTTGATTGCAACTGGTGCCAAAAGGTATTCAATAACATCAAATGTCACTTATAAATATTCCCAAAAGCTTTTATTTGGCGCTAATATTAATGGATCTTTCTGGGATAGAAATCAACCTGTTGTTGATGTTCCGACTTTTGTATTAACAAATGTAAACAGATCTCTTCCGATCCATCCTAATATCTTATCAGATGGAAGATATGGTGATACATGGCTAATAACCCCGGGCCACAATGTGTTCAGACACCCTGTGGCAGTTGCAGAAGAAGGGTTTCAAAATAATAAGACTCAAAGGGCATTGATTAATCTTTTTGGAGAATATACCCTGCCATTTAATATAAAGTATAAAGCTAATATAGGTGTAACAAAATTTGATGCATATGATCATCGGTTTATCCCTGAAGTTAATCTGTATGACCCTAAGAAACCTGATGTTCCCAAAGTATTGAGATTTGACCCCCCAACCCGGAGTGTACAGCGTTCAAATAACAATAATATGGACCTAAGCTTTTTTCAGACCCTTAACTGGAACTGGACTGACTCGTCTGACAAGCACAATTTACAGATTATGCTGGGCTTTAGCAGGGAGTCATTCAGAAGGTCAAATTTTTTAGCTTATATTGAAGGATTTATTGGCAATGAGTTGACAGAACTTAATGCCGGTACTATTAACAAAGATGTTGGGGGTACTTCAAATCGTTCAGAATTAATGTCTTATTTTGGAAGGGCAAATTACAATTTTTCTGAAAAGTATTTGCTTGAATTTAACTTTCGCTACGATGGTTCAAGCAGGTTTGCCAGAGACCACAGATGGGGGTTCTTCCCTTCAGTTTCTGCAGCTTGGCGTGTAAGCGAAGAATCATTGTTAAGTGATATTGATGCAATATCAGATCTGAAATTGCGGATGTCATGGGGCGAATTAGGAAATCAAAATATTTCACTCTATAGTTTTGTGAATAATATCAATATAAATCAGGGCGCTATTATTGGAAATAGCGTAGTGGCAGGGAGTGCTGTGACTGCCCTGGCTGATCCAAGTATTAGTTGGGAAACAACCAGGATGATTAATTTAGGATTGGACTTGAACCTGTGGAACAATATGTTAATTATGAATGTAGATGTATTTGATAAACTTACTTCGGATATTCTTGCAAGGGTTAATGTCCCTTCGCAGGTCGGAGACCTTGCCGGGCCTATCACTAACCTTTACAGCATGTCTAACAAAGGAGCTGAATTAAGCTTGAGTCATTTGAATTCTGTGGGGGATTTTAATTACAGAATTGGTGGTAATATCGCATTCGTAAATAATAAAGTAAAATATATGGCAGGGGACGAACAATACATTTCTAATGGTTATGGAAATATACGTGTAATTAAGGAGGGCTATCCGATCCATTCCTGGTATCTTTATGAAGCATTGGGTTTGTTTCAGTCTGAACAGGAGATAGAAAAACATGCTTTCCAGCATAATGCTACTGCCCCGGGTGATATTAAATACAGGGACATAAATGATGATGGCAAAATAGATGTTGAAGATATGCGTGTTATGGGAAGGTCAGTTCCACGGTTTACATATGGTATTAATTTAGGCATAGATTATAAAAAATTTGATTTAAGTGCTATTTTTCAAGGCGTTAATGATATTGATATTTATCCAGCAAGCAATGTTGCATGGCCATTGTTCAATGGGGCAGGAATTACAAAAGACCAGTTCATGAATAGCTGGACCCCGGAAAACAGGGATGCAAAATATCCAAGATTGTCATTATATAAAAGAGGAACTCAAATAAATGCGAGAAATTCAACCTTCTGGTTGCAGGATGCTTCTTATCTCAGATTGAAAAATTTACAGTTTGGCTATACATTTAATCATCAGAAATTAGAAAAATTTCATCTTGACAAAATAAGAGTATACGCAAATGCCCAGAATCTTCTTACCATCTCTAAATATAAACTCAGTGACCCTGAAAAAGATGTGCTTAGGGAGAATATTGGCGATTATCCAAATTCTAAAGTTTTTTCAATAGGTTGTAATGTAGTATTTTAATAGTAACCTTCATAATTTGTAAATTCATGAAAAAAATAATATTTATATTTCTGATAATTTATGTGGCTTTATTTTTCAACTCCTGTGATGAGAGTGTCTTAGATACTATAGCCACTGATGTATACAACGAGGCAAACTGGTGGCAAACAGAATTACAGGCTTTGTCATCCATTAATGGTGTTTATGCTGTCCTGAGAAGTACTAATTCTTACCAGCTCAATAATATTTCTCCTAATTCTTTAAATATGAGCGGTGAAGTTGCATTGGCAACAGGCGCTCATAATGCCGGGAATGAAAACTTATTCCGTAATGTGTGGAATTCAAATTTCAGAGGTATAGGAAGAGCCAATAATGTGCTGGATAATATTGACAGGGTGAGACTTGAAGATGCGCTTGCTAACCGGATAAAAGGTGAGGCTATGTTTCTGAGAGCTTTTTTTTATTCTAACCTGGTTAAATATTATGGTGGCGTGCCATTAATCCTTGAATCGCCTGATATGAATAAACAGGCTAAAATGCCACGAAACAGCAGGGATGAGGTAGTCTGCCAAATAGTGGATGACCTGGATAATGCAGCATCAAAATTGCCTGTAACCCAAGCATCAAGTGATATAGGCCGTGCAACAAAGGGAGCAGCGCTGGCATTAAAAGCCAGGGTGCTCTTATATGAGAGCAGGTGGGAAGAGGCAGCCATAGCTGCTAAGCAAGTGATTGATTTAGGTGTTTATGAGCTTTTCCCTGACTATAGAGGATTATTTACTCTTGAGAATGAAAATAATTCTGAAGTGATTTTTGATGTTCAATATAAAATGCCTGATTTTCCGCATAGTTGGGATATCTATTTTGAGTTGCAGATGAATTCTGCTCCTACTTTAGATCTTGTTAACAGCTATCTTATGAAAGACGGTTTATCTGCTGAAGAGTCACCTTTGTTTGATTCTGAGAATCCATATGATAACAGGGATCCCAGATTGCATAAAACAGTTGTTGTACCGGGATATTTATTCAATGGAAATATTGCTACAAGGGAAAAATACTTTAGTACAGGTTTTGGCTTCAAAAAGTATACATCATTTAAGGATGATGTGTATCAACCAAGCTTTAAACCCGGTACCTCAGAGATTAATTTTATAGTTTTGAGATTCGCCGATGTATTGTTAATGTATGCTGAAGCCATGAATGAATCAGCCGGGCCTGAGAATGAATTCATTTATCAGGCAATTAACAAGGTTCGTTCACGCGCTGGCTTACCGGATGTACCGGAAGGATTGTCTAAAGATGAATTTAGGGAGGTCATCAGAAGAGAGCGTAGGGTTGAAATGGTACTGGAACAATTATATTATGATGATATTCGCAGATGGAGGATAGCTGAGAAAGTTATGAATGCTGATGTGCTTAATATTGAGGGTGAGGTGGTGCAGAAAAGATCTTTTAACCCTGACAGGGATTATTTATGGCCTATTCATGAGGTGACTGTTCAGGAAAATCCTGCCCTTGAGCAAAATCCCGGATATTGATTGCGGGTATCAAAAATATTCATAGAAAAGTTGTGACGTATTGGGCAATATAATTTTATGTTTATATATTATTTAAATTTTTTTTATAAATCAAAACTTAATGAAACATATCAGTAAATTATTAATCCCCGTTATTTGTTTTTTATTTGCGGCATGTATAAATAAATCATTGGAGAAACCGGTAAAACCCAATATCATTTTCATATTGAGTGATGATTTGAGTTATGGAGATTTAGGTTGTTACGGTCAGAAGAAGATCAAGACACCCAATATCGACAGACTGGCAGAAGAGGGGATCAGGTTCACAAATGCTTATGCAGGGAATTCCGTTTGTGCTCCTTCAAGGTCGTCGCTTATGGAAGGGAAACATCCGGGGCATGCCCGTGTGAGGGGTAACGCTTATGCCAGTTTTCGTGAATCCCTCAGACCGGGGGATTATACTGTTGCAATGTTGTTACAGGAAAACGGATATAAAACAGGTTTGTTCGGGAAATGGGGACTTGCATTGCATGACCAGCCCGGACTGCCAAATGATATGGGATTTGATGAGTTTTATGGATACCTCAATCAGCAGCAGGCACATACCTATTATCCGGAATTTTTATATCACAACAGGGAGCGTGTCTATTATCCCGAAAATAAATACCACTATCTGAAAGAAAACTACTCAAGGGCAAGCTCCTATGATGAAGAAGGAAAAGTGATCCCTAACGGTCTGAAGGGTGATGTAACATTGGCTAAAAATTCATTTGATGAATATTGTAAACGGTCGTTAGACTTTGTCAGGGAGAATAAGGATAATCCGTTCTTTCTGTACCTGGCCTATACTATGCCCCACGGACCCCTTATTGTGCCTGAACTGGGTGAGTATAAGGATAAGAATTGGGATATCCAGTTTAAAGAGTGGGCCGCCATGATTACCCGGATGGATACAGAGGTTGGAAAACTTTTGGCGCTACTTGAAGAGCTGAAACTCGATGATAATACTGTAATATTTTTTGCTTCCGATAACGGACTTTCAAGCCAGGGTTATGAAGCCCGTTATCTTAATGAAAAACCGGGTCCGACGCTCAGTGAATTTTTTGACCACGCCCCACCTGTAAAAGGATTAAAAGGAGGATCAGATGACGGATCTTTTCGTGTGCCTGCAATGGTAAGATGGCCGGGAAAGGTAAAGCCTGGTCAGGTTAATGGTCATATATGGGCTTTCTGGGATTTTATGCCGACAGTGGCTGATATTATAGGGATTGAGACCGGTGCAGCAACTGACGGATTGTCAATATTGCCTGTTCTTACAGGCAAAGGAGAGGTGAAGGAACATGAATACCTCTATTGGGAGCATGCTCAAAACCAGGCAGTCAGAATGGGCAAATGGTTTGGGCGCCGTGTAAGTGGCAAGGAGGTTGAGTTATATGACCTGGAGGTTGATCCGCAGCAATCAAACGACCTTAGCGCCTCCAATAAACCCATGGCAGAGAGAATAGCCAAGATAATGGATGATTCACATACCCCAAGTGATGTATGGCCAAGTCCCGGCGAAACGCGTGAACAATTTAAAAAGAGGCTGAAGGAGGCAAATGTGCCCGAAAGGCCTGATAATATGTCATTATACTGAATTTATGAGAAAGGTTCCTGTATTGGTAATCCTGTTTCTTAGTTTTAACTTCCTGTTATCCGGCCAGTCTTTTATAACAGAAAAGATACTTACTGTTTTGAATAAACCTGATGATACCATGATGAGGGAATATTTCATCAAACTTACAGATTATCAGTTTGCTTTGAGAGATTCTTTATTAAGTACTTTGAGAAGTGCAGCTGATTGGGACATGAGAGCTGAGGGCGGTTCCGCTTTTTCCTGATCACTGATCACAATATTAACAGATATATTATAGGATTTTATTACGAGAGTATTATTTTTGTTTGTGCAAGTTTAACCGGGCTCTCTTTTATATAGCCTAATTAAAATATTTAATATGTCAAAGTTTACTTTTATAAAAACTATCTCTGTTTTTATGCTGCTGGTTTCTTCCTTTTTTATTAAGGCAGCTGATACGGTATCATTTATTCAGATATCAGATATTCATTTTTGTAATTTAAGTTCTTATCATCCCGATTTTGTTGCCAAGCGACAACATTTTGGAAATGGAGCGGTGCCATTTGTGAACTTTTTGGATTCAATACCCGGAAAATTAAATATTGATTTTATTGTCTTTACCGGCGATATGGTTGATTATTTTGAAGCCGGAAGCAATACCGGCGGTTTGCTGGATACACAAATTGAGCAGTTTGTCAGACTTCTTGATGAAACAGGTGTTCCTGTATATATGTCGCTCGGTAACCATGATATTGCAAGTTACCCGTTAAAAGAGGGCTCAGGTTATACACACCATCAGAATAATTGTGAACGGGCACGTTCAACATGGGTCAGAAATGTTTCCTGCTTTCGCGATGGCACATACTATAGTCGTAATATCAGTGTAGGCAATACAAAATATAAGTTGATTTTTCTTGACAATGCATGGTATCTGCCCGGCAGATCAAAGGACGATCCTCCCTATGTTGTTGATCCATACCAGCTTCATTGGCTTGACGATCAGCTCAATCAGTCTTCTGATGATATTGAACTTGTCTTTACACATATGCCGCTATATGGAGGAACAAGCGTTGTGCCCAATAAAAAAGGACAGGTGATTGATATAGATACTTTGAATATGAAATGTACTTTGGCTGATGTTCTGAAGAATAACAGTTCAGTAAAAATGATGTTTTCAGGACATAAGCACAGAAATGCAGTTTATAAGTATAAGATGTCTGAAGACTATTTTTTAAACCATATCGAAACCGGTGCATTTGGTTATGATAATAATAACTGGCGACTGATACAACTGACCGAAAACAGTATTATTATCTCTTTGCCCGGGGGAGATGGAGTAGAACAAATTTTAAGATATTAAGTTAAGTGATGACCGGTGCTGCTTTTGTTTTGGTATAAATATAAAATATGATAAAGTGAAAGTTAACAGGAAAAATTTTTTAAAAATTGCAGGATTAGCTGCAGCAGGTATTGTTGTAAAAAGAGGTAAATCGGCAGAGAATAGTCCGTTTTCCGGCAATCACACTCAACAGTTCAATATGCATGGATATAGCGCACCACCTCTTGATAAGGTGAGGGTTGGCTTCGTTGGGGTCGGAAGCCGCGGCTCCGGAACAGTAATCAGGATGGCAAGCATAAAAGGGGTAGAGGTAAAAGCTTTATGTGATCTGGAGGCAGACAGGGTAAATAAAACCATAAAATTTTTAAAGGATGAGTTTAAAGGACATGATCCTGTTGGTTATTCGGGTGATCCTTCTGCCTGGAAGAGGGTATGTGAACGTGATGACATTGACCTGATATATATTGCAGCACCATGGAAATTACATGCTCCTGTAGCTGTTTATGCCATGGAAAATGGGAAGCATGTATATACCGAACTTCCTGTGGGTGTTACAGTGGAGGAGTGCTGGCAGGTAGTTGAGACATCTGAAAAATATCGCAGGCACTGCTTTATGGGATGTGGATCATGTCACGACGGAATGGCTGCTGTTGTTTTAAATATGGCACGGCAAGGATTTTTCGGAGACCTTATTCATGGAGAAGGCCACTATATCCATGACAGGATATCTGACAATAAGACAAGGTGGATCAGGGAGAAAGATAATAATTACTGGTTTGGTTACCGGCCCTGGCGGCTGCAGGAGAATGTCAATCGTAATGGAAACCTCTATACGGCTCACGGTTTAGGGCCTGTCTCTCAAATTATGGATATCAATTACGGCGATAAGATGGATTATATGGTATCGATCTCAAGTGGCGATTTTTCCATGAAGAATAAGATGAGGGAGATGGCCGAGGCTGATGAATATTTCCGGCCTTATGTCGGACTTGATTTCAGGGGTAATATGAATACAACAATAATTCGCACTCACAGGGGAAGAACTATTATGCTACAGCACGATATCAGCTCTCCGAGGCCTGGTCATCGCTTTGAACTAATAAGCGGTAATAAGGGAATATACAGGGCTGAACCTGACCGAATAGCCACAAGCGATGCAGGCTGGTTAAAAGATGAGGAGTTTAATGCACTGAAAGAGAGGTATACCCCGGCCATAACCAGGAAGTTTATGGAAAAACGCAAGCAGGCAGGTGCAATGCATGGCAGCAGAAGCTATGAAAGGGTAACTGCCAGCGACTGGAGGCTGATTGATTGTTTGAGAAACGGGCTGCCACTTGAAATGGATGTGTATGATGCAGCATTATGGAGTGTAATTACCCCTTTAAGTGAGTGGTCAGTGGCACGGCAGGGAATGACAGTTGATATTCCGGATTTTACAAATGGAGCCTGGCGAACCAATAAGAGAGGGATGGATATAGATATTATCAAAGGCGGTAATACTGAACTGATGTGATCTTTAATCTATAATAGAAACAAAGTAAATACCAATAATAATTTTGAACTTTATAAAATGACTAAAAGAAGGGAGTTTATTAAAAAAAGTATGATAGGAACTGCAGGTATAGCAATAGGGGGAATGGGCCTTAGTGCTAAATCTTATGGTTCAATAGTTGGTGCTAACGAGCGTATTAATGTTGCAATTGTTGGGATAAGGGGAAGAGGTGGAGCTCATATTTCAGGTTTTTGCAGATTGAAAGAGAGTCAGAATGTGGTAATTAAAACACTTTGTGATGTTGACGAAGAGCTTTTTGCCGATAGAATCAAGTCTGTCAGAGAGAGTACGGGAGATACCCCCGGAGCTGAATGGGATATGCGTAGGGTAATGGATGATAAAGATATCGATGCTCTTTCTTTTGCCACTCCAAATCATTGGCATGCATTGGGGACAATCCTGGCATGCCGGGCCGGAAAACATGTGTTAGTTGAAAAACCTGCCTCCCATAATGTTGCTGAAGGAAGAAAGATGATTGAAGCAGCCAGAAAATATAATGTAAGGGTGCAGGTGTGTTTTCAGAACAGATCATCCAAAATGGTTATTGAGGCGATCAGGTTTCTTCATAATGGAGGCATAGGTGATGTATATATGGCAAGGGGATTATGTCTAAAGCCGCGCGATTCATTTGGTATTGCAAAAGATAGTAATCCGCCTGCCACATTGCATTATGATGAGTGGTTAGGCCCTGCCCCGTGGAAGCCCTATAATGAAAAAAAATTGCATTATAACTGGCACTGGTTTTGGGATACAGGCAACGGAGATACCGGTAACCAGGGGCCTCATCAGTTTGACCTGGCAAGATGGGGGCTGAATAAAAATGAACATCCGGTATCTATAAGTTCAACGGGAGGTATTTTTGGCATTGATCCCAATGATTGTGCACAGGAAACTCCCAATACCCAGTCTTCTGTTTTTAAATATGCCGATGGCAAGATCATTGAATTTGAGACACGCGGAAGGTTTACCAATGCGGAAGCAAGCCTGGGACTTACAGTGGGTAATATTTTTTATGGCACTGAAGGGTACATGGAATTAGGAGGCGGGCACTGGAAGGCATTCAGACAAAGAGAAGCTGAGCCCTTTGCAGGAACAGCCGTTAAGCCGGCAGGAGGCCGGCAGGAGGCTCCCGATACCGTTGGTGGTGTGCCTTCCGATCATTTTGGGAATTTTATTGAGGCTATACGGGCAGGTGATGACAGGCTTTTAAGATGTAATATTATTGACGGGCACTATTCATCGGCGCTTCCACATCTGGCTAATATTTCTTACAGACTGGAACGCAGCCTGAAGTTTATGGGTGATTATGAAAAATTTGCTAATGACCCGGAGGCAGATAATATGCTGACAAGAAAATACAGGTATCCATATATTATGCCTGATGAAATTTAACATAATCAATTTAAATTAATAGAGTTAAAGATGAAAAAACAACCGGTTTATATTTTAATTGCAACAATATTGCTCACAGTAGCATGCAGTTCAGGCGTGGGCGATAAAAATTTCACAGTGGCTATTGTTGATCATAGCTCTGAAAATAAAATTGAGGTAAAGATTAACAATAAACTTTTCACATCACTTTTGTGGGCCGATAACATAACCAAACCTGTTCTTCATCCTGTTTGTGCTCCATCCGGTACAGAAATTACCAGGGGTTTTCCTTTAAACGCGAAGTTGGGCGAACGTATCGATCATGCTCATCAGATTGGTAACTGGTTTACATACGGTGATGTTGAAGGTTTTGACTTTTGGGGTAACGGATCAAGAGGATTGGGAACATCTAATGAAAATGGAGGTTTTATAAAAAACCTGAAAATTGAAAAGATTTCCGGAGGTAAAGGGGAAGGGAAGTTAGTGACTTCAGCTGCATGGATATCTCCTTCAGGGGAAGAGTTGCTAAAAGAGAAGACTGTCTATTGTTTTATTGCTAAGCAGGAGGCCTGGATTATAGACAGGATTACTACCCTGACAGCCGGTGATAAAGAGATTTCAATGCCGGATACAAAAGAGGGTATGTTTGGATTGCGTGTTGCACGGCAACTTGAATTACCTGCCGGCGGTGATGTAACTGTTTATGGAGCCGGGGGGCAGCCGGTGAAGATTAAAGGAGCCGACGATATGAGTGTTACGGGTAATTACCTGAGTAGCGAAGGTATCACGGGCGAAAATGTTTGGGCAACACGGGCAAGGTGGATGGACCTTTATGGAACTATTGGTAATGAGAAAATTTCAATTGCCATATGTGACCATCCGAAAAACCCCGGCTACCCAACTTACTGGCATGCCAGAGGATATGGGCTCTATTCTGCCAACCCGTTGGGATGGAACGATTTTACTTCAAAAAAAGAGCAATTTAATTTTAAAATCCAGGCAGGCCGGTCTGTTACTTTCCGGTATAGAACAATTATCAGTTCAGGTGCACACCTGAGTTCTGAACAGATAGATGCGCTTACTGACGAATTTGCCGGTTTGTATAAATAACAGGCAATATATAAAGCCTGATATAAAAGAGCGCATTGCTCAATTAATAGAAAAGCAGCTATGCCAAAATTTCCTCATTATTTGCAACCGGATGCAATGGATTGCGGTCCGGTTTGTCTTCGGATTGTGGCAAAATATTTTGGCAGGCACTATAATATAGATACTTTAAGGGAGCTTACATGGAAAAGTCGTGAAGGAGTTTCCCTTCTTTCGATCAGCGACGCAGCTGAAAAGATAGGTTTCAGAACACAGGGAGTGAGGATCACTGCTGAAAAGCTGCAAAAGATACAACTGCCTGCAATAATACATTGGGCACAGAACCATTTTGTGGTTTTATATAAAATAAAACAAAAAAAAAGAAGAGGAAAAAAAGAGGCACTATATTATATTTCAGATCCGGGTCATGGATTACTAAAGTATTCTGACAAAGAGTTTATTCGAATGTGGGCATCTTCGGAAATAGAAGGTGTACCTGCAGGGATTGCCCTTCTGATGGAACCTACATCCGATTTTTATATTGAGGAGGGTGAAAAAGTTGACAAAAAAGGATTTCAATATCTGTTTTCTTATTTAAGGCCATATAAGAAGCTGATTGTTCAGTTGTTAATTGGCTTCTTAACAGGAAGTGTATTGAGCCTTATTTTTCCTTTTCTTACTCAGGCAATTGTTGATATAGGGATTTCAACAAATAATCTTAGTTTTATTGTGCTGGTGTTAATCGCACAGTTAGTGCTCACTTTAAGTCATACGGCCGTTGACTTTATACGGAGCTGGATAATGCTCCATACAGGAACAAGAGTGAGTATCTCTTTGATTTCAGACTTCCTTATAAAATTAATGAAATTGCCTGTACGCTATTTCGATACCAGGATGATTGGGGATATACGGCAACGAATAGACGATAACCAGAGGATCAGAAGCTTTCTGACAGGAAACCTTGTTAATATGTCGTTTGGTATCTTTATATTTATAATATACTCATTCCTGATGGCATACTATAACCGGGTTATCCTGGCAATATTTTATGCAGGCGCTGTTTTATATATATTGTGGATTTTGCTGTTTCTTAAAAAAAGGAAGGAGCTTGATTACAGACGGTTCAGGGCAGCATCAGACGATCAGGGTAATTTATACCAGCTGATAACAGGAATTCAGGAGATTAAGCTAAATAATTGCGAGAAACAGAAGAGGTGGGAGTGGGAGAGGATTCAGGCCAGATTATTTAAGATTAATGTTAAAGGCTTGATGATTAATCAAAAGCAGCAGTCAGGATCAATTTTTATCAATCAGGTTACCAATATTCTGATATCATTTTTAGCTGCCAGAGAGGTGATTGATGGAAATATGACTTTAGGTATGATGGTAGCAATTCATTATATTTTAGGTCAGCTTAACAGTCCTGTGAATGAATTTGTCAGTTTTATACGTGCTGCACAGGATGCAGGGATAAGTTTGGAGAGGCTTGGCGAGATACACCGGCGCGAAGAGGAGGAGGGGCAAATGGAGGAAAAGATTCATGAGTTGCCACAAAATAGAAATATTACAATTACAAACCTCTCATTTTATTATGAAGGACCGCGTATGCCAAAGGTTTTGAACGGTATTAACCTGGCTATTCCGGAAAATAAGATAACTGCCATAGTAGGAGTCAGCGGCAGTGGAAAAACAACTTTGATAAAAATGCTTTTGGGTTTTTATCCGCCGTTTGAGGGAAAGATTGAGGTTGGAGGCATTGATCTTCAGCAATTCAGTATGGAGATGTGGCGCAGCAAATGCGGTGCGGTAATGCAGGATGGTTTTATTTTTTCAGATACCATACTTGGAAATATTACAGTTGCAGATCATTCTCCCGACAAACAAAAATTAAAAAAGGCCGTAAAAATTGCTAATATTGAAGAGTTTATCGAAGGGTTGCCTTTGAGATACAAAACAAAAATCGGACAAGATGGGATGGGCCTCAGTCAGGGGCAGAAGCAGAGAATGCTGATTGCCCGTGCCGTCTATAAAAATCCTCACTATATATTATTTGATGAAGCAACTAATGCCCTTGATGCAGGTAATGAAAAAGTAATAATGAATAATTTGTCAGAATTTTTTAAGGGACGTACAGTTTTGATTGTTGCTCACAGGCTTAGCACTGTAAAAAATGCTGATAATATTGTTGTGCTTGATAATGGTAATATTGCAGAGACAGGCACCCACCGGGAGCTTACCATAAAGAGGGGCATATACTATAACCTGATAAAAGATCAGCTTGAACTGGGTAATTAATTAAAATATGTTTTACTGATATATGCCTGAACGAAGAGATAATTATACAGAGGAGGTGCATGAAATATTAGGTGCTCCTCCGGCCTGGATTGTCCGTTGGGGTATGACTGTAATACTAATGGTTATAGCTGTTATTTTGGCAGGGACATGGTTTTATAAATATCCCGATTTAATTCTTTCACGGATTACGATTCTTTCCGAAAATCCTCCTGTCAGGATAGTTGCCAGAGCAACCGGAAAGCTCGATGAGTTGTATGTAAAAAATAATCAAATAGTTTCTGCCGGCGAGGTTTTAGGTTATATTGAAAATAGTGCAAATTATTCGGATGCTTGCAGCCTTCTTATAAGATTGGATGAAATTTCAGATATCTTTCATCATAATTTAAATTTAAGAAGTATTAAATTCAGGGAAAATTATATACTTGGACAGTATCAACCCTTTTTCTCCTCTTTTATTAGTCAGCTGAAAAATTATCAGGATTTTTTGGACTTTAATCCTTATGACCAGCGCTCCGGGACATTGAAAAAGCAATTAGAGGATTATCGGTTGTTTTTTAAAAATTCGGAGGAGCAGACAGCAATACTGAAACAGGATTATGAGCTTGCAGGGAGTCAGTTTTTTCGGGATTCGGTGCTGTATGTTCAAAAGATTATGACACCGTCTGATTATGAAATGTCAAAAGCCACCATGCTTAAGCAGAAGTTTACATACCACAATGCCGTGACGGGTTTGGCAGGAACAGAGATAATCATTAATAATCTTGAACAGCAGGTAAATGAGCAAAAAATTTTAAAAGCTGAGGCAGAGAACAGGCTGCTTGCAACTTTAAAAGAGAAATATGACAATTTGAAAAACCAGCTGATAGAGTGGGATCAATCCTTTATTTTGAAAACACCGGTACCGGGACAGGTAACATTCAATAATTTCTGGAGTGCAAATCAGTTTGTTACATCAGGCGATGTCGTGTTTACTATTGTTCCGGTTGAAAAACAGCAGATTGTGGGGCGGGCAATGGTTCCGATCAGGGGGGCAGGAAAAATAACGTCCGGACAAAAAGTTAATATTAAGTTGGATAATTTTCCTCATATGGAGTATGGTATTTTGCAGGGCAAAGTGGTAAATATCTCAAAAGTGCCTGTAACTAAAGAAGATGGTATATTTTATACTGTCGAGGTCGGGCTTGTTAACAATATGATAACAAACTATAATAAAGAGTTGCTGTTTAGTCAGGAGATGCAAGGTAGTGCAGAGATCATAACAAAAGATCGGCGGATGATACAAAGGGTGTTAGATCCTTTGATTTCCCGATACCGGGAGAATATTTCGACACGATAATTACTCTGAAATTCAGATTGTTTTATTAGAACTTTTTTAATTTTTTTCAAAAAAGACAAAAATTGGTTTGTTCTTTTCTGAAAATTAGTACTTTTGCGTGCCGTTTTTAAAGGCGTCAAATGCTATTTGATAACAAAAAATATTGTTTTTAATAAAATTTAACATACTTTTGCATTCCATTTTTGGAATGACATTTTAATAAAAAGACAGGTATTTATGCCAACTATACAACAGTTAGTCAGAAAAGGAAGAAAAAGCAAGGTTGAAAAAAGCAAATCGCCTGCTTTAGACTCATGCCCGCAGCGTCGTGGCGTATGCGTACGTGTTTATACAACGACACCTAAAAAGCCTAATTCGGCAATGAGAAAAGTTGCAAGGGTAAGGCTGACCAACGGGAAAGAGGTAAATGCTTATATTCCCGGTGAAGGGCATAATTTGCAGGAGCACTCGATAGTGCTGGTGCGCGGAGGCAGGGTTAAAGATCTGCCGGGTGTAAGGTACCATTTGGTTCGTGGTGCACTGGATACAGCCGGCGTGGAGGGAAGGTCGCAGAGACGCTCTAAGTATGGGACAAAAAAACCTAAAAAATAGCTGACAAAGGACAGATAATTTATTTGAAGTTGCAGTGGTTTGGTTGAGTAAGGTTATTATCCTGAAAAAAGAGATAGTAAAATACTGAAGACCGCCTCAGGGCAGCCAATTTAAATAACACTAATTGAAATGAGAAAGACAAAACCGAAGAAGAGAATTTTACTCCCGGATCCTAAATACAACGATCTGTTGGTAGCAAGGTTCATTAATGATCTGATGAAAGATGGTAAAAAATCAGTAGCTTATTCTGTTTTTTATGATACATTGGATATTGTGGAAAAGAGGATTAAAGATACTGAACTGACACCTCTTGAGATATGGAAAAAAGCTCTTGAAAATATCACTCCGGCAGTGGAGGTTAAGAGCCGTAGGGTAGGCGGGGCCACTTTTCAGGTGCCTATGGAGATAAGGCAGGAGAGAAAAGTAGCCATCAGCATTAAAAATCTTATACTGTTTGCAAGTAAACGATCAGGCAAGTCTATGTCTGACAAGCTTGCTGCAGAAATAATCGCTGCATATAATGGAGAAGGCGGGGCATTTAAGAAGAAAGAAGATACCCATCGCATGGCCGAAGCTAACAGGGCTTTTGCCCATTTCCGCTTTTAGGATGAAGAGTAATGATATTGTGGCAATTGCAGACAAGGGAATATATAAATTATGGTTGTCCTGAATCTTAAAAATACCAGAAATATTGGCATTATGGCCCATATCGACGCCGGTAAGACAACGGTTTCCGAACGAATTTTGTTCTATACCGGGCTTACCCACAGATTGGGCGAAGTACATGATGGCGCTGCTACCATGGATTGGATGGAACAGGAACAGGAGAGGGGTATTACCATCTCTTCTGCTGCAACAACTACATTTTGGAAATATAATGGTATTAATCATAAAATAAACCTGATAGATACACCGGGGCACGTTGATTTTACGGTAGAGGTAGAAAGGTCATTGAGAGTTCTTGATGGAAGTGTTGCTCTTTTTTGTGCTGTCGGAGGTGTTGAAGCACAGTCTGAAACTGTTTGGCGACAAGCCGTAAAATATGGCGTACCCAGAATTGCTTTTGTTAATAAAATGGATCGGCAGGGAGCTGATTTTTTTAATGTATATAATGAAATTAAAGAAAAGCTTGCTGCAAACCCGGTGCCTCTCCAGATTCCCATTGGTTCCGAAGAGGCTTTTGAAGGGATCATTGACCTGGTTGAGATGAAGGCCGTTAGATGGTTAGAGGTTGAAAAACTGGGTGTTACCTACAACCTTGAGGATATACCCGAAGGTTTGCTCGAACTTGCAACTGAATGGAGAGGAAAACTGATTGAATCATTGGCAGAGATAGATGATGAACTGTTGAACAGCTATTTGGAAGATCCGGAGTCAATTACAAAAGAGAATATATTTTCCGTTATCAGAAAAGGAACAATATCGGGTGCTATTATTCCAATGATGTGCGGGTCAGCATTTAAGAATAAAGGTGTACAAAAGCTGCTTGACGCAATTTGTGCCTTTCTTCCCAGTCCGCTTGATGTTGGTGACGTCAAAGGTGTAAATCCGGTAATAAAAAAAGAGGTCAGGCGCTCACCCGATATTTCGGAGCCCATGGCAGCTTTGGCATTTAAGATTGCAACCGATACCTTTGTGGGGCGACTTGCTTATTTACGTGTATATTCAGGTAAAATAGAAGCAGGTTCGATGGTACTTAATACGCGGACAGGCAAGAAAGAGAGAGTTTCCAGATTATACCAGATGCATTCCAATAAACAGAATCCCAAAGATGTGATTGGAGCCGGAGATATTTGTGCAATTGTAGGATTTAAAGATATTAAAACCGGCGACACTCTTTGTGATGCTTCACATCCGATTGTTCTGGAAAGTATGAAATTTCCGGAACCTGTGATTGGAATTGCCGTTGAACCCAAGTCACAAAATGATTTAGATAAACTTTCTAACGGTTTATCAAAACTTGCAGAGGAAGATCCTACTTTTCAGGTCTTTGTTGATCCTGATTCGGGGCAGACCGTGATCAAAGGAATGGGTGAGCTGCATTTGGAGATAATAGTTGACAGACTGAGAAGGGAATTTCATGTGGAGTGTAACCAGGGGGCACCTCAGGTTTCATATAAAGAAGCAATCAGCCTGCCCGTTGAACACAGGGAGGTATTTAAGAAACAGACTGGTGGTAAGGGTAAGTTTGCAGACATTATTGTCAGGATCGAGCCTGCCGAAAATGGGGTTGCCGGACTTGAATTTATTGATAATGTTAAAGGCGGTAATATACCGCGTGAATTCATTCCGGCAGTGCATAAGGGATTCAAAGATGTTATGTCTAATGGTCCGTTAGCCGGATATCCGGTAGATAACCTTAAGGTTACACTGCTTGACGGGTCATACCATGAAGTTGATTCAGACCAGCTCTCATTTGAGATTTGTGCCAAACAGGCATTCAGGCATGCTGCCGCAAAAGCCGGACCTAAGCTGCTTGAGCCTGTGATGAAACTTGAAATAGTTACTCCCGAAGAGTATATGGGAGATATTATTTCAGATCTTAATCGCAGAAGAGGAGATGTAACTGATATGCAGGCTAAAGGAAATGCAAAAGTTATTCATGCCCGTGTTCCTTTGGCTGAGCAGTTTGGATATGTGACAGTGTTAAGAACGTTATCTTCAGGCAGAGCAACATCTTCGATGGAGTTCAGTCACTATCAGGAGATCCCAAAAACACTTGCCGTCAAAGTATTGGAGAGTGTACAGGGAAGAGTTGATTTATTATAAATAATTATAACAGAGTTCTTACTATGAACCAAAAGATCAGGATTAAATTAAAATCGTACGATCACAACTTAGTTGACAAGTCAGCTGAAAAGATCGTTAAAACAGTAAAATCGACGGGAGCAGTTGTAAGCGGGCCTATTCCGCTGCCTACTCATAAAAGAATTTTTACAGTTTTGCGGGCAACCTTTGTCAATAAAAAGTCAAGGGAACAGTTTGAACTGTCATCATATAAACGTTTGATCGACATTTACAGCTCAACAGCAAAAACCATTGACGCCTTGATGAAGCTGGAATTGCCCAGTGGCGTTGAAGTTGAAATTAAAGTATGATAATGTTAAAAAAAGTCTAAAATGGCTGGTATTATTGGAAAAAAAATCGGAATGACGTCCGTTTTCAGTGTTGAGGGGAAAAGTATCCCATGCACTGTTATCGAAGCCGGTCCTTGTGTTGTTACTCAGGTCAAGACAAAGGATAAGGAGGGCTATGATGCACTTCAGCTTGCTTTTGGCGATAAAAAGGAACGGAAAACAACAAAAGCCGAATTTGGGCACTTTAAAAAAGCAGGGGTTTCCCCGAAGCGCAAATTGGTTGAGTTTAAGAACACATATCAGGAAGAGTATAAACTGGGAGATGAGATTACTGTTGATATATTCAATGAGATGGATTATGTCGACGTAGATGGTGTTTCAAAAGGTAAAGGCTTCCAGGGTGTAGTTAAAAGACATGGTTTTCATGGTGTAAATGATCAGACTCATGGACAACATGACAGGCTCAGGTCTCCCGGTTCTATCGGGGCATCTTCCACGCCAAGTCGTGTATTTAAAGGAATGCGGATGGGCGGCAGGACAGGTAATGAAAGTATTACCATTGAGAACCTGTTGGTTATAAAAATTATTCCTGAGAAAAATATTTTAGTGGTGAAAGGTTCAGTGCCTGGCGCCAAAGGTTCATACTTAATTATTAGGAAACAATGGAACTAAGTGTACTGAATATTGAAGGAAAAGATACCGGCAGAAAAATTGAATTGAATGACCGGATATTTGATGTAAAACCGAATGATCATGCCATCTATCTTGATGTTAAACACTACATGGCAAATAGGCGTCAGGGGACTCATAAGACCTTGGAGCGTGCTGAAGTTTCAGGGAGTACAAGAAAGATTAAAAGGCAAAAGGGTACCGGCACAGCTCGTGCGGGAAGTATAAAATCTCCTATTTTCAGGGGCGGGGGTATAACATTTGGGCCGAGACCCAGAAATTATGGCTTTAAGTTGAATAAAAAAATTAAACAGCTGGCAAGAAAATCTGCTTTAACATATAAGGCTCGTGAAAATAGCATTTTGGTTGTAGAGGATTTTAATTTGGAAGCACCAAAAACAAAGGAATTTGTTAATATTAAGAACAATCTGAAAATTGCTGATAAAAAGTCACTTTTCGTTTTACCGGCCGAAAATAATAATATATATTTGTCCTCCAGAAATTTACAAGACGTATCGATTGTATCTGCCTCACAAATAAATACTTACCAGATATTAAATGCAAAAACCGTAATATTTTTGGAAAGTGGCATTGCGAAAATTGAAGAGATGTTTAAAATTTAAGGTTATCAGAAGATGGATATTTTAATAAAACCATTGGTTACAGAGAAGATGAACGACCTTACTGAGAAGTACAGAAGGTATGGGTTTATAGTTGACCGTAGAGCAACCAAACCACAGATCAAGAAAGCTGTGGAATCGTTTTATGATGTGAAAGTAGACTCGGTGAATACCATGATATTTGGCGGAAAAGTCAAGTCAAGGTATACTAAATCGGGTGTGATTTCCGGAAAGACAGTCAGTTACAAAAAAGCAATTGTTACATTGGCAGAAGGAGAAAGTATTGATATTTACAGTAATATTTAATAATTTATGGCAGTAAGAAAATTAAAACCAGTAACTCCGGGTCAAAGGCATAAAACAATAGGCACCTTTGATACCATTACTGCATCGACACCTGAAAAGTCATTGTTGAAGCCCCTGCGGAAAACCGGCGGTAGAAATAACCAGGGCCGCATGACAATGAGGAATAGAGGTGGGGGGCATAAGCGCAGTTATCGAATTATTGATTTTAAGCGTGATAAAGATGGTGTAAATGCTGTTGTTGATTCGATACAGTATGATCCCAACAGGACTTCACGCATTGCACTTCTTAAATATGAAGATGGTGAGAAGAGGTATATAATTGCACCGACAGGGATAAAGGTCGGGCAAATTCTTAGAAGCGGCCCGGGGGTGGAACCGGAGATAGGTAATGCATTACCGTTGTCTGATATTCCATTGGGAACTCTTGTTCATAATATTGAACTTAAACCCGGGCAGGGTGGAATTATTGCAAGAAGTGCCGGTTCTCATGCGCAGCTAACTTCACGTGAAGGGAAGTATGCAATATTGAAGTTTCCGTCAGGTGAATCAAGAATGGTGCTGACCAGTTGCAGGGCTACAGTGGGTATGGCAAGTAACCCTGAGCATTTTACAGAGAAATCCGGCAAAGCCGGGCGTTCTCGCTGGCTCGGTAGAAGGCCGCGTGTACGCGGTGTAGCTATGAACCCGGTTGATCACCCGATGGGCGGTGGTGAAGGACGGGCTTCGGGAGGGCATCCGAGATCACGAAAGGGGATACTTGCAAAAGGTTATAAAACCCGTTCGAAAAAAAATATTTCTAACAGATATATTATAGAACCAAGGAAAAAATAGATTAAGTAGAAAATTATGAGTCGTTCACTAAAAAAAGGTCCGTTTATTAATTATAAGCTTGAGAGAAAGATCCTTGAAATGAATGATAAAGGAAAGAAATCTGTGGTCAAGACCTGGGCCAGGGCTTCTGTAATATCTCCGGATTTTGTAGGGCATACTATTGCCGTGCATAACGGAAATAAGTTTATTCCGGTATATATTACCGAGAATATGGTTGGACATAAGTTGGGTGAGTTTGCGCCTACGAGAACTTTTAGAAGTCATGCCGGGCGCAAAAAATAATAAGGCAGGTTAAATTGAAAATTATAAAGAATATATAATGGGTGCCAGAAAACGAATAGCAGCTGAAAAACGAAAAGAAGCAAAAAAGAAACAATATTATGCTTTATTACGCAACTGCCCGACATCTCCCAGAAAGATGAGGCTTGTAGTCGATTCTATCCGCGGCATGGAGGTGAATAAGGCACTGGATGTTTTGAGATATTTACCGCAGGAAGCATCCGGCAGAGTTGAAAAGCTCCTTTTATCGGCTATTGCCAACTGGCAAGCTAAAAATGAAGGAGAACGTTTAGATGAAAATAAATTATATGTGAAAAGTATTACGGTTGATTCAGGACGGATATTGAAAAGGTTGCGTCCGGCTCCCCAGGGACGTGCGCACCGGATCAGGAAACGTTCAAATCACGTAACAATTTACGTAGATAAAAAAGAAAGTGATGTTGAAGAAAATCTTAATTAATAGTACATGGGACAAAAAGTAAATCCAATTTCAAATCGTTTGGGTTTTATAAACGGTTGGGACTCGAATTGGTTCGGGGGTGACGATTATGGTGAAAAATTGATTGAAGACCAGAAAATACGGGACTATTTAAATGCCCGCCTGGCTAAAGCCAGTATTTCAAAAATTGTTATTGAGCGCACTTTAAAGCTTATCACCATAACAGTGCATACTTCGCGCCCCGGTATTATTATAGGTAAAGGCGGACAGGAAGTTGACAAGTTAAAGGAAGAGCTGAAGAAAATTACTAACAAAGAGGTTCAGATCAACATTTTTGAAATTAAACGCCCTGAGCTTGATGCTAAAATTGTTGCCAACAATGTGGCAAGGCAGATAGAAGGCAAGATAGCTTACAGAAGGGCAGTAAAGATGGCTATTGCATCGACCATGAGAATGGGAGCCGAAGGTATTAAAATATTAGTTTCAGGACGATTGAATGGTGCTGAAATGGCACGTTCGGAAATGTATAAGGATGGTCGAACTCCTTTGCATACATTGCGTGCTGATATTGACTATGCTCTTGCTGAGGCATTGACCAAGACCGGACTTATTGGTGTAAAGGTCTGGATTTGTAAAGGTATGGTTTATGGAAAACGCGACCTTTCACCAAATATTGGTCAGAAACAGGCCAGGGCAGGGAAAGGGTCAGGCGCAGGTGCCAGAGCCAGAAGAAGAAAATAGGGGTTTAACGCTTACAAATTTAAATAATGTTACAACCAAAAAAAGTTAAATTCAGAAGAGTGCAAAAGGGCCGGATGAAAGGCAATGCACAAAGGGGAAATCAGCTTGCCTTTGGCTCATATGGTATTAAATCGCTGGAGGAGGCGTGGATAACCGGACGTCAGATAGAGGCAGCCAGGGTTGCAGTAACCCGTTATATGCAGAGGCAGGGGCAGATATGGATAAGAATTTTTCCGGATAAACCTATCTCCAAGAAACCCGCAGAAGTGCGGATGGGTAAAGGTAAAGGAGCTCCTGAGGCATTTGTTGCACCCATAACTCCCGGCAGAATTATTATTGAAGCTGATGGTGTACCTTACAAGGTGGCTAAAGAAGCTTTGCGTCTGGCAGCACAAAAATTGCCGGTTACCACAAAGTTTATTGTAAGAAGGGATTTTGTTGAAGAGTAAAATTGAATTATTATGAAGATATCAGAAATTCAGGAGATGACCACAAAGGAGATTGCTGAAAAAATTGAAACTGAAAAAGAAACATTGATTCGCCTGAGAATGAATCATGCAGTGTCACCTTTGGATAATCCCATGAAGATTAAAGAGGCTAAAAAAAATATTGCACGCCTGAAAACGGTATACCGCCAAAGGGAACTAAGTGAAACCCAGAATTAATTCAGTGATGGAAGAGAAAAAAGTAAGGAATCTCAGAAAAGAAAGAATAGGTATTGTAGTAAGCAACAAAATGGATAAGACAATAGTTGTTGCTGTGAAGCGTAAAGTTAAACATCCTATTTACGGTAAGTTCATAAATAGAACTTCGAAGTTTTATGCTCACGATGAGAAACAGGATTCTAACATTGGCGACCTGGTGCGTATTATGGAAACCAGGCCATTGAGCAAGACTAAACGTTGGAGGCTTATTGGTATAATTGAAAGAGCTAAATAGTTATGATACAACAAGAAACCAGATGTATGGTCGCTGATAACAGCGGTGCTAAAGAGGTTCTCTGTATACGTGTTCTTGGAGGAACCAGAAAAAGGTATGCAACTATCGGAGATACAATTGTAGTTACCGTGAAGAGTGCAATTCCGGGAAGTGAAGTAAAAAAAGGCACTATTTCGAAAGCTATTGTTGTTCGTACAAAGAAAGAGATCCGCCGTACCGACGGATCATATATTCGTTTTGACGACAATGCTGTTGTGCTGCTGAATAACATGGGTGAAATAAGAGGAACCCGTATTTTCGGACCTGTCTCCCGTGAGTTGAGGGAAAAAAATATGAAAATTATTTCCCTTGCACCTGAAGTACTGTAAATTTTAATAAAAATTTTTAAAATGCAGAAAAAACTACATATTAAGAAAGGTGACACTGTTGTTGTAATTACCGGGAATGACAAAGGTCATAAAGGGAGGGTACTTGAAGTAATAAGAAAGACCGACAGAGCAATAGTGGAGGGTGTAAACCTGATTAAAAAACATACTAAGCCGGATGCAAAAAATCCGCAGGGAGGCATTATTGAAAAGGAGGCACCTGTGCATATTTCCAATCTTATGGTGGTTGATCCTAAAACCGGTGAGCCAACAAGAGTGGGAAGAAGATTGAATGAAAAAGGTAAGTTAGTTCGTTATTCCAAAAAATCGGGAGAAGAGATTAAATGATTAAACGAGCATCCCGATTAAAGCGGGTTATAAGAGAATTATTAAAACAGATGTGAATCAGATACCTTTAAAAACAGTTAATTTAATCATATGAAATATATACCAACTCTTAAAAAGAAATATCGGGAACAGGTGATCGAAGAGCTGAAAAAAGAGTTTAACTATACTTCGGTAATGCAGGTTCCCAGGTTGGAAAAGATTGTTCTTAATCAGGGAGTGGGAGCAGCCATAGCAGATAAAAAGATTATAGAGGTTGCTACTCAGGAGATGACTTTGATTGCAGGGCAAAAAGCTGTTCAGACAGTTTCAAAAAAAGATATTTCCAATTTTAAATTGAGAAAAAAGATGCCCATTGGAGTACGTGTTACTTTAAGACGCAACAGAATGTATGAGTTTCTTGATCGTCTGATATCGGCAACATTACCCAGGATAAGGGATTTTCGCGGAATTGAAAGCAAAATGGACGGACAGGGTAATTATACCCTTGGCGTGCCGGAGCAGATCGTTTTTCCCGAAATTGTTATGGATAAAGTAAATAAAATCAACGGTATGAACATTACCTTCGTTACTTCTGCAAAAACTGATGAAGAAGGTTTTGCTTTGCTTAAAGCATTGGGATTGCCTTTTAAAAATGTAAAAAAGAATTAGTGTATGGCAAAGGAGTCAATAAAAGCCCGGGAGATAAAAAGGGCAAAGCTGGTTGAAAAATATGCTGAGAAGCGTGCCAGGCTGAAAGCTGAAGGAGATTGGATCGGATTGCAGAAATTACCGAGAAACTCTTCACGCGTGCGGCTGCATAACCGTTGCAAGCTTACCGGAAGGCCCAAAGGTTATATGAGGCAGTTCGGAATAAGCAGAATTAATTTCAGGGAGCTGGCCTCAACAGGAAAAATTCCCGGAGTTAAAAAAGCCAGTTGGTAATTTGTAAATGTTATTAAAATGAGTAAAATATCAGATCCAATAGCAGATTGTCTGACCAGGATAAGAAATGCAAATCTTGCTAATAAAAAAGTTGTGGATATCCCTGCTTCAAACCTTAAAAAGGAAATTGTAAAGATATTGAAGGAAAAAGGTTATATTTTGAATTATAAATTTGAGGATGAGGTCGGATATCAGGGAAATATAAAGATAGCATTGAAATACCATCCGGAAACTAAAATCCCGGCTATTACCGGTTTAAAAAGAATCAGTAAACCCGGGCTTAGAAAGTATTGCGACAATACTAATATACCACGTGTGTTAAACGGATTAGGAATTGCTGTGATTTCAACATCAGAAGGCGTAATTACCGATAAAGAGGCACGTGAAAAAAATATAGGTGGTGAAGTATTATGTTACGTCTATTAAAAGGAGAAAAAGGTTATGTCAAGAATAGGTAAATTACCAATTGAAATACCGGAGGGAGTTGAAGTTAAAGTTAACGGAGATAATCAGATTATCGTAAAAGGTCCTTTAGGCGAGCTAAAGCAGCAGGTTGATTCTGATATCGAAGTTGTGATTGAAGACAATCAGATAAAGTTTAACCGTTCAGAGGAGTCAAAACGTCATAAATCAATGCACGGGCTTTATCGTTCATTGGTAAATAACATGGTAACCGGTGTTGTGAAAGAATATGAATTGCAACTTGAATTGGTCGGAGTCGGTTATCGTGCCGAAATGTTTAGTGAAGATGTCCTTGACCTTAGTTTGGGATATTCTCACCATATTTATCTCCAGGTTCCGCCTGAGGTGAAGGTTGAAACTAAATCAGACAGGCGCAGTAATCCTATTATTACTCTGAGAAGTATCGATAAGCAGCTGGTTGGGCAGGTTGCGGCCAAGATCAGGTCGTTCAGAAAACCTGAGCCATATAAAGGGAAGGGAATTAAATTTGTTGGTGAAGAATTACGGCGTAAAGCTGGTAAAGCCGCATCTAAATAATTATTGAAAAGTTATTATTATGGGATTAACAAAATTAAAAAGGCGAAAAAGAATAAAAAGCCGTGTCAGAAAAATAGTGGTCGGCACAGCTGAGCGTCCCCGCCTGAGTGTATTTAGAAGTAATAAAGAGATATATACACAGATAATTAATGATTCTACAGGGCAGACCTTGGTTGCTGCCGGATCGGTTGAAAAAGATATTGCATCTCAGAATTTAAATAAAAGTAGGAAAGCTGCCCTTGTGGGTGACCTGATAGCCCGAAAGGCCCTTGATGCCGGTATCGATAAGGTTGTATTCGACAGGAATGGTTACCTATACCATGGGAGAGTGAAAGAATTGGCTGAAGCGGCTCGTAAAGCGGGTCTTAAATTTTAGATTATTATGAGAACAGTAAGCAAAAAAGTTAAAACAAGCGACCTCGAATTAAAAGACAGATTAGTAGCTATAAATCGTGTAACCAAAGTTACTAAGGGCGGACGCACTTTCAGCTTTTCCGCAATCGTTATTGTTGGTAATGAAGATGGTATTGTTGGCTGGGGACTTGGTAAGGCAAGTGAGGTCACCACTGCTATTGCAAAAGGTGTTGATGCAGCTAAGAAGAATCTGGTCAGGATTCCGGTTATCAAAGGAACTATCCCTCATGAGCAGTCGGCAAAATATGGCGGAGCACATGTATTACTGAAACCTGCCTCTTCAGGTACCGGATTGGTAGCGGGAGGTGCCATGCGTGCTGTATTGGAAAGTGCGGGTGTGACTGATATCCTTGCAAAATCAAAAGGCTCTTCTAATCCTCATAACCTGGTAAAAGCTACTATGGAGGCTCTGCTTAAGCTGAGAGATGCATATATGGTTGCAGAACAGAGAGGAGTTACATTGGAAAAAGTATTTAATGGATAATGCAATGGCTAAATTGAGAATTACACAGATAAAAAGCAGTATAGGTTCTGACAAAAGACAGAAAGCTACTTTAGAGGCCTTGGGATTGAAAAAGATGTTTCATACAGTTGAGCATGAAAATAGACCAAATATCTTAGGGATGATTAATAAGGTCAGACATTTAGTAAAAATAGAAGAGATATAAAAATATTTCAAATAATTGCAAATATGGATTTAAGTAATTTAAAACCTGCAAAAGGATCTACATTTAAGAGGAAAAGAATTGGAAGAGGTGAAGGATCCGGATATGGAGGTACTTCAACAAGGGGACATAAAGGTCAGAAATCCCGTTCAGGATATTCCAGAAAGGTTGGATTTGAAGGAGGACAAATGCCTTTGCAAAGGAGAGTGCCTAAATCAGGATTCACTAATATAAACAGGGTTGAATATAAAGCAATAAATCTGGATGTATTAGAGAATCTTGCTAAAAAAGACAACCTCGACAGAATAGATACCGACACTCTTGTTAAAGCAGGGATTGCATCAAAAAGAGATAAAATTAAAATACTTGGAGGCGGCTCACTGACACGCAAATTAGATGTGAAAGCACATGCTTTCTCCAAAAGTGCAATAGAGGCAATTAAAAAATTAGAAGGTAATACTGAAATACTATAACAGGTGGCATGAAACGATTTATCCAGACCTTAAAAAATATTTATAAGATTGAAGATTTAAGGGTACGTATCGGAATAACACTATTTTTTGTTCTGATATACCGGTTAGGATCCTTTGTTTCTTTGCCCGGGGTTGATCCTGCACAGCTTCAAAATTTGAAAAGTCAGACTTCAGACGGGTTGCTGGGATTGATTGATATGTTTTCGGGAGGCGCATTTTCGCATGCATCTATTTTTGCCCTCGGTATTATGCCCTATATCACAGCTTCAATTGTTATACAGTTGCTCGGTATAGCAGTGCCTTATTTTCAAAGATTACAGAAAGAGGGTGAATCAGGAAGAAGAAAGATTAATCAGATTACCCGTTATCTGACTGTTGTCATACTTATTTTCCAGTCATCTGCTTACCTTACAAACCTGCATTATCAGCTTCCCGAATCGGCATTTGCCATAAAAGGGGCTATGTTTACGGTTACATCGGTCGTTATACTTACAGCAGGGTCAATGTTTGTAATGTGGCTTGGCGAACGTATTACGGATAAAGGTATTGGAAATGGAATTTCGCTTATTATAATGATAGGTATCATTGCAAGATTGCCGCAGGCTGTTGTTCAGGAGTTTGCTTCCAGGATAAACCAGCAGGGTGGCGGGCTTGTTATGTTTTTGGTGGAATTTGTTATTCTTTTCATGGTGTTTATGGCTTCAGTTTTGCTGGTTCAGGGTACACGGCGTATTCCGGTACAGTATGCAAAAAGAATAGTCGGCAATAAACAATATGGCGGTGTGAGGCAGTATATTCCTTTAAAGGTTAATGCTGCAGGGGTTATGCCCATTATTTTTGCTCAGGCTATTATGATGGTTCCAATCACCATTGTCGGAATGGCAAAATCTGAAAATTTAAGTGGTGTTGCGGCTGCATTATCTAACATCACAGGTTTTTGGTATAATTTTATACAGTTTATCCTTGTGGTTGCATTTACATATTTTTATACTGCAATTACAATAAACCCCACTCAGATGGCTGAGGATATGAAAAAGAACGGGGGATTTATTCCCGGTGTAAAGCCGGGGAAAAGAACAGTTGAGTTTCTTGATACAATTATGTCAAGGATAACTCTTCCGGGATCTATTTTTCTTGGATTGATTACCATATTACCTGCATTTGCAATGATTATGGGAATTAACCAGTCGTTTGCCTATTTTTATGGGGGAACTTCGTTGCTTATCCTTGTAGGGGTAGTCCTGGATACGTTACAACAAATTGAAAGTCATTTGTTAATGAGACATTATGACGGATTAACTAAGTCCGGACGGATTAAAGGCCGTGCCGGAGGTGGATTTTAAAATTTTTTATATATGGCAAAACAGCCTTCAATAGAACAAGACGGAACAATAATTGAATCTTTATCAAATGCAATGTTTCGCGTTGAACTTGAAAACGGGCATGTTATTACTGCCCATATTTCAGGAAAGATGCGAATGCATTATATAAAAATTTTGCCTGGAGATAAAGTAAAAGTTGAAATGTCTCCTTATGATTTAACAAAAGGAAGGATTACATTTAGATATAAAAATTAAACTATTTAGAAATGAAAGTCCGGGTATCGGTAAAAAAGCGTAGCGCAGATTGTAAGATAGTGCGTAGAAAGGGACGCTTATATGTTATTAATAAAAAGAATCCCAGGTTTAAACAACGCCAGGGATAGTGTTAATCGGGAGGGCATGGTTTTTAAAAATTGTGTAAATGGCAAAGGTCTTTTAAATGGTTAAAAAGCTTGTCATAATCCCATAAGGTTGAAAATTTAAATAAATAAAAATTGATTTTTTATGGCGCGAATAGTAGGTGTTGATATTCCTAACAACAAGAGAGGTGAGATTGCCCTCACCTACATATTTGGTATTGGCCGCAGCAGGGCAAATAAGATCCTTGAGGAAGCCGGGGTAGATAAAAACCTGAAAGTTAAAGATTGGAATGATGAACAGTTTGGGAAGGTACGTAAAGTGATCGGTGATAATTTTAAGGTTGAAGGTGAATTACGCTCTGAAGTCCAGATGAATATTAAACGATTGATGGATATCGGATGTTATCGTGGTATCCGCCATCGTATCGGACTGCCGGTAAGAGGCCAAAGTACAAAGAATAATGCACGAACTCGTAAAGGAAAAAGAAAAACTGTTGCCAACAAAAAAATGGCTACTAAATAAGTATTTTGAAATATGGCAAAGAAAACTGGAACAAGTAAAAAAAGAGTAGTTGTTGTTGAAGCTAACGGGATGGCTCATGTGCACTCTTCTTTCAATAACATTATTATTTCTCTTACAAATATGAATGGTGAGGTTATTTCCTGGTCATCAGCCGGTAAAAAAGGTTTCCGCGGTTCAAAAAAGAATACCCCATATGCTGCGCAGGTTGCATCTGAAGAGTGCGCAAAAACTGCATACGACCTGGGACTTCGTAAAGTTAAAGTGTTTGTAAAAGGACCGGGTAATGGACGTGAATCTGCAATAAGGTCTTTGGCAACAGCAGGACTTCAAATTACTGAAATTATTGATATTACTCCCCTGCCACATAATGGATGCAGACCTCCCAAAAGAAGACGTGTATAATTTATAAATGAAAAGGCAATGGCTAGATATATAGGACCAAAATCTAAAATAGCGCGTAAATTCGGAGAACCTATTTTCGGACCGGATAAAGTTTTTGAACATAAAAATTATCCTCCCGGAATGCATGGGTTAACATCAAGAAGGAGAAAAAAATCTGAATACGGGCAACAACTAAGTGAAAAGCAAAAAGCTAAATATACATACGGAGTACTGGAAAAACAGTTTCGCAGACTTTTTGAGAAAGCCAACTCTTCTAAAGGTGTTACCGGTGAAGTATTATTGCAGCTGCTTGAGTCAAGGCTTGATAATGTTGTTTTCAGACTTGGTATCGCAAGAACACGTGATGCGGCACGGCAACTTGTTACACATAAACATATTGTTGTAAATGACAAGGTTGTCAATATCCCTTCTTATCTTTTAAGACCCGGTGATATTGTTGGTGTCAGAGAAAGATCAAAATCATTAGAAGTGATCACAAACTCGTTGCAGTCGCGAAGAAGTTCACATTACGGATGGCTTGAATGGGATGATAATCTGCTTACCGGCAAATTCCTGAACATTCCGGAACGTGAAGAAATTCCAGAAAATATTAAAGAACAGCTTATTGTTGAGTTGTATTCAAAATAAATTTTTACAAGGATATTATGGCAATATTAGCATTTCAGAAGCCCGACAAAGTTATAATGATCGAATCGGAGGATAAATTCGGCAAGTTCGAATTTCGTCCACTGGAACCCGGATATGGTATTACAATAGGTAATGCACTTCGCCGTATTTTGTTGTCATCATTGGAAGGATATGCCATCGCTACCATTAAGATCGAAGGCGTGGACCATGAGTTTTCAACAATAAAAGGCGTTATTGAAGATGTTACTGATATAATCCTGAACCTGAAACAGATTCGTTTAAAAAATGAAGTAGAGGATTTTGACAGTGAGAAGGTGATGATTACAATTACCGGACAAGAGACATTTAAGGCAGGTGATATTAATCAATTTATGACAGGTTTCAGTGTATTGAATCCTGAAATGGTGATTTGCCGAATGGAACCGGATGTTAAATTGCAGATGGAACTGACTATCAATAAGGGGAGGGGTTATGTGCCTGCTGTTGAAAATAAACCGGCAGAAACAGAATTTGGTCTTATACCCATCGATTCGATTTATACTCCCATCAAAAAGGTTAAATATTCAGTTGAAAATTATCGTGTTGAACAAAAGACAGACTATGAAAAGCTTATTTTTGAAATAACAACCGATGGATCAATTCTTCCACAGGATGCATTGAAAGAGGCTGCAAAAATTCTTATATATCACTTTATGCTCTTTTCCGACGAAAAGATTACCCTTGACTCAGATGATAGGTTTGCTAATGAAGAGTTTGATGAAGAGGTGCTCCATATGCGTCAGTTATTAAAAACTAAATTGATTGATCTCGATCTGTCAGTTAGAGCATTGAATTGCCTTAAAGCTGCCGATGTAGATACTTTGGGCGATTTGGTGGTATACAACAGGAATGATCTGTTGAAATTCAGGAATTTCGGAAAAAAATCACTTGCTGAACTTGAAAACCTTCTTGATAATATGGGGCTTTCGTTTAGTATGGATATTAGTAAGTATAAACTTGACAAGGAATAATACAGGTAATGAGACATAATAAAAAATTTAATCATTTAAGCCGTACCAGCTCACATCGCAAAGCCATGTTGTCAAATATGGCCAGCTCACTTATTGAAAATAAAAGGATTACAACAACCTTAGCTAAGGCAAAAGCTCTGCGTATGTATGTAGAGCCGCTTATTACAAAGGCAAAAGAGGATACAACCCATTCACGAAGAGTGGTTTTCAGTCATTTGCAAAATAAAGAAGCTGTCTCTGAACTGTTTAGAGATGTGGCTGTTAAAATAGGTGACCGTCCGGGTGGATATACACGTATTCTCAGAACCGGCAACAGGGCCGGTGATAATGCCGAGATGTGTATAATTGAGCTTGTTGATTATAATGAAGCTATGCTTGCCTCTAAAAGTGAAGCAGAAAAACCAAAACGCAGGAGATCACGTCGCGGAGGTGCTAAAAAGCAGCAGGTTGTTGCTGAAGATAAACCTAAAAGCGTTAAAGAAAAAGCCGCAACAGATGAAGTTGTTGAGGACGTTGCAGCAGAAGCTTCTATTGAGACAGATGATGCAGTTTCTGAAGAAGAGGGTGCCGGCGACATTGCTGAAAGCCTGAAAAACGATGCAGAAACTACAGTTGACCCAAGCGAAGAGACTGAAATGAATAAATAACTGAATCATGAATACCCAAAACTCCAATAACAGCATTTCACGCCGTAAATTTATCGGTACTGCCACCACTGCAGCATTGGCTCTTACTTATTTACCTTCAGGCTTTGGCTGCAAAAAATCTTCATCCTCAAAGTCTGTTTCAGTATTTGGAGGAGTGACTGTCGGGGTCATCACATATAGCTGGAGGAGTATGCCGGGAAGTGCTGATGATATTATCAATTACTGTGTAAACGGGGGGATTGGCTCTCTTGAACTGATGGGAGAAGTTGCTGAGGAGTTTGCCGGTATACCGGCATTACCCAAAAGATCACGAGGGGATGTGAAGATGACCGAAAAAGAGCAGGCTGACTACCAAAAAGCTTTGGCAGATGCCAAAAATGCACAAAGAGAGTGGCGTCTGTCCCTTTCAATGGATAAGTATAAGGAGCTTAGGGAAAAGTTTAATAATGCAGGAATAGATATACATACGGTTAAGTTTTCTCCTTCCGGCTGGAGTGACGAAGAGATAGATTATGCATTTATTGCTGCCGGTGTAATCGGGGCAAAAGCTATTACTAATGAGATTGGGCATGAGGAGTGCAAAAGGCTTGGTAAGTTTGCTGAAAAGCACAATATGTATGCAGCTTTTCATAACCATGCCCAGCCGGGTCAGCCGGGGTTCAATTTTGAGGATTTCCTTGCATATTCCCCTCAAAATATGCTTAATTTTGATGCAGGTCACTATTTCGGGTCAACAGGCAAACATCCGAATGAGGTCATTGAAAAATTGCACAACCGTATTTACAGCATTCATTTGAAAGATAAAACAGGGCCGGGATCAGAACCGGCTAATGCCAATATGCCATGGGGTGAAGGAGAAACGCCTATTGCTGATATTCTGAAATTGATACAAAAAAACAGATGGCCCATCTATTGCGATATTGAACTTGAATATAATATTCCTGAAGGTTCAGATGCACAGAAGGAGGTAGTTAAGTGTGTTCGGTATTGCAAAGATATTCTTGTGGGCTGAGTAATCGCTGCGGGCCGGTACTTCATTTATTGTCTGCACTTTGATCAACCGATTTAAATAGTTTGATTATCTCTTCTGTTTTTATCTCCTTATCGATAAACCCTGCCGTATGAAAATTTTTTTTCAGAGATTCTAACAGTCTTCTTACCACGATCTTGTCAGAAATAGGTTCTGTATATTTATCCGGTGAGATTTTTTTCTGTTTTTTCAGATGGTAATCAATTTCTTTTCTGTTTGTTATTGCTCCCTTATTTGAAGGATTTATATAAAAAATTACACTTGTCTTTGTGTCTTTGCCAAGTACTTTTTTTGCCAGATCGGAATCTACAACAGCTACAAGGGGATTGTTTGGAAAATCGGTCATCATAACCGGTAATCCCAACTGGCGGGCAAGAATTGTATAGAGGATGCTAACAGAGACAGGATTGCCTTTTTTTGTTTCCAAAAGCTGATTTAAATAGCAGTTTTGAGGAGAATTAATATTATTCAGGTTTATTGAAAAGCCATTTACATTGAATAAAAAATGGTTTAATATTGTAATTTTTTCAAGAAGAGTTAATGAATTGTTTAATTCTAACCAGACTGCTTTTCTAATATTTTCAATCTTTTGTTTTAAACTTAAAATATTGATATCAGGATACTGAAACCTGTCAACATAGATAAATCCTTCGAGAAGATCACATTTATCTGAAAGTATCCATGATTTTAAAAGTTTTTTGGTCTGTTTGAATTGGAGATTTTGTATTACTGTTTCGATCCGTTCCTGACAATTTTCGTCACAACTAATTTCCCATTTTTCTTCAAGTGCGGGAATTATTTTCCAGCTCTGTTTGAGAAGCTCCTTCTCTACCGCTTCATAAACCCGGTAATCAGGATCGTCAAGAAGATATATCAATGCTTTTGTCTTTTTATTTTTTATGTTCATCAGTAATTAATTAGCCAGGTTATCAAGAACTTTTTTTATTAGTTTTTTCATCTCTTCGAAGTAGTTGCTGCAAGCATCTCCGGTTACTCTGTTAGCTATTATAAGACATACTGTTAATGCATTATGACCCAGTAAATGGGAAAGTCCGTAAATCGCCGAACTTTCCATTTCAAAGTTGGTGATCTTGAGATCATTATATTTAAAGCTTTCAAGTGCCGCGTTGAGATTGGGCATTGAGGTTGACAACCTTATTACCCGTCCTTGAGGGCCATAAAACCCGGGAGCAGAGATAGTTACTCCCTTACTGAATTCAGGGTCGGAGAATCTGGCAATCAAGTTGTCTGATGCATCCATAATATAAAGGTCAGGTAAAGAGCCAAGCCATCCAATATCTTTTTTCAAAGCTTTTTCAAATTTATGATCACAATATTTATCTTTTCCTGCATAAAAATTTAAAAGTCCGTCGAATCCAACCGATTTAAGACTTACCAGCCATGAATTTACCGCAATCTCTTTTTGGAGGCTCCCGGAAGTACCAATTCTTACGATATTAAGTGACTTTTTCCTTTTATATATTTTTCGGGTTTTCAGGTCGATATTGACAAGTGCATCCAGTTCGTTAAGTACTATATCTATATTATCGGTACCTATTCCTGTTGAAATTACAGTAAACTTTTTGTTTTTATAACTGCCTGTAACACTGTTAAATTCGCGGTTGCTGGCAGAAAATGCAATAGTATCAAAAAAAGCTGCAATCTCTCCAACTCTGTTTTGGTCGCCAACAAGTATTATATTATCTGCAATATTTTCAGGCTTTAAGTGCAGATGAAATATTGACCCGTCGCTATTTAGAATTAATTCAGACTCTTTAATCATAATTAAAGATTTACAGGGTTAAAACTATTTAAAATAAGATAAATAGACAATGATTTTTTTTAAAACATTTTAACAATCTATATTTTAAAAAATAAATAAAGAGTCTGATTTGTTAGCAACTTATAGAAATAGGCTCTCTTTACTTACTGAATTTATTCTCAATTACACTCTAATTTTCTATTTTTGAATAAATAATAACTAAACTTCAATAAATGTCATTTAAAATATTTTTATTTCAGCTTTCAGGAAAGATCAAACCGGTTGAAAAAATTGAATCGCGGCGACATATTTTGCATAATGAGTATCTTCAGTTTAAATCTGTAGAAAGTTCGGAGGAGTTGAAAGAGTTTCAGGATCTGGAGAAACTAATTACATCTGAGGGCTTTAAAGAGAGGAAGACTAAAATAAAAAGTCTTCGGTTTAAAGGTAGTGATGAGGAAGATATCTTAAAAGAATTTATTGCATTAAAGAAAAACTCACAGATAAAAAAGTATTTTCAGGTTAAAGACTCTTCGGATTTAAAAAGATTTGAATTGTTGAAAGATTCAGATAAGGTGAAGGAGTATCTTCAGCTTACCGACTTTGTTGAAAATGGTTCTTACAGAAGTGCAAAAGATGAAGCTAAACAACAGATATACAAGGGGTCGGAAGAAAAAGAGCAGGAGAAGGAGTATCAAAAGCTTAAGAGGTCATCTTTAGTAAAAATATTTTTGGAATTACACAACTCCGATGCCCTTAAAAGATATGAGTCAATAGCAAATTCAGATAAACTAAAAAAGTATTTTGAATTGCTAAATCTTTCCGGCAAAGATAGGGAAAAGACCAAAGAGATGAAAAGTCTACGGTCAGACTTTGATATTAAGGATTATTTGAAATTTGAGCGATCACATAAATATAGAATTTACAGTGAGGCGATTGATAGCTATACTCTTAAGAGATATAATGAGCTGAAACCAATGGTTGAGAGTAAAGAGTTTAAAAAAAGGGTACTCTTTTTAAAGGATAAGAAAAAATTTGAGAAGAGTGATGCATATAAAAAATTCAGGCGTTTAAAAGAGTTATCATCAAGCGCTGATATAAAGTTTTATTTGAAATATGGGAAATCATCGATTTTGAAAAATTATTATGATACACGTGATACAGATATTCTGAAGCATTTTCAGGAGTTAAGCGACCGGGTGTCATCAGAAGAATTTATAAAAAGGAAAGCCTATTTAGAGGATCCTGAAAAGTGGAAGAAAAGTGAAGAATTTGCCGGTGAACAGCGATATTCAGAGATGAAGAAACGCCCTCATTTAGTTAAGTATTTTAAATATAAGGATAGTAACAGATTTGATTTTTTCAAAAAGTGGGAGTTAAGTTTTGAAGATGATTTTTCCGGCAAAGAGTTAAAAAAGGACAAATGGTCGGTTTTGTCGGTGTGGTCTGAAAAACTGCCCGGGAAAAATTTCAGTTTGCCGGGTGACCTTAATAAATTTACTGAGGGTGAAAATATAAAGACAGAAAGAAGGTTGATTATAGAAACACGTAAAGAGAGGTCAGAAGGCCTTACTTGGAATCCTGCTGCAGGATTTATTCCCACACAGTTTGACTATACATCGGGATTGGTTTCAACTTGGAAAAGCTTTTGGCAGGAAAATGGTATTTTTGAGGTAAAAGTAAGATTCAATCCCGTAAAGGAGGCGGTAAGCTCATTTATTTTACAGGGTGAAAAAAACTCTCCCCGGATACATCTTTTTGAAATGGGGACAAAAAACAGGGTAGGGGTGTCTTATTCTGACAATACAGGTAAGCTTCAAGTGGAGGGAACAACTATTTCTAACCTGAAAAGGGGGAAGTGGTATATTTTTACTTTTGAGAAAGAGGGAGATTTGCTCACCTGGAAAATTAATGAAACAGAAATATTAAAACTGCAAAATCATAAATTTGATTTTCCCCTTCATATAAATATTTTAACTATAGTTGTTGATGATATACCGGGTTCGAAATTGCCGGTGAAGTTTCAAATTAACGGGGTAAGGTGCTACAAGAGAAGGCAAAATTAATAATTAAAAAGATAACAAACTGATGCAGAGAGCCTTATTCCGCTCCAGTTTGTTTTCACAGGTTTTTTTGTATCGTTGAATTGCAGGAAAGCATCCCTGTTTCCCACCAACCTGTTTTTACTGCCTGTGTCAATTAAATAACCGGCATTGGCTCCGAACTCTATACTGCCTGTATTGTATGCCAGCCTCAACTTGGGCTCTGCCTGGACAGCGCCTGATTTAAAGCTTTTTTTATCATTATAGGTGATTACTTTTTCCTTCATTTCTAATTTTGAAAAGGCATATGAAATTCGTGTTTCTCCGTAAAGGTTAACTGCTTTGTTAATCAGCTTAAGCCTTGCAGCAACACCGGGCGACCAGGAGGTGAGTATATTGTCGACCTGCAGTTCACCTGAATAATCTTTATAACTTATTCTTGAGCCTGTGGTGTTGAATGACCCTGATATACCGAACGACAAGAGGTCTGTTGCCTGATAGAGAATCCCGATATTATAAAATGGTTGCATCGGGAAATCGTCGGTTATCTTTCCTTTCACCGGAAGGTTTTTTAATATGGTTGAATTCATATCTCTCATGTCATTTAACGAGTATGACCCAATTCCGTAACCTGCCTCGATAATTAATTGTGAAAAGGAACTATATACAAGTAGTATAAAGATGATTATAGATATGATTTTTTTCATTTGTCATGATTTTTATCTGTTAATATAAGGATATTCGTGGTTGGCTTAGCAAAGTATTTCAATATTCAAGCTTATGTCTGAGCCCTTCGGTGAAGAGAATTTTATTACTGAGGAAGAGGCTTGTATAGTTACTGTTATTATCTCCGAAGTTGAAAGTTTTAACCTCTTTTTTTTGTTCACCGGTATTCAGGTCATAGATTGTTATCAGGTCTCTCTCCTCGTTCAAGGTGACAAGTTCATTATTATTCCAGTCGATATCGTAGAAATATTTATCATTTACAGCTGTTTCGGAGATGATGGTTAGGTCGTCAGGAGCTATCCTGGTCAATGATCCGTTTTTAAAATAGAGAAGATGCCCGGTTACCGGGTCAAAATCAAAGAAACCTATATCGCAGCTGCTCCATATCATGACCGCTTTACCCTCTTCTAATTTGAACAGCTCTGTAAGATAGTTCGGCCAAATACCCTTGATATGCCTTATACAGAAAAAATTACCGTCGGGTGATATTCTCATTTTGTCTCCTAAGTTTGATTCACCATCGATCCTGAATGTCGCCTCTGCCGTTTTGTTCAGGAAGTCGTAAAAATAGTAGTCAGCTTTTTGGTTATAAAATACCCCCTTCCCGTTATTGGCAATTTCGAACTGAACAGGCATCTCCTCACCGGGAAATGATGAATTGGGAATTATATCAATGACCTCCATCGTTTTTGTATCTGTCAGTTCGAGTTGTAAAGGTTTTGCAGATAACATCTTTTTTCCGTCAGGTGAAACAGATAAATAGACATATTGGGAGGGTATTGAACCGGTTATGATATTTTTGTCACAGTCGAATTTATAAACCCGGTATATATCGGAAAAGTAGCAATTGTTCCCTAAGGGAGCTGCAAATATCGAAAAGGGAAATATTGGCATCGGGTCACCAATAATAATATCTTCTGTCGGGCTTGCCATGAACCTGAGGTCATCGAAGCTGTTTAACGGGATTTCCCTTTTTTTCGGCTTGGGAAGCACATAAAACTTAGTTTCTACGGCAAACCTGCCCTCTTCAAAGGTAAAGCTGTCAGCTGAGCCGCCCTCAATATATGCCAATTCGTTAAAGTGGTTAAAACGGTTATAAGATTCAAATATTCTGTAGCCGGCAATATTGTTTTCAAATTTACTTTTCTCCCAGGAAACCTCAATAACCAGGTCATCTCTTTTTTGGGCAACTGCTTTGGGGAGCCCCTCTTCATAATATACATGGCGGCTGGTAAATGTACCATTGTCAGTTTCAGTCACTATATAGTAATCGCCATTATACCCGATATATGATTCATCGTAAAGAAAAGTTCTGTTCTGATCGTCTATAATATCAATTTTATAAAAAACAGAATTAAATATATGGTATTTGCGAAACCCGATCCCTTTGAATTTTTCCCATTCAATTCTGAGACTTCCGTTTTTAGGGGTTACGCCGATAATTTGTGAGGCTGTATCTGCATCATCCAGGAAGTAAAGGATAAAGGTTTTTGAAAAGAGAAAACCTTCGGCATTGACCTTATCAGCAAGGCTCCCGGATCCCGAACTTCTGAATAATTCAACATTTAACTCATAGGGGATACCTTTTTGATACTGTCCCGGGTTAAAGCTGAATGTAAAATTGCCTGAAGTAGACTCTATTTTTGACAGCTGAATATTATTAAGCCGGAAGAGGGCAAACCTGACTTTTGAATCCGGTGTGGAATAGTAAAGTGTTGTATACCCCGTTATTGGTACATAAATGGTATCTGACGAAAAATTCAGGTTAACGTTGATGTCAGGTACTTCGGTTATGGGCTCAACATCGACTTCGTAAATGCCTTCCGGTTCAAATTCACATGCTGAAATTATGAAAATAAAGGCTGTGAAATATAAAAATATTCTCATTGTTTAATTTATTGTATTAATCTATTTAAAATTATTTTAATAATTAAAAAAATTTAAATTTAAAATTATTTTGTAAAATATTAATGCTTTATTATAATCCTCTTTTATTAAACAGGATGTACCCGAAATTAAGTGTAAAATAGAGTTTTGTACCGGGCTTTTCATAATAATTAATGGCAATGCTTACAGGACCAAACCCGGTATGGTGTACTAATGCTGCCATGCCCTGTAAATAATAATTATCAATTAGTGCCGGATTTTTTTCTACGGTCATGTCAGGATTAAGCCGCTCCTCTTTTAAGGGAATAAATCCATGTCCTTCAACCCTGAGGTTAAAGGTTGGGTTCAGGTTGAATATTGCTTTTAGTCCGCCTGCGATAAAGTTATTTGAGTGAAAATTTTCAATAAAAAGTGAATTACTGTGAGGTGTCGGATAATAGCCGGGTGCAGCAAGAAGGGTAGATCTGCAGTTTTGAAATGGTTTTTTATTACTGAAGAGTGCTTCCAGCTGTGTCCCAAAAGTGAATTTGCTACCCATTTGCCAATATTTTAAAGTAGATGCCCGGGCTAAAAAGTAGCTGTGATTATTTTTTATTTTTCCTTGCATTGTTGAGGTTGTTCCGGGTTCATTTGTCTCTTTGCCGACAATATGTTTAATTGAAACAGAGTTAAATGATCCTTCTGAAGCAAATTGTTTATAATTTAAAGAGCTGTTTTCAATTGCAATTTGAGATACGAAAGCTATAAAACCGGTATTATCCGGTTCATCTTCCTTTTTAAATTTTTCAGTCAGGTAATATTCATCCGAAGAATTAACAAAAGAGTAATTGGAAAATAATTTGGAATGTCTGCCCAAAGGGATTCCCGTTTCCAGTAAAACATTAAATTCGTCTTGTATAATAAATGGTGGCCTGACATCTTCAAAAAACAGCTCTGAACTGGATGAAAAGAAGTCCCACCGGTTTAATGTTGAGTAGGTTGAAATATAGAAAGGGAGAGTTGTTGGAAAATCTATCCTTCCGCCGGTTTTAAAACTACTGTAAAAACGGCCGAAATAGATATTTGAACTCAGAGAGTATGCCCGGTTTTGGAAAGTTCGGTAATCAAAGCTCGCATAACCCTGGTTTATAGGCTTCGTTGAAATATTGCCACCTATATTTATTCTTATCTTTTTTTCAGGTTTTACCTTCAGATGAAGGTCAAAATAACCCGTTTCTTTGTTGTAAAGTGCAATTGGCCTGATCGACTGTAAATGCTCATTGGCAATAAGTTTAAAATAATCCTGTTTTAATGAGCTGAGGGAAATGATGTTAAATCTGTGTTTTATTGATTGGATAATAAATTTTCGTTGCATCGGGTCCTCTATTCCTTCAACTTGTATATTCTGAAATAGCATTTCCGGCTTTTTGCTGTTAAATTCCACTCTTTTTTTTGCTACAACCTCTTTTCTTACCCTTCTGTCGATAAGTGATTTTATACTGTCTATATTTTGTATTGCCGTAGCTCTTCCATAAGATGTAATGAGGTCATATTTTTGAAAATCGAGTAGTCCGACATTTTGAAATTTTGTTTCAAGGAGGATACCCTGTTCTTTAGGGATATCATAATCGGTAGGCCTCATAACTATATTTGTAATCTGTTCGACTATATTATCGCTATCGGGTTTTTTTGGCATTTCTGTCACTTTATGGCCGATTATAATGTCTGGTTTAAATATTTCTGTCATTACATCGTGTGGAAAATTATTCACAATACCACCATCGAACAGCAGTTTATTATCGATAATTATAGGCTTAAAATAGAGGGGTACGGTCATTGATGCTCTAATGGCGTCTCCCACATCTCCATTTCTCAGTGTTATTGCTTGATTAGTATGTATGTCGGTTGCAATACAGAAAAAGGGGACCATAAGACTGTCGAAATTATTGTTACAGGCTGCTGTGGTTGGCGCCATCAGCTCCATAAAAGCAAAGTTCATCTGCTCTTCGGGAATTATATTTGTTGGGGGCAACAGTTTTAGTTTATCCTTCTTTTTGTCAATTCTTAATTCAAGCCATGCAGGATCAGGCTCAGGCCTGGTAAAGTAGTACCTGTATTCTTTTTGAATACGGCCCGTTGACCAGAAATAGAACTCGTCCGACCGGAAAAGTTCTTCCATTTGATCAGGTGAATAGCCTGCAGCATAGAGCCCGCCCACAATTGCACCAATGGATGTTCCTGCAATGTAATCTATAGGAATATTGTTCTCTTCAAGCACTCTGATCACTTCAATATGAGCCATACCTTTGGCTCCTCCTCCGCTTAAAACCAGCCCGACTGACTGGGAGGATGCCATGATTGCAAAACAGAAAAAACAAATAATTAACAGAAGAGATTTCTTCATAGGTTTTTAACATAAAAAGGGTTTATCAAATATAGTGAAATTTTTTAGTTGCCGGTTTTTTTTCCAAGGCTTTGAAACCCTTCTCCCAAAATCTCCCTGGTGTCCATTACCGTAATAAAGGCATCAGGATCTATTTTGCTAATATATTCCTGAAGTATTGCAACTTCGCGCCGACTGACGACAGTAAAAATAATTTTTTTCTTCTCACCGGTAAACATTCCTGTTCCGCTAAAAAGAGTTCCGCTTCTGTCAAGGTCGTTAATAATTTTATTTTTAATCTCTTCGGGTTTTTGTGAAATTATAAGTAAAGCTTTGTTAAAGTCAGCTCCTTCAAGGACTGTATCGATAATACGCCCTGAAATATAGATCACCACCCATGAATAGAGAGGAATATGCCAGTCGTGGAATGCTACAAGTCCCAGCAGTACAATAGCAGAATCAACATAGATCATAAGTTTTCCTAACTGGATATGCGTATATTTTGCAATTATCATTGCTATAATATCTGAACCGCCGGAGGTTGCTTTTGCTTTAAAAATCAGTCCCAGTCCAAAACCAATAAGTATTCCTCCGAATAAGCACGATAATAGGACATCACTAACAAGCGGAGGATTCCCCGGGGGTCTCAGGAAGGCTATTCCGTCAATAAATATTGAAGTAAGAACAAATCCGATAATAGTTTTAACTCCAAATTTTGGTCCGAGAATCCTGATGCCTGCATAGGTGAGAGGGATATTGACTAAAAGTCCGAATAGTCCGATTGGAAAACCATCGGGCCAGAAAGGGATAAGTCCTCTTGTAGAATAATGTACAACGATTCCGATTCCATATACTCCTCCCGGAACAATTCTATGAGGGGTGATAAACCATACAAATCCTCCTGCCAGAATAAATGCTCCGGCTAAAATAAGGGAGTAATCTATAAACCACTGTTTGCTGAAAAGCTTTTGTTTTGTAATGAAAGCCATTTTAGCACGGGATATAACTTTTAACTAAGTTTGAATCTGTAGGAGATAGTTCCCTGCTGGAATGCAGGGGCATTCTCATCAAGGTTAAATTTTGATTTTAAAGCTGCCTGCCGGGCTTCGTTCCAGAATCGTTGATCCATAATGGTAGTTCCCCTTACACCGGGTTCGGCTGCTGTTACATTTCCATATTTGTCAACTGTAACCTTTACCACTACCACACCTTCGTCATTTCCGGGGTATGCCGGTTTTGGTAAAGCTTTTGCCGTTCTTCCTGAAAGGCTGTATGATACGCCGGTGCCCTGGTTGCCCGATCCGCTTCCTCCCGGTCCGTAAGTACCGGCATTAGGGTCTCCTGTGGGAACCCCCTGGTTGCCGCCGGGGAATGTTACACCCTGGTTAGGGTTATCGCCCGAACCACGTCCTTCTGCAGTACCCGGACCTGTTCCTCCAAATGCACCTTTAGCTCTTGAGTTTATTTCGCTGATTTTTTTCTGTTCTTCTTCTGCTTTTTTTCGTTCTGCTTCAGCACGCTGTTGTCTCTCCAATTCAGCTTGCCGCTGTTGCCTCTCCAACTCGGCCTGCTGCTGCTCCTGCTGTTTGCGTTTTTCAGCTTCTATCTGTTTTTGTCTGTCTGCTTCTCTTTTTTTTTGTTCGGCAGCTTCAATTGCTGCTGTTTTTTCAAAATCTTGCGTCATTGCTGTTTCTTTAGCCTGATTGGGTCTGCTTGCGGGAGGGACAGCCGGAGGTGGTGGTGGAACAGGAGCTTCTATTTGCTGCACAGGCCGGGCAGGTTCAGGTTCACTGCGTACTGATCCCGGCTCAATATCACCAAGCCCATGGTCGCTGGTGCCAAAATTAACTAAGATCCCTTCTTCTCCCGGAAGTGGCAGAGGAGTAAAAAAGCCCAGGAAGATCAGCATAAGAAGGACACAGATATGAAAAACAGCGGTTCCGATTATGCCTTTTTTATGTTTTTCAAAAAAACTCATTTAGCTTTCCGGCGCTGTGGCCGCAATCATTTTATACTTATTTTTTCTTGCAATATTCATTACTTTAACAATCTCTTCCCATGGTACTGATTTTTCGGCATGAAGTGATATATATATATCGTCGTTGCCAATTCCGAAACGGTTTTGTAAAAATGGCTCAATCTCTCTGAATTCAACTCTTCTGAGACGGCCATCATCGTTAATGTAATACTTCAGATCCCTTGTTATTGAAATTGTGGTAATTGGTTTTGCCGCTGTCTGATTGTTGCTTTGAGGCAGCAGTAATTTCAAAGCATTTGGCGCAACCAATGTTGATGTCACCATGAAGAAGATAAGCAATAAGAATACAATATCAGTCATTGACGACATACTGAAACTTGCATTGATCTTATTTCTTTGTTTAAGTGCCATTTTGTAATTAATTATACGGGTTCATTAAGAAGGTCCATAAATTCCGTTGTTGTGGCTTCTAACCGGAATACCACTTTTTCTACATTAGTTACCAATACATTATAAGCAAAATAGGCTATAATGCCAACTATAAGTCCGGCTACAGTGGTGACCATTGCCTGGTAAATACCGGTCGACAGGAGTGTTACATCAATATTGTTACCTGCATTTGACATATCGTAAAATGCCTGGATCATACCCATAACCGTGCCCAGAAAGCCAAGCATTGGAGCTCCGCCTGCCACTGAGGCAAGCACGGGAAGGCTTTTTTCCAGTTTTGACACTTCTAAGTTGCCGACATTTTCAATTGCTGCATTGACATCGTTGAGCGGCCTTCCGATTCTGGAGATTCCTTTCTCCAACATTCTTGATGTGGGGGTTGAATTACTCCGGCAGATCATCAGAGCTTCGTCAATCTTGCCATTTGTAATATACACTTTAATTTTATCAAGAAAAGCGGGGTCAAATTTTCCTGCTTTTTTTATTGCAAAGAACCTGTCAAAAAAGATATAAACAGCTATTATTGACAATAATAAAATGGGAATCATGATCCATCCGCCTTTAAAGGCAAGATCAATAAACTTTGTTGATATACCCTCAGGTACCGGGGCCAATGTGTCAAGCTCTGCCGTCAGATCGGCCTGAAGTGATAAAAGATTAAACATAGTTGTCATCAAATTTTCTTTGATTAAAAAACGAAATTTAAATTCAATTATTATTAGTCGCTAAAATTACTATTATTTTATATGGTTATTTCTCTTTTTTTTATCCGAATCCATAAGTTATTAACAACCGCTTATTGAAAGCATGGAATGAACCATTCTCTGACAGGTTTAAATGATTTCAATTATCTCTCTTTTTGGAGCGGATTGCCCTTTTTAACGATTTTGACAGGTATCTCCAGTATTGTTTGTGAAATTCCCGGCCCTCTTTACCTAAAAATTCATGACAAGAGGCGGGAATATCATCAGGATGAAATTTAACTTTTTGCATATCTTCATTGAGTGCAGGCACTTCAGGATGAAACTGTGTGGAAAATACATGAGGGTACCGGCTGTGGGCTATTGCTTCAACTACTTTTTCATCAATCGACACAGCTGTTATTATCAGTTCTTTTCCCGGATCTTTAACAGCCTGATGGTGAGAGCTGTATACCAGCGGGGTTAGTTCCCGGGAAATTTTCACTTTTTCACCAAAAAAGGGATTATCGGTAAAACGGATCGGGTGGATGTTGGAACCTATCAACAGTGAGTCGTCTGATATTTCCTGCCAGTAGTTTTTATGAAGATTATTCCTGCCTGCCTTGACTATGGCATCGGGGGTTTCAGCACCAAAAATTTCAGCGGGAATATCCTGAATAAGGGTACCTCCCGCAGCAACATTCATTGTCTGCAGCCCCAAACAAAACCCGGTAATAAAATACCAAGGCTTTTCCTCCAAAAAAGGTTTGAAAGAGTCGTTCCGGGAACTGCCGATAAGATGAAATAAAAAGGTAAGTTCAAAAAAATGCCGGTTGGGGTCGGTGACCTTTGAGAGTGTATTTTTATGTTTGTAAATTTCAGGAGGTATGTCAGGTCCGCCGAAAAAAAAGGCACCTGCAGAATATTTGAAAACTTTGTGTATCTCAGAGCTGAGATGGTTATTCATAAATATATCTTCCATATTTAACGGGCCCCTGAATTCATGGAGATAAATGTTTTTTATTTTTTTTTCTTTGATTAATTTTTTTGATTTGCTGAAATCATATTCTTGCCCCTCATAATAAATACCAACAAATTTAACTCCGGAGGCGTTGATTTTTAATAGCCGGTTTTTAATCAGATAGTTTAAAATGGTTAAATTATTTTCGGTTGGATTAGCCAGCAAAATGTAAGTTTTTTTAGGGTTGAAATCCTGTCTGAAAAAATCCTGTCCCGCCAGGCTGACTGACAGGAGCAGGAACAGGTAAAAAAATACGGCTCTCCTCATTTGAACATTGCTCTTGTTAAAAAATCAAAGATAGTATTAAGGATTTTAACAAAAAAGCCCTGAGGTTTATATATTAAAAAATAAAGTGATTTGATTTGTAAACCTTTTTATCTTCTTAAATTTGCACAAACAATATAATATATTCTGTTATGAGATTTAATTTTAAAACATCTTACATTATTGCAATAGTTGCAGTTATTTTGATAATTCTGCTTTTTGGGGGGCGTATGTTCTTTATCATTGAAGCAGGTGAGAGGGGTGTGATTTTTCGTCCATATACTTCTGGTATGGACATTGAAAATATTTATGGTGAAGGTTTTCATATGATTTCTCCATGGAACAGACTTTATAAATATAATGTCAGAGAGCAACAGAGAGAGGAAACAATGGATGTACTCGACAAAAACGGGTTATCAATCAATATCGACATTACAGTACGTTTTAACCCTGATTATAACAATATTGCTCATTTGCATCAACAATTTGGGACCAGCTATATAAATGTGTTGGTAATTCCGGAGGTTCGCTCCACCGTAAGACAGGTTTCCGGCCGCTATACCGCTGAAGAGATATACTCTACAAAAAGAGCTGAAGTGGAAACCAGTATTAAGGAGGAGACCAGACAGGTACTTGGTGAAAACTTTATTGACATGAGAGCTTTGCTTATTAAGTCTATTAACCTTCCGGAGCAGATCAAGGGGGCAATTGAGAATAAGCTGAAACAGGAACAGGAGGCGCTTGCATATCAATTTAAGCTTCAGCGGGAGGAGTCGGAGGCAGAGCGCAGGCGTATTGAAGCTGAGGGTATAGCTAATTATAACCGTATTATTAGTGCCAGCTTAACCGATAATATACTGAAGCAGCGTGGCATTGATGCAACAGTAGGCCTTGCTGAATCGCCCAATGCAAAAGTTATTGTCATAGGCAGCGGAAAGGAAGGGCTTCCCCTGATTTTGGGTAATAATTAAGATGTGTGTCCCGGATATAATCTGAATGTTCGAAAAATGAAAAAAATTGTAAATCCTTTTTCACAGGTTGCAGAATCTTGTGAATATAATTGTTTTGGATGTTCTCCCCATAATGAAAGAGGTCTCCGGCTGGAATTTTGGGAAGATGGAGAGGAGATAGTGGCAAAATGGCAGCCTAAAAAAGAGTTTGAGGGCTGGATTGGTGTGTTACACGGAGGGATTCAGGCCACTTTATTGGATGAGGTAGCCGCCTGGCTTGTTTTTATAAAGCTGAAAACCGCAGGGGTAACAATACAGCTCACAGTTGATTATCCAAAACCTGCTTTTATATCGAAAGGAGCATTTACAGTGAAGGCAAACCTTCTCTCTTTTCAGAAAAATATTGCCCGGATCAAAACCACACTATATGATGGAGATGATAAAATATGTGCCACTGCAGTAGCTGAGTACTTCTGCTTTCCTGAAAAAATAGCCAGAGCAAAATATAATTACCCTGGAGCAAAAGCTTTTTATACTGAATAAACAGCATACAGCTCTTCTTTTTAGATCAGGATTATTGGATATATAAAGGTTGTGGATTTAAATCTATACTGTTTTTTTAAAAGTCATCATCTTCGTCATCATAGCTGAATGAATACTCGTCAATGTCTTCTTCATCAAATTCATCATAGATGGAAAGCCTTTTTTTTGAGCTTTTTTCTTTTCTTGCCGAATGTTTTTTTTGTTTTCGGTCGAAGTTGTCAACTTCATTGTAATTTTTTTTGTTTACTTTCCGTTTCATTTTAAATCATAATTCAAAAAAATAAAATAAAATTTTAAAGTTTTACCCAGGCAAAATAAAAAATAATTAAGAATATTATAATGATTTAATGAATAATTTTTTTTCAAATAGAGTAATTATTTCGGTATGGGTGTCAACTTTTTTGAATCTGCTGAAAAAAACACTTTTGGCAGCAATGATTTTCATTATACCCGAAGTTAATGCGCAGTCTGCCAAAAGGCTTGAAAAGCTTTTTGAAGATGCAGGACAGCAGTTTGCCAATCAGTCATATAGCAGTGCGATTGACATTTCAGAAAAAATTATTGAAAAGGACCCCTCTTATCTGGATGCATGGTTATTGCTGGCTGATATTTACCAGGAAATCAATAATCCTGAAAAGGAGATTTCTGCTCTTGAAAAAGCTGCCGGCTTAAAAGATATTCCTTTGGTTTGGTTAAGGTTGGGCAATGCTCTTTTATCAATCGGAAAATATGAAGAAGCTCTCTGCAGTTATACCGGTTATTTAGAGAAGGAGAAGATTAAGCCGGAACGGCGCCGTGAAGTGGAGATGAGAATTGAAAGCTGCCGTTTTGCCATTGATGCCTTAAAAAATGCTGTGGAATTTAATCCTCAAAGGCTCTCTGATTCAGTTAATTCATCATTTGATGAGTATTGGCCCAGTCTTAATATTGATAATTCGCGGCTTATATTCACCCGGCTGGTTAAAGAGCCCGGCAAGCTGCCGCAGGAAGATTTTTATATGTCTGAGAAAATAGGAGATGATTGGAGTCGTGCAAGGCCGATTGATGAGATAAATACTTCTGATAATGAAGGTGCGCAATGCCTGTCGGCCGATGGTTCTGTTTTGTTTTTTACTGCCTGCAACCGTTTAGACGGACAAGGGAGTTGCGATATCTACTATTCTGTTATGACAGATGAAGGGTGGAGTGATCCGGCACCTGCAGGGCCGCCTCTTAACAGTTCTTCATGGGAGGCTCAGCCCAGTTTATCCTCTGATGGCCGCTTTATATATTTTTCAAGTAACAGGCCCGGCGGAAGGGGAGGTAAGGATATTTGGAGGGCTGAGTTTGCAGGCTTTGGAGCTAATGGAAAAATGATATGGAAAGAACCGGTCAATCTTGGTGACAGTATAAACACACCAGGTGATGAAACTTCTCCTTTTGTGCATGCAGGGAATAAAAATCTTTATTTTGCTTCCGACTATCATATCGGAATGGGAAAATTCGATCTTTTTATGTCTGAAATTATTGATGACTCAACTTTTTCAAAACCTGTAAATCTCGGATATCCGATTAACACCTTTAATGATGAGCAGGGATTATTTATCAGCGCAGATGGTACGACTGCATTTTTTTCTTCGCCCCGGTATAATCCTCCCGACATCGATATATACTCTTTTCGCATGGATGAGTCAATTCGTCCTCATCCTGCAACATATGCTCAGATTAAGGTGTATGACGAAAAAACTTTACTGCCTGTTCAGGCAACTGTCAGATTAACAAATCTGACATCAGCTGAACTTTCTGAACGGATTGAAGAGACAGATAATAATGGAAGGTCATTGATTTGCCTGCCTGCGGGTAATAATTATGCATTTTCTGTGTCTAAAGAGGGATACCTTTTTTATTCTGAATATTTTAATCTCAGTGAGGTGAAAAATGTATATAATCCGTATGAGCTTGATATAAAGCTTAAATCGGTTGATGTTGGTGCAGAGATGAATCTTTATAATATATATTTTAAGACCGATTCATTTGCAATTCTGCCTGAGTCTGAGCCGGAATTATTGCGACTGTCTGATTTTCTTGAATCGAATCCAACTTTAAAGATTGAGATACAAGGCCATACAGATAATACCGGGAATGCTGACCATAATCTGAAGCTTTCAGAAAAAAGAGCTGATGCTGTTACCGTATATCTTAAAGAGCAGGGTATAGGAGACGAAAGAGTTAAATGGGCAGGGTACGGAGCAGAAAGGCCTGTGGCTGACAATAGTACAGAAGAGGGCAGGAGGCTAAACCGGCGTACCACTATAAAAATATTGGATAAATAGGAATTTTATATTTCCCAATCGTCTGAAAATGAGTACATTATTTTTTTTGATTTCGATTTATAATTTAGCTAAGTTTGCGGATTGAATAAAAATAATTGAATTGTATTGATATTTATGTTATGATACAACAGACGGAAATAACACTTCCTCGTTTTAAGAGAGGTTATCATTTGATTACATCATATATTTTAAAGAAGCTTCTGCCGTTGCCAGAGAAAGGGTTGCTCCATATTCTGGTAAAGCATACATCAGCAGGGATAACCCTTAACGAGAATGCTGATCCGGATGTAAGAGCCGACTTTGAGTCATTTATGAATAAACTGATACCTGAAAATGATCCGGTTTTTACACATACCATCGAAGGAAGTGATGATATGCCTGCACATCTTAAATCATCCGTAATTGGTTCAGAGATTACAATACCGATTTCAGGCCAGCGTCTGAACCTTGGTATCTGGCAGGGAATTTATTTATGTGAATTTCGCAATAATGCTTCCGGCAGGCGACTGGTACTTACAATATTATGTTAGTTACTTTCGTTTCATGTCGTCAGAAAGCCAAATCATCTGTTATAAAATAATTAATTTTCAGGTGTAAACCGGGATACAACACCTCTTTTGAATCTATATAAAAATTACTTTGTAATAACAATAACCAAAATATGCAATGCAAAAAAGACTATTATTAGGAGTTGAAGCAATCGGGCAGGCTGCAATTGATGCGGGTATTTCCGGTGTTTATGCCTATCCCGGCACTCCTTCAACGGAGATAACCGGGTATATTCAGAATAATCCTGTAGCTGTTGAAAGAAATATTCACCGTAAATGGTCAGTAAATGAAAAAACAGCCATGGAAGCTGCTCTGGGAATGTCATATGCAGGGAAAAGATCGTTGACCTGTATGAAGCATGTGGGGCTTAATGTTGCTGCTGACGTATTTATGAATGCATCTGTAACAGGGGTAAATGGCGGATTGGTTGTTGTTGTGGCTGATGATCCGTCACAGCACTCTTCACAAAATGAACAAGATTCCAGATATTATGGCAAGTTTGCCATGATACCCGTTTTAGAACCATCAAATCAGCAGGAAGCTTACGATATGACTATGGAGGCATTCGACATATCGGAACAATTAAAGCTTCCGGTGATGGTGAGAATACCAACACGTTTGGCTCATTCCCGTTCAGGGGTGTTGCAGAAAAATCTTTTGGAGGAAAACAGATTAAGGTTCCCTGAAAATTTAAAACAGTTTATACTTGTTCCGGCATACGGACGGAAGCGTTATCAGGAATTATTAGATAAACAGCCGGCAATATTGCAACTGGCTGAAGAATCAAAATATAATTTTTATATCGAAGGCAATGATAAAAGCCTTGGTATAATTTGTTGCGGAATTACTATTAATTATCTGATGGAGAACTTTCCTGACGGTAACTGTCCGTGGCCGGTAGTTAAAATAAGCCATTATCCCCTGCCCGGGAAATTATTGTTAAGATTAGAAGAGGAGTGCGACAAATTGCTTGTGGTTGAAGAGGGATATCCTATAGCAGAAGAGATATTAAAAGATTTTTTCGGGAAAGGTAAAATTGTAAATGGGCGGCTTGATGGAACTTTACCTCGCAAGGGGGAGCTTAATCCCGATCATCTGGCCGATGCATTAGGATTGAAAAAGGGTACTTCCCGGATAACTCCTGCCGGTTTACCAAACCGCCCTCCTTCATTGTGTGTGGGATGCGGACATATAGATACTTTTTTGGCTTTGAATGAGATAATAGGTGAAATAGGTGAGGGAAGGGTATTTTCCGATATTGGTTGTTATGCCCTTGGTGTTCTTCCGCCATATAATTCGATAAATACATGTGTAGATATGGGAGCTTCAATCACAATGGCTAAAGGAGCTGCTGATGCCGGCATGTTGCCGGTGCTTGCTGTTATCGGAGATTCAACATTTACCCATTCAGGAATTACCGGATTGCTTGATTGTGTTAACGGAAAAAGTAATGTTAATATTATTATTGTTGATAATGAGACAGTTGCAATGACCGGTGGTCAGGAGTCTTCTGCTGAAGGGCGGATTGAAAATATCTGTATGGGAGTAGGAGTGGATCCTGGCCATATAAGGGTATTTGTTCCGCTTAAAAAAAATCATAAAAAAATAGTGAATATTATAAGGGAGGAGATGAATTACGATGGAGTCTCCGTGATGATCGGAAGGCGTGAATGTGTACAAAAGGCGGTTAGATCAAAAAGGTTAAATATAAAAAAGGAGTAAGTGATGAAGAGCGATATTATCTTAGCAGGAGTTGGCGGACAGGGAATTTTATCTATTGCAGCAGTTTTGGGGGCAGCTGCCCTTAATGAGAATTATTATCTTAAACAGGCAGAAACACACGGAATGAGCCAAAGAGGCGGAGAAGTGGTTTCTCATCTCAGGATTTCTGACCGGCCTGTTCACTCTGATCTGATCCCTTTGGGCAAAGCCGGTCTGATACTATCGGTCGAACCACTTGAGTCTTTAAGATATCTTCCTTATCTGTCTGCTCAGGGCACTTTGGTTACCAACACAGTTGAATTCAGAAATATTGTTAATTATCCGGATATTAAAAAGATATTTGAAGAGTTAGCCGGAAAATTGAAAATGATAAGAATTAATGCTGATCAGCTTGCAAAAGATATGGGGAATCCGAGAGCTTCCAATATGGTAATGTTAGGCGCAGCTTCTCCGTTTATAGAGATAAGCCCGGAAATTATTATAAAGGGCATAAAAGATGTATTTAAGCCAAAAGGAAAAAAAATAGTTGGATCAAATATTGATCTATTTTTGGAAGGAAGAAAATTTTCTGAAGGCCAATAACCGGAAATTGCTTATAAGATATTAGCTTTTTATAATCTTTTTTGTTCTTTCAACAAGGTCTTTTAATCCTTCAATAGTACCGCCTCCGCGTTGTTCAAGTGTCAGCCAGCTGTTATATCCGATCTCGTCAAGTGCTTTCATTACGGCCGGCCAGTTAACTGTACCTTCGCCTAAGTCAACATTGAACCCTGCCCTTTTACCTTTAGTGTTGGCAGCTTCCATGTCAAATTCCTTTATATGTACACGTGCTATCCGCTTACCAAGGATTTTAATCCACTGTTCCGGCCATCCGTAGACCATGATATTTCCACAATCGAAAAAGAACTTTACATATTGACTTTTAAACTGATCCATATAGTGTATTGCTTCAACAGGGCTTAACAGGAAGTTATTCCAAACATTTTCTATGGCAATGCTTACTTTTAGTTTTTCTGCCAATGGAACTACTTTTTTTATCTCTTCGGTAGTACGGTTCCAGCACTCATCATAACTTACCGATTCGTCAACTTTTCCCGGAACAAGCAGAACTGCATCGGTTCCATAATATTTGGCATCTTCAATTGAGTGTTCAAGAGCCTCTCTGCCTTTATCTCTGATGGCTTTATCCGGAGATGACAACAGCCATTCCCAGTGTTTTGAATCGCAAACACTTGAAATGGGTAAACCCGTGGCTTTACTGGCTTTCATCACTTCATTCCTGTCAAGATGGCTGTTAACCTGAACACCGTTAAAACCTGCCTCTTTTGCATGTCTGAATTTTTCTCCGATATCGGTGCTGGTTCCGATTGTTCCCCACATAATACCTATCCGGTAATTTCTTGCCGGTTGAGCAATATTGCCGGTAAGTCCAAATGCAGGCATTGCTGATACAGCCATTGAGCTTAAAACCGTGTTTTTTACAAATTTGCGTCTGTCCATGATATCTTAATTTAAATTGTGATATCAAATATAGTAATAGATTTAGAAGATATCCAAAAAATCTATTTTGTTATTTTTTTTATCTTTCAATAAAAAATAGTTAGTTTTACTATTCATAATTATAAACATTTAACTAAAGATCATGACTAACAGATTGATAGGAAGATTTCCAAAAGTGGGTATTCGTCCGGTAATTGACGGACGGGAGCGTGGGGTACGCGAATCGCTCGAGGTGCAGACTATGAATCTTGCCGGGGCAGCAGCAAAGCTGATTGAGGAAAATGTACGGTTTTCATCAGGCGACGAGGTTGAGTGTGTTATTGCCGATACCACAATTGGCGGGGTTGCTGAGGCGGCAATGTGTGCCGACAAGTTTGAAAAGGAAGGGGTAGGGGTTTCACTTACAGTAACATCGAGCTGGTGCTACGGAACCGAAGTAATGGATTCAAACCCTTTAATTCCAAAAGCAGTATGGGGGTTTAACGGTACGGAACGGCCCGGGGCAGTATATCTTGCTGCAGCTCTTGCCGGATATACACAAAAAGGCCTTCCTGCATTTGGTATCTACGGAGCTGATGTTAAAGATGCCGGTGATACGGATATCCCGGATGATGTGAAAGAGAAGATTTTGCGATTTATTAAAGCTTCTCTGGCAGTGGCACAGATGAAAGGGAAGTCATATCTTTCAATTGGCTACACCTCAATGGGTATTGCCGGATCAACAGTAAACCCCGACCTGTTTCAGGAATATTTTGGTATGCGCACAGAGTTTGTTGATATGTCGGAGATTAAACGCCGCCTTGAAGAAGATATCTATGACAAAGAGGAATTTGAGAAAGCTGTCAGGTGGACAAGGTCTAACTGTATTGAGGGAGATGATTATAATAAACCTTCCGTGCAGGCAAGCCGTGAACGTAAAGATAGTGACTGGGAAACTTCAGTAAAGATGGCAATGATATTTCGCGACCTGATGATAGGCAATCCTAAGTTAAAGGAGGCAGGATTTGGAGAGGAGTCGCATGGCAAAAATGCAATTACCGGAGGGTTCCAGGGGCAAAGGCAATGGACTGACTATATGCCGAATGGTGATTTTGCCGAAGTTATTCTGAATACTTCATTTGATTGGAACGGGATACGTCAGCCTTTTGTGTTTGCTACGGAAAATGACAGCCTGAATGCCATGCCTATGTTGTTTGGACATCTTTTAACCAATACCGCACAAATTTTTTCTGATGTAAGGACTTACTGGAGCCCTGCTGCAGTGGAAAGGGTAACAGGTAAGAAACTTACCGGATTGGCAAAAGATGGGATAATCCATCTTCTCAATTCAGGTGCCACCACATTGGATGCTACCGGACAGCAAATAGACAAGGATGGTAATCAAATGATGAAACCTTTTTGGGATATTACTGAAGATGATGTTAAAAGATGCTTAGAGAATACCAGATTTTGCCCGGCAAACAGGGAGTACTTTAGGGGAGGGGGTTATTCAAGCCAGTTTAAAACCTCTGCACAAATGCCCGTGACAATGACAAGGCTTAATCTTGTAAAGGGATTGGGGCCCATACTTCAGATTGCAGAAGGATTTACTGTTGATATTGATAATGAAATACATAAAGTGTTAAATGAACGGACCGACCCGACATGGCCATCCACATGGTTTGTCCCCCGGCTTACCGGGAAAGGAGCATTTAAAGATGTCTATTCAGTTATGGCAAATTGGGGTGCTAACCATGGTGCAATCAGTTACGGACATATAGGTGCAGACCTTATAACGCTGGCATCGTTGCTAAGAATACCCGTGTGTATGCATAATGTTGATGAAAACAGTATTTTTCGTCCAAGTGCCTGGAATGCATTCGGACAAGATAAAGAGGGTGCAGATTACAGGGCTTGCGCCTGTTTTGGGCCTTTATACAAATAAATCAGGGTTCGTTTTATATAATCGGTTAATTAGTTTCCTGCATATTTTAATATATATACTTTGTCTGCGGTATCTCTTTTCAGGTATTTTCACAGTAAAGCTTATCTCTGCAATAATATTAGTAAAATAGTAAAAATGAAGAGCAGAATATTGTTATTCTGGTTGTTTTGTACTTTTTCTGCTATTTCGCAGAATAAAGTTATTACCCTTGAAGATGCAGTGACAGGATTCAGTACATATCTGCGTCCTCAAAAATTAAACAGTCCCGAGTGGAAAAATGACAAAGAGTTTTCTTATATCAAGAGTGACACACTCTGGTTGGAACATGCACAGACAGGTGATCGCATTCCGGTTATCTCTCTCAGGGAGTTGAATAATATTATCAATGTACAGCAAATCATCAGGTCTGATAATTTTCCTGAATATGAATGGATTGAAGATGGTATGTTGCTTCTTAGGTGTAATAAGGAGTTTTATATTGTAGACCCGGTGAGCAGAAAAGTCGGATTGAAAATTTTGCTTCCGGCAAATGCTGAAAATCCGGAGTTTAGCAAAGAAGGCCGGTTTGCGGTATATACAGTTGATGATAATCTCTATATGTTGCTTGAAGGAGGTGAGGTGAGGCAAATAACAGATGATGGCGGTAAAGGAGTAGTTTACGGTAAAGTTGTTCATCGTAATGAGTTTGGAATCTCAAAAGGGATTTTTTGTGCTCCTGAAGGTGATTATATTGCTTTTTACAGAAAGGATGAGTCGGAAGTTACATCCTACCCGTTAGTCAATTATATGGAGAGAGTGGCTGAGTATGTGCCGGTGAGATACCCTATGGCCGGAATGAATAGTGAAAAGGTTACGGTGGGTATATATAGTGTTGAAACCTGCCGGACAATATATCTTAATACAGAAGGGCCCCCCGATCAGTACCTTACAAATATCTCCTGGGCACCCGGCGGGAAGTCTATTTATATTGCAGTATTAGACAGGCAACAGAAATATATGCAGATGAACTGTTATGATATAAACTCCGGAGATAAGGTGCAAACACTGTTTTCTGAAAAGCATGATAAGTATGTGGAACCGCTGCATCCTGTTATATTTTCAAAAAAAGATAAAAATATTTTCTACTACCTTTCAAGAAGGGATGGTTGGTTTCATCTGTATAAGTATAATACCTCAGGACAATTGCTGGGCCAGATAACAAAAGGAGATTGGGAGATTACAGATATAATTGGCTTTGATCAAAATGAAGAGTGTTTATTTATAGAAGCTACCAAAGAGAGTTATTTGGAAAGAAACTTGTACAGGGTTGAGATTAACAGAGGAAAAATTATCAAACTAAACAGGGGAGATGGTATACACTCCGGAAAATTAAGCCGGGGGAAAAGTTTTTTGCTCGACACCTGGCACTCGGTTGATACACCGTCGGGGAGTGATATTATTTCGACAGACGGTAAATTCGGGAGAACGGTATTTAGATCGGCAGATCCTCTTAATGGGTACGAACTTGGTGAAAACAGGCTGGTATCTTTAATAGCAGCTGACGGAATCACTAAGCTTACAGGTCGTCTGATACTTCCTCCGGGGTTTGATCCGTCAAAAAAATATCCTGTAATACTTTATGTTTACGGGGGACCTCATCTTCAACTGATCACCGGAGGCCGGCATAACAATGTAAGAGGATGGGAGTATTATATGGCGTCGAAAGGATATATTTGCTTTTCAGTTGATAACCGGGGATCAGCCAACCGGGGGATGGCATTTGAAAGTATTGTTCACCGGAGACTGGGAGTGGTTGAGACAGAAGATCAGATGAAAGGAGTTGAATTTCTTTGCTCTTTACCATATGTCGACAGCAGGCGTATTGGAGTTCATGGGTGGAGTTACGGTGGTTTTATGACATTAAATCTGATGTTGCGGCATCCCGGTGTATTTAAGGTTGGTGTTGCCGGTGGACCGGTGGTTGACTGGAGTATGTATGAGGTGATGTATAGTGAGCGTTATATGGATACACCCTTTGATAATCCCGGGGGCTATGAAATAACAAATATGGCCGGGTATGCATCCCGCCTTGAAGGAGACCTTTTAATAATTCACGGGATGCAAGATGATGTGGTAGTAATGCAGCACTCCATGAAATTTATAAGGGAGTGTATTAAGCAGGGCAGACAGGTTGATTTTTTTCCTTATCCCACACATGCCCACAATATATTTGGGAATGACCGGGTACATTTGATGGAGAAAGTAAGCAATTACTTTTTTGATAATTTATAAAGTTTCGTTTATTCAGCAAATTTATTTGCGGTGACGGTGGTCGCGATGATTGAAAAATAAAATAATTTTTAAATCCTTACTATACAAGAATCGGGAAGCCATCCTAAATTGCCATCTGAAAGTTTAATTTTTGTCCATATGTCAAGGCTGTCGGATATCTCTACTTTTACCCCTTCATAAAGAAGAAACAGGTCTGTGCTGTTTACAGATGGTGCACTTTTTACAGTTACGCGCGGGCATAAAACTATGGCATGATCTCGTCTGTTGATTTTCTCCTTTTGATTGGCAGCAAAGGAAAAGGTAAAAACAGTTACTATTAATGCAATGATACCAAACCAGAAAGAGAATTTCTTGATTGATGCAGAACGGCTAAAAAGGAATGCTCCAAGTAACAGCAGGAAAATTATAAACAGTCCGATACTTAAAGAGGCCCATATATCGGCCGGATATTTATTAATAATCTCTTTTTTCCATCGTATAAAAAAGGGTTGCGGTAACTCCTCTATTGCGGTCACTACAAATTGATTTGCCATTCGTAAATTAAATTCGATATCTTCATCTTGTGGAGCAAGTAGCCGGGCACGTTCATAATTTAAGACTGCATTATTTATATCACCTGTTTTATAATATGCATTACCCAGATTAAAATATAGTTTTGCAGATTCTTGTCCCGCATCAATAATTTGCTCATATTCAAGAATAGCTTTTTGGTACTCTTCAGCAGCGTAAAGTGAATTTGCTTTTTCCCAAAGTATCCGGATTGAATCCTGTGCACTTATATTTAAAAAAAACAAAATTCCTGATAATAAGCTTATTAAACGATATATGTTATTTTTCATCATAGTTTTTTTATCGTTTGATCTGTTTTTCAAAGCGGCTCATTGTCTCTTCAGCTTTTTTGTAAAGCTCGTTACGTGCTTCAGAACCTCCCGAAGGGGCATATCTTGCATATTCACAATGATCCACTATTTCAACAAAATCGTTGATAACTGCATCATTTACATTTTTTTCTTTAAGGTTCTCTATTGCTGATTCACGGTTAAGGTTAGCCAATGCAATAGACATTTTATCGCTTAGATATCCCCAGAAAGCTTTCAGTATGGCTTCGTGGAAAGCCTCGTTGTTATTCTGTTTCATAAACCTTAATGCTTCTTTCAGGCGACGTCTTGCCACGCGGTTAGCCTTTTTATTACGCATTAGTGCCGCATTGGCATTTTCACGGGCTTTTTTGCGGTAAACTATAACCAACAGAATAAATAGCAGGGAAGTTCCTCCGTAGAGTGAATAGAAAGCAGGTGTACCGAAAAAGGTATATCCTCTCATTCTAAGCATAGGATTACCCTGTTTAATATATCTGATATCCTGCCCCAGCAGTTGAATATCCTCTCTGCGCCGGTTGCTCATAACAGCAGTAGCCTGGTCTCCGGTACCTTTAATGACATGTAAGTTATATTCCGGAGTAGATTTGTTAATAAAGCTGCCTGTAGCAGGATTAAAAAAGACAAAGGGAATTGCAGGGATAACATAATCTCCTTCAAAGCGTGGTTGAAACAGATATTCAATAGTTTTGGTTCCTGAAATGCCGTTACCGGTTGCCTTAACATTATCAGTAGCCCTGGGATCATAAATTTCAAAATCGGAAGGCAGTTGGATCTCCGGGTTTCTTATAAGCCGGATATTACCGGAACCGCTGATTGTAAGCTTCAAAGTTACGGCATCATTTGTAGTTACCTCAGAAGAGCTGAGTTCAGAGGTAATGTTGAAGTTTCCGACACCGCCGTAATAGTTTGCAGGTTGGGAAGGAAGGTCTTTTACGTTAATGCGTACCGGCGTGCTGGTTATTGTTGTTTTGATTGTTTGCACACCACTAAAAAAGTCATCAAAGAAACTCCTGGGTCTGACCCTTTGCTGCACAAGCAGAGTCATACTAAAAGGGTTGATAGTAATAGTGCCATTTTGCTGAGGGAAAAGAACTGTTTTTTTCAATATTCCCACCTGGTAGATCCGGTCATTATAGACCTCTCTGTTGAAATTGATTTGCTGGGGCATTTCAATATCCTGAGTATAGAAACCTTCGTATGTGGGCAGGTTTACTTCATCAAATCCTGTTACCGGAATATTAGGGTCTGCATAAAGCTTTACCGTAGCAATAATTTGCTCGCCCCGGTATACATTTTGTTTATTAACTTCCAATCTTATGAAAAGATTATTTCCTCCTAAGTCAACCGACTCCCCGGGTTGTGCTTGTTTTTGTTGACTTTGGGGAGGCTGTTGCTGCCCCGATTGAGTTTTGACAACCTGTATTTTTAAAGAATTGGATTCAATTATTTGCCCGTCGACCTCTATTGAAGCAGGTCTGATTTCAAAAGCACCCTCTTTTTTTGCTCTTAAGATATAGGTATATGAAAATGAAATTTCAGTTGTAGTTTTTCCGTTGATGGTTTGCATTCTTGTTGACTGACCTGTACTTGGTCCCATCAATATGTCGAAGTTATTTGCCAGATCAGGAGGAAGATCCAGATTACTGCCTTTTTGATTAAGTGTGAATGTAAGCCTGAATTGCTGGCCTGTTTCAACAGCATTTGGGGCAGACATAACAAATTTAGTCTCTTGTCCCCACCCTTTGGTTATGAAAAACAGAAATAAGCAATATGTAATTAACTTTTTTATCATAGATGATGCTACCATTCTTTTTCCGTCCTTATTTTTCTGCCTTTTGCTGCCCTGTTTTTATTTACTTTTTCCTGAATATCTTTTTCATCGTTTTCCAATGCCTGAAGCAGCTGTTCAGCATCTTCACGTGAAATTTTATTCTGCTGCTGTTGTTGTTGTTGCTGCTGATCCCGGTCTTGCCGGTCTTGCTGATCTTGACTATTCTGTTGATCTTTTTGATCCTGATTATCCTGATTGTTTTGCTGATCCTGATTATCTTGATTATTCTGCTGATCTTGTTTATCCTGTTGATCTTTTTGATCTTGTTGTTGCTGCTGTTGCTGATTTTTCATCATTTGGGCATAAACCAGATTATATTTAGTTTCCAAATCATTTGGATTATTTCTTAATGCCTCTTTATAGGATTCTATACTTTCATCTATTTTTTGTTGCATAAGCTGGCTGTTGCCCTGGTTATGCAGGGCACGTGCTTTTTCTTCTTTGGTTTCCAGTTTTTCGGTGAGGGTATTAAATTTTCTTTCTGCCTCTTCGAATCTCATTTGCTTATACATGGCATCTGCCAGGTTAAAATCCCATTTTTCACTATCCGGTTTTTTATCTAAAGCTTTTCTGTAGAACTCTTCTGCCCGGCCAAATTTTGTGGTGTCTAATCTTGAAGTGTCTTTAACGGCTTCCATAAACAGCTTATTTCCGCTTCTTACGAATTTTCTTTCATTTTGTCCGTAAGCTGTCTGTGTAACCATAACAATAAAAAGTAAAATTATCAACCTGTACATCTTAATTAATTTTTATAAACTAACCATTTATCTTTTTAATACCCGCCAATGATATATTTTATATTAGTCAGAAGTAAACAATTTAATTCGCATAAGGTATCTGTTTTTTCTTTCTAAAATTAAAAATTCCAACAGTAATAAAATAATTCCTGCTGCAAAAAAGTATTGGAACTGATCATCATATTCTGAAAATATTACAGTTTCCATCTCCTCTTTATTAAGCTTATCAACTTCATCAAATAGCGCATTTAATCCAACCTGGGCATTATTTGCCCTGACATATATACCATTTCCGGTGGTTGCAATTTTTTCAAGCATCACCTCATCCAGCTTTGTAATAACGATATTGCCATCTTTATCTTTTATATAATCGGTCTGACCGTTACTTTTTATTGGAATTGGAGATCCTTGAGGCAATCCCATTCCTATAGTATGGATAACGATTCCATTATTGGCTGCTTCCTGTGCTGCGGCAACAGGGTCATCTTCATGGTTTTCTCCGTCGGTAATTATCACTATAACTTTACTAGTGCTCACTTCGGAAGTGAACGATCTGACAGCCATGTTAATAGCTGAGCCTATGGCAGTACCCTGGCGGGGAACAATTTGAGTGTTTACACTTTCAAGAAACAATTTTGCCGAATTATAATCACTTGTCAGGGGGAGCTGTATATATGCTTCTCCGGCAAAAACAATTAATCCTATTCTATCATCTTTCAAACGGTCCACTACTCTTGAAATTGCTCTTTTTGCACGTTCAAGCCGGTTTGGCTGAATATCTTCTGCCATCATGCTGTTAGAGACATCGAGTGCTATGATCAGTTCAATCCCTTCACGTTTTAATTTTTTCAGTTTTGACCCGAATTGCGGCCTTGCTGTGCCTGCTATAAAAAGTGCCAATGCCAGCATTATAAGAAAAAATTTAAATACAGGTCTGCTTTCCGATGCAAAAGGCATTAATTCGCTAATCAGCTGCTCGTCTCCAAACCGTCTTAATGCTCTTTTACGGGAGTATCTGGACCATATGAATATAATTGTCAGAAAAGGGATAATCAGTAAACCCCATAAATATTCGATATGTGCAAATCTAAATATATCCATTCTTTAATTTTATGGTATACTTTTAAAAAAAGTCACATTTAAAAACAGGCTTAAAATCAGCAACAAAATTCCTGCCATTGCAAAAGGCACATACTCTTCCGATTTGCGGCTGAATTCACGAACTTCAATTTTTGATTTTTCAAGCTGATCAATTTCTCTGTAAATTTCAGTCAGTTTTTTATTATTTGTAGCTCTAAAATATTTTCCATCTGTTATTGAAGCGATTTCCTGAAGAATTTTTTCATCTATTTTCACTTCCATATCGCGCAGTTGAACTCCATAAGGAGTTTGTACCGGGAAGGGGGCGGTTCCTATTGTGCCGATACCTACAGTGTAGACCCTGATCCCGAATGTTTTGGCTATTTCCGCAGCAGTTATTGGAGCAATCTCTCCGCTATTATTTTCTCCGTCGGTAAGAAGAATTACCACCCTGCTTATTGCATCACTGTCTTTCAGCCTTGCCACTGCAGTTGCCAGTCCGTTGCCTATAGCGGTACCATCCTGTATCATTCCGCACTGTATATCTTTGAAAAGATTCAGCAGCACTGTCCTGTCGGTTGTCAGCGGACATTGTGTGAATGCCTCACCGGCAAAGATGACAAGTCCCATTCTGTCGTATTCTCTTCCTGAAATAAACTCCATGGCAACATTTTTTGCCGCTTCAAGCCTGTCGGGCGAGAAATCTTTTGCCAGCATACTACTTGAAATATCGAGCGAAATGATTATATCAATCCCTTCGGTAGTAACATTTTCCCACTTGCTTGAAGATTGAGGCCTGGCCAGTATGGTGATAAATAGCGCAAGTGCAATGACCCGCAGCAGAAAGACCAGATGTCTAAAGTAATGTTTTAAGGTTTTTGGAGCTTGAAGCAGGGAAGCTGCCGATGAAACCTGAATGCTTGCAGTACCTTTTCTTTGCCTGAAAATATACCATACTGTCATTGGAATAACCAAAAACAGCAAGTAGAAAAATTCCGGATTGTTAAATTTAATTCCCTCAAACATTCTTTTTAATTATTTTATTTCAACATCCTCGCCCTCTTCATCAGGCTGTTCTTCCTGCGGTTCTTTTTTTTCCTCCGTTTTTGTATCATTCACAAAAAAATAGGAATTTACAAGAGTCAGGTTGTTGTCATCAGGCAAGGGTTTATATTTTGCAAATTTGACAAGGTCAGCTAATTTTAATAAATGGCTTAAATTTTCAAAAGTTTTCTCCTTAAGCAGATCTCTTCTGAATCTGAAATTGGTTAGAATTTCCTCCGATGTTTGTTCCATTGCAGATATTTCGAAACGTCTTTCTATATATTTGCGGAGTACTTCCGTTACCTCACTGTAAAATTGTTTTGTTTTTCCCTTTTGCCACAGCTTTTCATCTTTAATACGATCAAGTTCTCTAAGTGCAATTATATGTGGTGGTTCCACAGGTTTAATCCTAAGTTTAAAAATAGGTTTATTATCTTTTCTTCTTTTAATGGAATAGAGGATAAAGAATAGTATTGCTCCCAATAATATTATTCCCAGAATATAAGGGGTAACCTCTTTAAGTGTAACAGGTGCTCCGTAAGGCATTTTTATATCTGTCGGGCCTCGTGTTGTATCAATAGGAATACTGTAAACATTTAATTTGACTTCGTTGGTGGGCACAGAGTCTACTCTTCCTGACAGGTTAAGTTTAAACCAGTATGGGGGGATTCGATGTGTTCCGCTATCGAAGCTGGTTATTAAAAAAGATTGTATCTGCTTTAAAAATGCTTCATCGCCGGCTTGAAATGTATCAATTGAGAACCGGTTCAAAACCTCTATTTTTTCTAATATTGTATCAGGGACGATTGGAAATGTAACATCTATGCTCTCAGGGTGGTCTATTTCAAGAAATAATTTAACCTGGTCCCCGGGCAGTATATTGACAGAATCAATAGTTGCCGTAGCTTTAATCCTTTGCCCCCATATACCCGGGGAGATTAATAAAGCCAGCCAGAGCAACGTAATTATTTTTATGATTTTATCCATACGTAAAATCAATTATTTTCAATGGTATCATATAGAACCCGCAATTTTAATCATCATTTTATTATTTAAGAGTTCTCATTTTAAATAAATTCATTAAAGCTTTT
>CAZLZJ010000005.1:67260-70147 GCA_964563975.1 uncultured Prolixibacteraceae bacterium
ATCATCATTTTATTATTTAAGAGTTCTCATTTTAAATAAATTCATTAAAGCTTTTACGTAATCTTCTTTAGTGCTGATGGTTATATAATCGATGCCACATTTTTTAAACATTGCATCAAGTTTGGTGATATGCTTTTTCCACCAATCTGAATATATCTTTCTTGTTTTAGCTGAATTGCTGTTAACCCATATATAAGTACCTTTTTCTGCATCTTTAAGCTTCAGCATACCTATCGGGGGGAGCTCTTTTTCTCTTTCGTCATATATTTTCAGAGCTACTAGATCATGCTTTTTATTTGCAATTGACAATGCCATTTCCAGGTCGCTGCCGTCGTCTATAAAATCGGAAATTAAAAAAGAGGTACACCTTTTTTTTATGGCATTTGTGAGATAGCGGGCGGCTCCGGCAATGTCTGTGCCGTGCGACTGCGGAAGGAAGTCAATCAGCTCTCTTATAATTCTTAATATATGGCTTCTTCCTTTTTTAGGAGGAATAAATTTTTCGATATTGTCTGAAAAAAAGATAACACCAATTTTGTCATTATTCTGAATTGCCGAGAATGAAAGTATTGCTGCAATTTCGGTGATAATGCTTTTTTTCATTTTTTCAAATGTTCCGAAGTCACGCGATCCGCTTACATCAATAAGAAGCATTACGGTGAGTTCTCTCTCTTCTTCAAATATTTTAACATACGGAGTATTATATCTGGCCGTCACATTCCAGTCAATATTTCTTATATCATCGCCATACTGATATCCCCTCACCTCAGAGAAAGCCATACCTCGCCCTTTAAATGCGCTGTGGTATTCGCCGGCAAAAATATTCCTCGATAAACCACGGGTTTTTATTTCAATCTTCCGTACTTTCTTTAGCAGATCACTGGTTTCCAACATTCACAATTATTTCTTAATTACATTTATGGTAAATTGCAGCAGGCGTTTTTTATGTTGATCACTATTTCCGGCAGGGCTCAGGCCTGAAAAATAAGAGACCCCTGCCAAACTGTGTGTTACTCTTTTCTCAGTTATTAAGGAACTTCAACTATATTTAAAATATCAGTAATAATTTGTTCCGAAGTTATATTATTGGCTTCAGCTTCATAGCTGAGGCCGATACGATGCCGCATTACATCTGCGCAAACAGCCCTTACATCTTCCGGTATGACATAACCCCGCCGTTTTATGAAGGCGTAGGCTTTTGAAGCTTGTGCCATGCTGATGCCGGCCCTTGGTGAGGAGCCGTAGGAGATCATTTCGCTATATTTATCTAATTTATAATTTTTTGGTTCACGTGTAGCAAAAACAATATCTACAATATATTTTTGAATCTTTTCATCCATATAAACATCTCTGACGACATCCCTTGCTTTGACAATATCAGCCGGCTCTAAAATTTTAGCAGTTTCAGGAAATTGTTTGAGAAGATTTTGGTTGATAATCAGTTTTTCTTCTTCCTTATTTGGATAATCTATTACCACCTTAAGCATAAACCGGTCGATTTGTGCTTCAGGCAGGGGATAGGTGCCTTCCTGCTCAATTGGATTTTGGGTAGCCATTACAAGAAATGGTTCATCTAATTTAAAGGTTGAATCGCTAATGGTGATCTGGCGTTCCTGCATTGCTTCCAGTAAAGCCGATTGAACTTTTGCGGGTGCCCTGTTTATTTCATCCGCCAGAATAAAGTTAGCAAAAATCGGCCCTTTTTTTATTGAGAACTCTTCTCGTTTTTGGCTATATATCATTGTTCCCAGCAGGTCGGCCGGCAACAGGTCGGGGGTAAATTGTATACGTGAAAAATTTGCATCAATAGTGTTGGCTAATGATTTAATTGCTAATGTTTTTGCCAGTCCCGGCACCCCTTCAAGCAAAATATGCCCGTTTGCCAGCAGACCTATCAGAAGACTTTCTGTAAGATGTTTCTGGCCAATGATCACTTTATTCATTTCCATAGTGATCATATCAATAAATGAACTTTCTCTTTGAATACGTTCATTTAATTCTTTTATATCCACTCTTTGATCCATATTTGTACACTTTTTGCTTATTTTTTGAGAGCACGAATTTAAACCATTGCAAAGATAATAAGCCATTTATTTTGTTAAAATTTATTAAGCATAATATTGTTTTTTGCTTTGGCGGGATTAAAAAGTGACAAACTAAAAAAAGAGAGGCTGCTTCATCGCCCCTCTAAAATCAGCTTAATTTATGCGTGACAGGGAGACCTTTGTCAACTTTCCCCGGTTTTTGCAATGTCTTTTATTTTCCGGAATTCGGTCTCATATCTCAGATGAAACAGCCTCAATTAAATGAACTGTCAGGTAATTTTAATTTCTCTTGCCGGTTTTGGCTTTATCTCCTCACGTTTTGGAAGCTTTACACTTAAGATACCATCATCATAGCATGCAGTGATCTTATCGCTGTCAACATCACTTGCCGGAACGGTAAAAGATCTCTGAAATGACTGATAACAAAATTCTCTTCTGGTGTAGTTATCTTCTTTTTCTTTTTTTTCCTCCTCTTTTTCAGAAGAGATAGTGAGAACATTTTTCTGAAAATTAACTTTGAAATCTTTCTTGCTCATCCCGGGAGCAGCTACTTCAAGGATATACTCATCTTCAGTCTCCTTTACGTTAACAGCCGGCAGGGTTGCATTGGAATAGTTTGTAAGATTCCAGTCCATCAGACCACTATTGAAAAAGCGGTCAAATAATGATGGTAAAAAACTGTCAGATTTTCTTGCTAATGTCATGGCTTTATCCTCCTTATTTTTAAGTTTAACATTTTGTTTGCATAGATATATCAAATAAAATACCAACCGGAAAATTATGTCAAAAAGTACTCTTTAAGTGTCTGATTGTCAGGTGTAACGATGATAAATTATAAAATT
>CAZLZJ010000005.1:70247-81743 GCA_964563975.1 uncultured Prolixibacteraceae bacterium
ACAAAAAATAGAGATTGCCACTTGGTATCTGTTATTATTAAATTATTTATTTTTGATCTATGCAAAGATATTTTGTGCAATTAAGTTTTAAGGGTTCAAACTATCATGGCTGGCAGGTTCAGCCAAATGCAATTACTGTTCAGGAAATAGTAGAAAAGGCTTTTTCAACGGTATTGCGTAAAAAGGTTGTGGTGACAGGTGCCGGAAGGACTGATGCCGGTGTTCATGCGCTATTTTATATTTTACATTTTGATTTCCCGGATTATGAAATTGAAACAGAAAAGATGGTGAAAAGGCTGAATGGTTTTTTACCACCTGACATTTCGTTGTATAAGATATGGAAAGTTCCTGCTGATGCTCATGCACGGTTTAGTGCTTTGTCGCGCACATACAAATATTTTATTCACAGTAAAAAAGATCCCTTTAAAACAGAAATATCCTATTTGTTTACCGGAAACCTTGATATTGACAAAATGAACGAAGGTGCTCTTATAGTTAAAGAGTATACTGACTTCACCAGTTTCAGCCGTCTTCATTCAGATGTTAAAACCAACTTTTGCACGGTCAATTTTGCCCATTGGGAGAAAAGAGAGAATTCACTCATTTTCACTATTAACGCCGACCGGTTTTTACGCAATATGGTTCGGGCCATTACAGGCACTTTGATTCAATTGGGAAGAGGGAAGATATCTTTGGAAGATCTCCGGAAAATAATTGATTTAAAAGACAGGCGGGCAGCAGGAGAGTCAGTTCCGGCCGGGGGACTTTTTTTAACTGATATAAAATACCCTGAAAATATTATGGTTTGTAAAGGTTAATTTGAACTTATTTAAAAATGAAAAGATTTAAGCGTTATTTATTAATTATCATTTTATTACTTATCATAGTATATTTGATTGGCCCGAAACCATCAAACCCGGAGTTTGATATGAACCTGCCATCTTTGCCTTCAAATCTTTATAATCTGGAAGCAATGATTAAAGATAGTGAGAGAGCTCATAATATAAAACCTGATAATGAATCAAGGATAATCTGGGCAAATGGTTCAACAATTGAGCGAACCGAATATGCACTGTTATATCTTCATGGCTTTTCAGCTTCCTGGTATGAGGGGCATCCGGTTAATGAGGAGTTTGCAAAGTATTTTGGTATGAATGCCTATTTTCCGAGATTGGCCTCACACGGCATTGATACTGTTGATGCTTTGATCGATATGACTCCTGACCGCTTATGGGCATCAGCAAAAGAGTCGCTTATGGTTGCGCGGAAGATTGGCAGAAAGGTAATTGTTATGGCTACTTCCACCGGAGGTACGCTTGCGCTTACACTTGCAGCAAATTTTTCTGAGTATATAGATGGTTTGATTTTATATTCGCCCAATATCCGGATCAACGATAAGAGTGCATTTTTACTTTCTAAACCATGGGGGCTTCAAATTGCACGTAAAACTTTTAAAGGAAAGTACAGAGTTATCAGTACTGATTCTACTTCGGCAGATTGTGTATACTGGAACTGTAAATACCGGTTGGAAGCTATTGTTTATTTGCAACAGTTAGTTGATTATACCATGAATGAAGAGACATTCAGCAAAATAACTGTTCCGGTATTTTTAGGGTATTATTATAAGGATAAAGATAATCAGGATGATGCAGTGAAGGTAAAATCAATGCTTAAAATGTTTGACCGGCTCTCTACCGAAGAGAGCAAAAAGGTGAAAGTCCCCTTTCCTGATGCCGGCAATCATATAATTTGCAACAAGCTTTTCTCAAAAGCAACAGGTGACCTTTTAACAGAAAGCATTAGTTTTGGGAGAAAGATACTTAATCTTAAGCCGGCTGGCAAAGAGAAAGCTTTAGCTTATTGATGAGGCGGCAGTTTCGTCAAGGAACCAAATCATTGACCCGTTGGCAGGCTCAATATAATATGCAGGCAAAAGCTTTGCCGTTGCACTGTTATTCATCACTTCCGACACTCCGGATGCCTTGCCTTTTCCTGTAACCATAAAAAAAATTTTTTTAGAATTTTTAATAGTACTGCCTGTTAAAGTTACTCTTTTCATTTTTGTTGCAGGATGCCGGGTGGCAGCACAAATCCTTTGGTCATCTATCAGGTTTAAACAGTCAGGAAAGATTGAGGCAATATGACCATCGTTGCCCATGCCCAATATTATAAGATCAAAAACAGGCATTCCTCTTGCAGAGGGCAGGTGCTTTTTTATTTCAGAGGAGTAACGCAGCGCCTCTTCTTCAGGATCTTTTTCTCCTTTAATCCGATGAATATTTTCAGGTGGGATATTGATATGCGAAAAAAGCAGTTTTCGCGCCATATTATAGTTGCTTTCTATATCGTCAGGAGGTACACAACGCTCATCTGCCCACCAAAAATGAATTTTGCCCCAGGGGATAATATTTTTATATTTTTCGATCAAAGCCGTGAACAGCGCTTCGGGAGTTTTCCCGCCCGATAAGGCAATATTTAATAATCCGGTATCAGCTTGTTTAATCAGGTTTTTAATCTCTTTTGCAACCGCTTTGCCAACCTCCCGGGGTGTTGGAAAAATTTTTACTTCAGTTGAGTCTGTCATAATTATTGATTTGTTTATTACAATTCACAAAACTCACCATCATTTGTGAGATTTTTACATGGATATCTCCATTCTCCGTTTTCAATCATCTTGTCAGCCTGTTCGGGTCCCCATGTTCCTGCCGGATATCCGTAAAGAGGAATTCCGGGGTTATTTTGCCATGTGTCAATTACCGGCTGAACGAATTTCCAGGCTTCTTCAACAGCATCGCCTCTTGAAAAGAGGGTTGCATCACCTTGCATACTATCAAGCAATAATCTCTCATATGCTGAAGGCAATCTGATATTTGACAGGTCTGAATAGTGGAAATCCATATTTACTGTTTGAACAAGAAATCCTGAACCCGGTGTTTTCATTCTGAATTTCAAGAGTATACCCTCATCAGGCTGTATGCGTATAATTAACTGGTTATCTCTTGGGCCTGCCATATTGGAATTATTAAACAGGTGGTGAGGAACCTGCTTAAAGTGTACAACTGCTTCAGTAACACTTGCAGGCAGTTTTTTGCCTGTTCTGATATAAAACGGCACGCCTCCCCAGCGCCAGTTGTCTATAAAAAATTTCATTGCCACGAAGGTTTCAGTGCGCGACAAAGGAAGTATATTTTTTTCTTCCCTGTATCCCTTTATCTCTTCACCATTTATTACCGAACCGGTATATTGCCCACGGATTACATTTTTTATTACATCTTTTTCCGACAAGGGTTGCAGTGATTTAAAAACCTTTAATATCTCATTTCTGATAGCATCGGCATCAATTACCACAGGCGGTTCCATGGTTATAAACCCGGCCAGCTGAAGAAGATGGTTTTGCAACATATCGCGCAATGCGCCTGATTGGTCATAATAATTACCTCGCCCTTCAATGCCAAGGGTTTCAGACGAGGTGATTTCAATTCTGTCAATATAATTACGGTTCCACAAAGGCTCGAAAATTCCATTGGCAAACCTGGTAACGATCATATTTTGCACTGTCTCTTTACCTAAGTAATGGTCGATGCGATATATCTGGCTCTCCTGAAAATAGTTCAAAAGAGTGGAATTTAATTTCCTTGCTGAATGGATGTCGGTGCCAAAAGGTTTTTCAACTATAAGCCTTCTTGAAAACCTGAAAGATTTGCTTAGTCCCGACCGGAAAAGATTTTCTGCAATAGTACTGTAGACGGCAGGAGGTGTAGAGAGATAAAAAATACAGTTTGCTTCGGGGCCGTTATTGTTGCTAAGCTTCTCTATTCTTGATTTCAGTAAAATATAGCCTGAAATATCTTCTGTGGCAACTTGCTGGTAGAACAATTTTTTTTTGAACTCTGTGGTCTCTTTTTCCGCTTTCAGAAAGGTGCAACTGTTATCTCTGAAATCATCATCTGAAAAACCGGTGCGGGCTGCTCCCAGCACAATAAATTTAACAGGTAAAAGATTTTGTTTGAAAAGTTCGAACAGGGCGGGAATCAGTTTTCTTTTTGTAAGGTCGCCTGATGCTCCGAAAATTACCAATATTTGATTTTGCGGTTTTTTCACATTAAAATATTTATTAGATAACACAATATACTATAATATTGTTTTTATGAAAAAAATAGGTAAAGCTCAGGTTTTTACAACTGCTGTTTTTTAGAAACCTCCCAAAAAAGAGACCTCCTGTTGGTTCCAATATGAAAGGATTTATTTCAATATTATTTTTAAAATTTATATTTTCGCCCGGCACTGTTTTAAAGGCGGCTTCTTTTGCACACCAGTATAATAACTGTTTTAAGCTGTCGGTGGATGAATCGGCAAGTTCCCTGTCGTTCAGAACCCTTGATGCCACTTTATCAACCTGTCTGCTTGCCGGCTCAACATCAATGCCAATATTTTTATTTGAGATCATTAAAACAGCCAGGTCTTTTGAGTGTGATATGCTGATATTCAGTTTTTTATTTTTCAGATAAGGTTTTCTTTTTTCATTATAAACAATTTCATTATTTCCCGGCAATATATACTTAAGTAACAGGCGTATAGCAAGGTACTCTTTTTTTTTCTTTTTGTTGTTAAGTTTTGTCAACTCATTTTTCTCTTTTTCAGCCGGGTTGTATAAAAGGGTTAATGAAGAAACAGATTCCGTAAGTTCCCAAATTCCGATCTTTCCAATTTTTAACTCAGTGATTGCAGAGAGAGCCATTAATTCCAGGTTGTTGTTTCAATTAAGCGGTTAATGTCTTTTTCAAGAAAATCAATAACCGGTTTTAAAGAATCTATATCAGGGGTTGCACGTATATATAGTGCGCCTCTGATAAAATGTGTAATACTGTCGGTCAGAAAAAACTGAACCGGAGAGGCTGCATTCCCTTCAATTTTGTAAATTGTACCATACACATTATTATCGGGATTAAAAAATAAATTCTCCTTAATGGCATTTGCTTTAACAGAATGTTTATATGCAAGGGTTCTGGCTTCTTCTATTAAATTATAAAGAAATAGCCCGTTACTTTTAACTCCTTCACGAAGGTTATAGTATGAAATATGTATTTCAGATTTATTTTGACTGACAGTAATGTTGATCCAGTATTTTTTATCAGGGTTTTCAGGGTCGGGCACTATTGATGAATATACGGGTACTGAAAATTTGTAAGGAGCATCCGGGTCAGTATATCGATACTCTTTTGAAGGAAAATCAATCCGGAAAAAACCTCGTGGCTTGGGAGTGTACCCTTTATCGCAGCTAAAAAGAGCGATAATGAAAAAGAGGCATATAAAATATCTGCTTTTTCTTATTATCATTAATTATTGAAATTGATTACTTTATTAAAAAAGCCCCTATGCCGGGGCTTTTTTCAGAAGGGAAGATCATCGTCATCCTGGTTTTCTGAGTCAAATTTTTCAGTATCGGAAAGGATATCAGGTTCCTGCCGGTTTGTGCCCGGCGAAGTTTCAGTTTTTTCATTATCGAATCGACTGCCAAGCATTTGCATTACATCAGCCACTATTTCGGTGATGTATCTTTTATTTCCGTCTTTATCGTCATAAGAACGGGTTTTGATTTTACCTTCAATATACAGCTGCCTGCCTTTTTTAACATATTTTTCGGCTATTTCGGCAAGCCCTCTCCATAAAACTATGTTATGCCATTCGGTAGAGGTTACCTTTTCTCCGTTTTTTGCAGTATATGATTCTGAGGTTGCCAGCGAGAAATTTGCAACTGCCACACCTGAATCAAGGTGTCTGATTTCGGGATCTCTTCCCACATTTCCAACTAAAATTACTTTGTTAATAGACATATTTTTTTATTTTAAGGTTAACGATTTAAAAATACGATTTTTAAATCATATCCGGGTAGCTTATCTTACAAAAATGATCAATAAAATTAATTTATTAAATATCTTAAATTAATTTATTAAATAATTTATTTAAAATGCTTTCCGATATTCAAAATATTTATATTTTTGCACACCATTCTAATTGATTAATTTATTGAAAACTAAATAATTTAAAGACATGACAAAGGCAGATATTGTAAATGAAATTTCAAAGAACACAGGAATTGAAAAGGTAACTGTTCAAAAAACGGTTGAAGCTTTTATGAGTACAGTTAAAGAATCTCTGGGGAATGGCGATAATGTTTATCTTCGGGGGTTTGGAAGTTTTGTTGTAAAAAGGAGAGCTGAAAAGACAGCACGCAATATTTCCAAGAACACTACCATTATAATACCGGCACATTATATTCCTTCATTCAAACCTGCAAAAACATTTGTATCGGTAGTGAAAAACAATGTAAAGTAAGTGATATGCCAAGCGGGAAAAAAAGGAAAAGACATAAAATGGCCACACATAAGCGTAAAAAAAGATTACGCAAGAACAGGCATAAAAAGAGAAAATAAATTTTTAAAAAGATAGTGAAACATATTAAACCTAAGGCAAGACTATTTTGCTTTAGGTTTAATATGTTATGGTTTTAGTTAATAATAGAATTAATATTTAGGTTGTGAGTAGTGATTTAATTATTGATGTCACTCCTTCCGAAATAGTCATTGCATTACAGGAAAATAAAAAGCTTGTTGAGTTAACCAGGGAAAAAAACGGGGCAAAATTTGCAGTAGGGGATATTTATCTGGGAAAAGTAAAAAAAATTATGCCCAGCCTTAACGCAGCCTTTATTGATGTCGGCTACGAAAAAGATGCATTTTTGCATTACCTTGATATGGGTCCGCAGTTTTCAACCCTGAATAAATTTTTGCGTGTTGTTTCTTCAAGGAAAAGTAAAATTCCATCCTTTTCAAGGTTCAATTCAGAACCTGACATAAAAAAAGATGGCCGGGTAATTGATGTTCTGAAGGCAGGTCAGAGTATATTGGTACAGGTTGCAAAAGAACCCATCTCTACGAAAGGGCCAAGATTGACATCAGAGATATCTATTGCCGGGAGGTATATAGTATTGATCCCATTCAGTGATAAGGTGTCGGTATCACAAAAGATTAAGTCGAATGAGGAGAAAAATCGTCTTAAAAAACTTATTCAAAGTATTAAGCCTCATAATTACGGAGTTATTGTCAGAACAGCCGGTGAAGGAAAAAAGGTTGCCGATCTCGATAAAGAATTAAGGCGTTTGGTTGATAAGTGGGAAACAACCTTTCATAAGCTGAAACGAGCATCGTCACCTTCATTAATAATAGGGGAAATTGACAGAACGACGGCTTTGTTGAGAGATATCTATACTTCCAATTTTAATAGTATAATTGTAAATGATGTATCGGTTTGTAATGAAATTGCCGAGTATATAGAAAGTATAGAAGCTGCAAATAAAAGGACTGTAAAGCTTTATAAAGGGCATAGGCCGATTTTTGAGCATTATGGTATTGAAAAGCAGATAAAAGCTTCGTTCGGCAAGACAGTGTCATTTAAGAATGGTGCTTATCTTATTGTTGAGCATACTGAAGCTTTTCATGTTATTGATGTTAACAGCGGGAATAGGGTAAAAACAGGGGTTGATCAGGAGACAAATGCCTTAGAGGTGAATCTTGCAGCCTGTGAGGAGATAGCCAGGCAACTGAGGCTTAGAGATATGGGCGGTATTATTGTGATAGACTTCATTGATATGCATAGCCAAAACAATAGGTTAAAGGTTTATGAATATATGAAAGAGGTTATGGCAAATGACAGGACTAAGCATAATATTTTGCCTTTAAGTAAATTTTGCCTAATGCAGATAACCAGGCAGCGAGTGAGGCCGGAAGAGATAATAGAAACTGCCGAAACTTGCCCTGCATGCAAAGGGCTTGGTAAAATTATGCCCACTGTGCTTTTTGTTGATGAACTTGAGAAAAAAGTCCACTATATTTTAAAAGATCTTAATAAAAAGCGTATAAATATAGTGGTTCATCCATATATTCATGCATATCTGACTAAAGGAGTGAGAAGCCCCAGAATAAGATGGATATATAAATATTTGAAATGGATAAAAGTAGATTCCAATAGCTCCTTTACTTTTCTTGAATATCATCTTTATGATGAAAATATGGAGGAGATAATTCTGTAGTTAAACATTATAAAAATATCTATGTTATATTCAAATATATATATTTGCATATACATTTAAATTATTGATATAGCTTTTTGATATTTTTTAATTATGAAGAATACGGTTTTAATATCTCTTTTTTCACTAATACCTTTTTTTGTTGATGCACAGATCATTGAACCTATAAAGTGGTCTTTTGATTTTAATCAGGAGGGTAATGAAGCTGAGCTGGTTTTTACTGCAAATATCGATGATGGCTGGCATTTATATGATACACAGCTTCCTGAAGGGGGACCTTTACCTACCCGGGTTGTCTATTCCGACTCTTCACTGTTTGAGTTTATCTCTCCGTTGGAAAAGTATCCGGAGCCTGTAGAAAAGTTTGATGTGACATTTCAGATGGACTTACGCTATTTTGTCGGCCGGGCTGTATTAACTCAAAAGATAAGGTTAAAATCTGCCGGTCCGGTTGAGCTGAGTGGATATATAGTATTTATGGGTTGTGATGATGAGGTGTGCCTGCCTCCAAATGAGGTTGAGTTTTCTTTTAATCTTGGAGGAGATAAGGTTGCTGATGCTCCTGTGGCTTCAGGAACAGCCGGCCGTTCAGTTTGGATGTTTTTTTTAATAGCTGCTTTAGCCGGGTTGGCTGCCGTCTTAACGCCATGTGTCTTTCCAATGATCCCAATGACTGTCTCTTTTTTTATGCGAGATAGTAAAAACCGGGGTACTGCAATTCGAAACGGGTTATTTTTTGGATTATCAATAGTTTTTATTTATACTTTACTTGGGGGGTTCTTTTCTTTTGGCGTATTTGGTCCAAATGCCGGTAACTTTTTGAGTACCCACTGGATTCCCAATCTGCTGTTTTTTATTCTTTTTTTGATTTTTGCCATCTCTTTTTTTGGAGCTTTTGAGATCATTTTGCCTGGCAGCCTTGTTAACAAGACTGATGCACAGGCTGATAAAGGCGGGCTTGCAGGAGCTTTTTTTATGGCATTAACAACTGTTATTGTCTCATTTTCCTGCACCGGACCTTTTATTGGGGCATTGATCATTGAGGCTGTACAAGGTGGCGGATTAAGACCTTTGGCAGGGATGTTTTTTTTCGGACTTGCATTTGCTGCCCCATTTACTCTTCTGGCCATTTTTCCTTCTGCATTGAAAAAGCTTCCTAAATCGGGCGGATGGCTTAACTCTGTTAAGGTTGTTTTTGCATTTATCCTTTTGGCATTCGGGCTTAAATTTTTAAGTAACATTGATCAGGTCTACGGATTACAGATTATCAGTCGTGAAATATACCTGGCTGCCTGGATAGTGATTTTTTCTTTAACAGGTTTATATTTCCTTGGTAAAATAAGATTTCATAATGATGATGAAGTATCCTCTGTCGGAACAGGCAGGATTTTTTTGGCTATTGCTACTTTTACTTTTGTGCTTTATCTTTTTACCGGTTTATCAGGGGCACCGCTTAGCTCAATTTCCGCCTTGCTGCCACCGGCATCTCCGGGGCAGGTATTAGCGGGGGCACAGAGCACTTCATCACCGGTTGTCAATCCTGTTAATGAGCTCTGTTCTCCTCCTGAATATGCTGATAAGCTTCATTTGCCTCATGGATTGACAGGTTACTTTGATTTTAAACAAGGTATGAACTGTGCAGAGAAATTAAATAAACCTGCATTTATTGTTTTTAAAGGACATGCATGTGCAAATTGTAAAAAAATGGAGAATACCGTTTGGGCTGATCCTGAAGTTTTGAAATTACTCTCTGAGGAATATGTGATTATTGCATTGTATACCGATGATCGGACAACATTGCCGCAGGAGCAGTGGATTACATCAAAGATTGACGGTAAGGTTAAAAAGACAATGGGAAAAAAGAATCTTGATCTTCTCATAAGTGAATATCGCACAAACAGTATTCCTTTTCATGTAATAATTGAACCGGGAGGAGAGGATCATAAGTTAGGCGTGACTTTTGACCGTGACCGGTTTTTTTCTTTTCTGAAAAAAGGGCTCTGAACATTTCCTGCCATCGCTGTGTTAATTGTATTACTACGGCCGGTAAGAAATTTTAATATTTTTTTGCTATACCCGCCGGTTAATTGGGTATATTTAAGAAATAAAAATTAGTAACAATGGATTTATCACAGTGGTTATTCTGGAATGTTGATACTCAGATAGATTTTATATATCCGCGAGGTAAGCTTTATGTGAAGGATGCTGAGAAGCTTCGGCCTCAATGGGAAAGATTAACCCTCCTTGCAAAAGAGAAATCTATAAGAGTGGTAAACAGTGCTGACTTTCATTATGCAAATTCGGCTGAACTTGATTCATCTCCCGATTTTATCAAAACATTTCCGGAGCATTGTATGGCAGGGAGCAGAGGGGCTGATTTTATAAAAGAGACTGATCCGGAGGAACCTGTTATATTTGATTGGGACAAGGAATATCTGATAACATCTGATCTTTTTGACAGCGTTAAATATCGGAATTATATTATTCGTAAAGATGCATTTGATGTTTTTACAGGAAGCCCTTATACTGAGATTGTTTTAAGCCGGCTGAAGCCTGAAACTGTTGTTGTTTATGGTGTTACAACCAATATTTGTGTTGATTTTGCAGTTAAAGGACTTAAAAAAAGAGAAAAAGATGTATATGTTGTGGAAGATGCAATAAAAGAACTGCCGGGAATTCCTCTTCCTTTTGATGATTGGAAGGAGAGGGGAGTGAAATTTATCACTCTTGCCGGACTTGAAAATTTGATAAAACAGCCATAAAAAAACCTGTCCTAATCATTTTCGGGCAGGCTTTTTTATTTAGTTTTTAATTCAGGAGACAGCATCTGCCAAATCAGCGCCGGCTTTGAATTTAACAACTTTTTTAGCAGGGATCTGGATTTCTTTACCTGTTTGGGGATTTCTGCCAGTACGTGAACCGCGTTCAGTTACTGAGAATGTCCCAAAGCCAATAAGCGCTACTCTATCACCATTTTTCAGTGCATTAGTGGTTGCTTCCATAAAAGCATCGAGTGCTTTTTTTGCTTCTACCTTTTTCAGGCCTGATTCTGCGGCCATTGCATCAATTAATTGTGCTTTGTTCATAAGTGGAATTTTTAAAAGTTAAAAATAAAATATTAATAATCAATTGATTAATTAAAATTATTGTTGTTTTATGACTTAGTGTCATCAATTTGTAATATTCTCGGCTACCTGGTAATCCCGGTATTTTTGAGAATTGTTACAGATTTATGCTAAATTCAGAAATAACTTTTAAATAAACAACTTAGTAAGCCTTTTTTTTAGCAAATTCAATAAATTTTCAGTAACCTTTTAAAGAAATGAAAAAAAATTCTACTTTTGTGGCGCCGGGAGAGATGGCAGAGTGGTCGATTGCGGCGGTCTTGAAAACCGTTGAACCGCGAG
>CAZLZJ010000006.1:0-78771 GCA_964563975.1 uncultured Prolixibacteraceae bacterium
GCAGGAGATCGGGCAAACGGCACCTCATCGTGGGAAGCAAATTTACCGGCAAGATATTTATAATACCCTGCAATTGCAATCATGGCAGCATTATCCGTTGTATATTCAAACCGGGGTATATAAATATTCCATTTATACTTTTCAGCATTAGCCTTAACAGACTCACGGAGCCCCGAATTGGCTGAAACACCTCCTGCTATTGTGATTTCTTTTATTCCTGTCTGCGTTGAGGCTTTTTTAAGTTTATTCAAAAGTATATCAATAATGGTATACTGAAGTGAGGCGCAAAGATCATTAATATTTTCTTCAATAAAATTTTTATTCTCCAAAAGATTATCACGTAAAAAATAGAGAAAGCTGGTTTTAAGTCCACTGAAGCTGTAATCCAGTCCGGGAACCCCCGGCTTTGCAAACTGAAATTTTTTTGCATCTCCCTTTTTTGCAAGCTTATCAACATAAGGTCCTCCGGGATAGGGCAACCCCATAACTTTTGCGCACTTGTCGAATGCCTCTCCCGCTGCATCATCTATAGTCTGTCCGATAATTTCCATTTCCAAAAAATTGCGCACAAGAATAATTTGAGAATTTCCTCCGGATACTAATAAGCAGAGAAAAGGAAATTCCGGAAAAAAATATTTTTTATCCGGTTCTTTGATAAACACAGCTAATATATGCCCTTGCAGATGGTTTACACTGATCAGGGGAATACCCGAAGCAAGCGCAAAGCCTTTGGCAAAAGAAGATCCTACCAATAAAGAACCCATAAGCCCCGGCCCCTTGGTATAAGCAACTGCAGAAATATCAGCCATCTGAAGCCCTGCCCGCTTTATGGCAAGATCAACAACAGGAATAATATTACGCTGATGTGCCCTGGAAGCAAGTTCCGGGACCACACCTCCATACTCCTCGTGAACCTTCTGCCCTGCCACAACATTCGACAAAATATATCCATCCCTGATAATTGCAGCAGATGTATCGTCGCACGAGGATTCAATTCCTAAAATTATGATACTTTTTTTTATCTTACTCATAAAATGGCACCTTGTTTGTACGACAATTTTTATACTATATAAAATCGTTTATTTTTAAAGGTATAGTGGAACTCGCATATGTTTTAATAATTCTCTCGGGAATAAATATTTTAAATGCTCGTTTCATATTTTATATTTGAAATTATCTTATGTTAGCTTAATTTAAAGTGCAAAAATATTAAAAAACAGTGGAAAATATTGTTAATAGCCCTTGTATTGCTGACAGGGTTATCTGCCGCCGGCTATATAGCCTTGCGTAGCAGCAGGGTACAAACTTTTCTGACTAAGCAGCTTATTAAAAAATTATCCGAAAAGATAAATACAAACATCTCTATCGGAAAAGTGGATATTGCTCTTTTCAAAACTGTTGTGCTTAAAGATATTCTTATTGAAGATCAAAAAGAAGATACCCTTTTTTATACAAAAACTATTTATGCATCGATCGATAGTATAAGATTCCGCAAAAAGCTGATTGCCCTGAACAGATTATCTTTCAGAAACAGTCATATTAACCTTGAAAAAGATACTTTAAACAACTTTAATTTTCAATTTATTCTCGACTCTTTAAAAACACCCGAAAAAAAGCCTGATGAATGGAGCTTATTGGTCGACAGATTTGCTTTCAATGAGGCAAATATAGTTTACTCAGAGATTTTGAGCAATGCAAAAAAAGAGTTGAACGTAAATGATATTAACTTCAATATTTCTAATATTAAATATATAGATGATTCCTTAAGCTGGAAAATTGAACAACTTACATTAAATGAAAGTAATGAATTTACTATCAACCGGTTAGCTTCTGATTTTTTATATGCGGACAGAAAAATAACATTATCCGGCTTTGAAATGAAAACGGTAAGCTCAGAAATCAATGAAAGCAATTTTATATTTACACTGCCTGACAAAGATACTTCCGGCAAACAATCTTTTAATATTGACCTTAACTTTTCTGATTCCAAAATCAGCTTATTTGAACTTTCTCATCTTATACCCGAAATAAAAGGAATGGATCAGATTTTTCACTTTTCAGGCCATATTTACGGAAGCGAAGATGATCTGAAAGGAAAAGATCTGACAATTACTACGGGAACAAATAGCTCTGCAATACTTGACTTTTATGCCAACGGAATCTCTGATCTCTCTTCAATGTATCTTTTTCTTGACCTGAAAAGCTCACAAACTTCTTTTTACGACCTTGGAAAAATAAAGATGCCATCCAAAAACGGAATAAAATATCTGCAGTTCCCGGAAGCTTTTTATGAAACAGGCATTATCAGATATAAAGGTAATTTCACGGGATTCCCTAAAGACTTTGTAGCCTTTGGTACCCTTACCAGTAAAATGGGTAAGCTTACCACCGACCTTTCTGTTGTACCGGATAAAAAAGACAGAACTTTGTTCAGAGGAAAAATAGCCACGGAAGATTTTAGCTTAGGTGAGCTTTTTAAAATAGATTCAATTGGCAAAATAACTTTTGACGGAAGTGTTGACGGTATGATCAACAGAATAAACCGGACAATAGCAGGAGCTTTTGAGGGGGATATCCACAAAGTAGAAGTAAAAAGCTACAACTATGAAAATATAAGATTTGACGGAATCTTAGACAACAAAATGTTCGATGGCTTTGTAAAAATAGATGATCCAAACCTGGCATTTGATTTTCTTGGAAAAATAAATCTCAATCCGGATGTTCCTCTCTTCGACTTCAGGTTGGATTTGAAAAAAGCACTGCCAAATGAGCTGAACCTGAGCAGCCGGTACCCCGGGGCAGAGATGGCTTTCACAATGAATGCTGAATTTTCAGGCAATAAAATAGATAACCTTGCCGGTTCCATTATTGTTGAAAATGGTTATTATAAAAATATTAATGGTGACCTTGACCTGAAAGGATTAGAGCTGAGGTCCATCACCGGAGGCCCGGTAAAATATCTCTCTTTTACATCCGACTTCTTAGATATCGAAATCAATGGAAATTACTATTTTCAAAATATAGTCAATTCTATCAGGAAAAGCCTGAACAATTATATCCCGGCAATAAGTTATGAAAAACTGACCGAAGCAAAAGGGAATAAATTCGGTTACCAACTTGACGTTAAAGATCTTGATGATGTGCTGAATGTATTCCTTCCGGAAGTAAAGATAGAGACCCCCTTCCTTCTTTACGGTATGGTAGACTCCGAAAACTCTGCTTTTGAACTCAAAGGAAGTATGCCGGGCGTCAACCTGAAAAATGTCATGATCAGGAATATTTTTATTGGTAATAATCCTGAGGATGACCAATACTTATCACGTTTCAGATTTGGAGAAATCCTTCTGCGCAATGGTATGAGGCTTCAAAACCTTACAATTAATTCAAAAATATCTGATAATGTAATAGATAACAATATCTCATGGGGTGATACGACAAACAGGTCATACCATGGAGAAATTGCGGCACAGGTCCTGTTTTCAGAAAATAAAAACAGCCGGCATCCGCATATTGACATTCACTGGTTGCCATCTGAAATTTATATTGCAGACTCTCTGTGGCAGATAAAACCGTTTGAAGCCACAATCGACAGCTCAACAATAAATATCCGTAACTTCACTTTTTTTAGCGGTAAGCAAAATCTTAATATTGATGGTAAGATCAGTAGAGACCTGGCCGATATCCTTTCATTAAGAGTCAATAACATTAATCTGGGATTGTTAGAAAAATATCTGAATAAAGACCTGCCTTTGGGTGGAATATTAAATGGCTCGGCCGGGCTGGTTGATTTTTATGGAAAACGAATACTGTTTTCAAGTTTGGACATAGATAATTTCAGATTTAAAGAGAGGATAATTGGAAATATATCGTTTGTCAATCAATGGGACAACAAAAAATCTGTCCTTAATTCTGAATTACGATCTATTACAGGCGACCATCAAACACTTTATGTCAATGGTTATTACAATCCTTCAAAAAATGAATTACTTTATAATGCTGAACTTGACAACTTTTCTCTTGTAGCATTGGAAACCGTGATAAGAAAAAATTTCTCCAATTTTCACGGCGATGCTTCAGGAAAAATTAAAATATATGGCAATCCATCCAAAATATTGATGGATGGAAATATTATGGGCTCCAATGCAGGGCTTACAATAGATTATACTAAAGTGAGTTACCATTTTTCCGATTCTATCAGATTCAAAGGTGATACAATTAGTTTCAATAATATAAATTTTAGCGATATAGCCGGTAACAAAGGTCTCTTTAATGGAACAATAGTACACGACAATTTTCAAAATATGAATTTTAACCTCTCTGTATCTTCAAATAAAATTACAGTTATAAATACAACCGGTGCCGATAATCCGCAATTTTACGGACAGGTAATTGCAAATGCAAAACTCAACATTACAGGCCGCGACAATAACGTCAGCCTGGCCGGTTCAGGAACAACATTGCAGGGAACAAACATAAATATTAATCTTGAAAATGAAAGCGAAATTGCACGTTATGATTTTATACAATTCGTGTCAACAGAGGATCCCGTAAAACAGGAGTTCCTTTTTTCAAATAGAAATAAGAGTGACTTCAATCTTAATCTGACTATCAGGGCCACCCCTGAAGCAAGGGTCCAACTGATTTATAACTCACAAATTGGAGATGTTATTAAAGCCCAGGGCGAGGGGCTGCTGGTTTTTGGAATGGACAAAGATAATAATATCACTCTTTCGGGCACCTATACAGTTGACAGAGGTGATTATCTTTTTACTCTTCAAAATGTTATAAACAAACGTTTTACAATACAACAAGGAGGTACTATCACCTGGTCAGGCAGCCCGTATAATGCCAATATAAATATTAAAGCTCTCTATAAACTAAAAGCCTCATTATATGATCTTTTGGTTAATACATACGATAATATCTACCAAAGCCAGCGAATTCCGGTCGAATGTACAATTCTTCTCTCTGAAGAGTTGTCAAATCCTGAAATTAATTTCGAAATTAATTTTCCCAGTGTGGAGGACAGGCTTATTGACGAATTAAAACAGTTTTTTAATACACCTGAGGAGATGAATAAGCAGATACTTTCTTTAGTGGTACTGGGCAAATTCTATACTCCTGAATACCTCAGAGGAACCTATGAGGCGCAAAACCCCAACCTTATCGGAACAACTGCAAGTGAGCTTTTTTCCAATCAGCTAAGTAACTGGCTGTCACAAATAAGCAACAATATAGATATCGGACTCAATTACAGGCCGGGCAACCAGATATCAAATGATGAAATAGAGCTGGCTCTCAGCACACAAATGTTTAATGACAGGGTAACCATAAACGGCAATATCGGAAATAATAATAATCCGAACTCCACCAATAACAGTGAGCTGGTAGGCGATTTTGAAATAAGTGTAAAACTGAACCGTGACGGCAAAATAAGATTTAAGGCTTATAACCGGTCAAACAACAACCTTATTTACGAGACCGCACCATATACTCAGGGAGTAGGCTTAGCTTTAACTGAGGAGTATAATCACTTTAGAAATATTTTAAATAAAATCAGAAATGCTTTATCTAAGAAAAAGTAGTGATTAACATATGCCACGAGCATATAAATATTTACTCCCGGGAGAATTATTAAAATATATGCGAGTTCTATCCGATACCTTTGAAAACCACCTTCCCGAACCGGAAAAAAGCTGCCCGTCTATAAAAATCTTTAATAAATTATTTTTAATATTGATCATTAATTATATTCAGCCATTGCTCTAATACATTTTTATCATTATTATTGTAATAAAATGAAAGACCGGTATCAAATTAGAATAACATCTATTGGCTTATCAACTATATATCAATGAATAACAACAGAGAGCACCATAGAGACAGCAGTCAGACTTAAAAGTTGGCAGGTTACTATGTCAGGTTCCCTGAAAGGTATCAGACAGAAGCTTGCCCGTTTAGGCAAGCTTTTTTTGTAAAAAATTATAAAAAAGTATGCAACATATTTTAAAAATAGCTATCCAGACAAAAGGGCGGCTCAATAATGACTCACTATTACTGATCAGGGAGTCGGGCATTGACCTTTCAACAGGAAAACGAAAATTAGCCGCATCAGCAAAAAACTTCCCTATGGAAGCATTGTTCCTTCGCGATGACGACATTCCGCAAACAGTTGCAGGCGGAGTTGCCGATATTGGGATTGTGGGAGAAAATGAGGTGCTGGAAAAAAATGAAAAGGTTATCATAGCAAAAAGGTTAGGATTTAGCAAATGCAGATTATCCCTGGCAATTCCAAAATCGGCCGGTTACAAAGGATTATCATATTTTGAAGGAAAAAAAATAGCCACCTCTTATCCCAATATTTTAAAAAAATTCCTTAATGAAAAAAAGATAAATGCTGACATTCATGTTATTACCGGATCTGTTGAAATTGCACCGGGAATAGGACTTGCCGATGCTATCTTTGATATTGTCAGCTCAGGCTCAACCCTTATCAGCAACAGGCTGAAAGAGGTGAAAACTGTCATTTCCTCTGAGGCAGTGTTGGTTAAACATCCCGGCCTGTCGAAAGAGAAAGAAAAAATAGTCAAAGAGCTGATCTTTAGAATCGAATCGGTACAGAGAGCAAAAGGGAAAAAATATATTCTGCTAAACACTCCAAATGAAAAGATCAGTGAAGTGATTGCCCTGTTGCCCGGAATGAAAAGCCCCACGGTTATGCCACTGGCAGAAAGAGGATGGAGCTCCGTGCATTCTGTTATAGCTGAAAATGATTTCTGGGAAATTATTGGAAAACTTAAAAAAGCGGGAGCCGAAGGCATTTTGGTTATACCTATTGAAAAGATGATATTTTAATAAATTATGCGAATCATAGAAAATCCTGAAAAAAAGCTATGGCCTGATATACTTAAACGCCCGGTTTTCGATGTTTCCGGTCTCTTCGAAAATATCCGCCCCATATTAAATGAAATAGAACGGTACGGAGATGAGGCACTCAAAAAATATACCCTGAAATTTGACGGGTTCTTTCCTGATGACATAGCTGTAAAGGAAAAAGAGTTTAAAGCTGCAGAAAAAATTATCAGCCCATTATTAAAAGAGGCAATAGTGCTGGCAGCCAAAAATATAGAAATATTTCACTCAGCACAGAGATATGAGTTACAAAAAGTGGAAACAATGCCGGGTGTCTCTTGCTGGCAAAAAAATGTTCCCATAGAAAAAGCAGGGCTGTATATTCCGGGTGGTACCGCTCCGCTATTTTCAACAGTGCTGATGCTGGCAATTCCGGCAAAAATTGCAGGATGCAGGGAAACTGTAATATGTACTCCCCCGGGAAAAGACGGATCAGTAGATCCGTCTATACTTTATGCAGCTAACTATACAGGTGTAAAAAAAGTATTTAAATTAGGCGGTGTACAGGCAATTGGTGCAATGGCATTCGGTACAGAAAGCGTACCAAAAGCAGATAAAATATTTGGTCCCGGAAACCAGTATGTTACAGCTGCCAAACAGCTTGTAAGCTTAAAAAACACTGCGGTCGATATGCCGGCAGGACCATCGGAAGTGATGGTAGTTGCAGACAAAAGCGCCAACCCTTCGTTCGTGGCAGCTGACCTGTTATCACAGGCCGAACATGGGCCCGACAGTCAGGTTATTCTTATTACCGATAACCGGGAATTGGTAAAAAAAGTGACAAAAGAGCTCTATCGTCAAATGGAAAATCTTCCCAGAAAGGAGGTTGCCGGGCAATCAATAAAAAACAGTGTAATTATTATATTGGACAGTTATGAAGATAGAGTTGATATTATAAATGCCTATGCACCGGAACATCTCATTCTTTCAACGGCAGATTATCACGATCTGGCAGAAAAAGTAACAAATGCAGGTTCTGTTTTCCTTGGCAACCTAACTCCCGAAAGTGCGGGTGATTATGCATCAGGCACTAACCATACACTGCCCACAAACGGGTGGGCAAAATCTTTTAGCGGGGTTAACCTCGACAGCTTCATGAAAAAAATCACCTTTCAGGAGATTAATGAAACGGGACTTTTAAATATCGGGCAGGCAATTGAAATAATGGCTGAAGCTGAAAAGCTGACAGGACATAAAAATGCCGTAACACTGAGACTCAACTCATTAAGCAATAAAAAGCTGCCGGCAACCAAATCATCATGAAACGAGCATCCCGATTAAAATATATGCGAGCAAGCTAAAGCTATATGATACCTTTAAAAATAGTTAATTTAATCATATGAATATAGATAAATTATTAAGAAAAAACATCCGGGCTCTTCAGGCATACTCCTCTGCAAGAGATGAATTTACGGGTGAAGCAATTGTATACCTGGATGCAAATGAAAATCCTTTCAATCAGCCTTACAACCGCTATCCTGACCCAAAACAGCGATTGCTGAAAAAAAAGATAGCTGCCATTAAAGGTGTCCAGAAGGAACAGGTTTTCCTGGGTAATGGAAGTGATGAACCCATTGATCTGGTTTTACGGGCATTTTGCGAGCCGGGGAGAGACAATATCATTACAATAAACCCTACTTACGGAATGTACCAGGTAGCTGCAGACATTAATAATATTGAAGTTAAAAAAGTTCCTCTTACAGAAAAATTTGAATTGGATGCTTCGCGTATTTTATCAGAAGTTAATGAGCAAACAAAAATTATTTTTCTCTGCTCACCCAATAATCCAACCGGGAACTCTCTTCACAGTGATGAAATATTAAATATTGTCAAAAAATTTAAAGGATTGGTTGTACTGGATGAAGCATATATTGACTTTGCACCGGGAAAAACATTACTCCCGGAACTTAATAATTTTTCAAATCTGATTATCCTGCATACCTTTTCAAAAGCATGGGGAATGGCAGGGGTGAGATTGGGTATGGCCTTTGCCTCATCTGAAATAATTTCGGTATTGACAAAAATTAAATATCCCTACAACCTGAATACACTGACCCAGACTAAAGTAATGGAGCAGCTGAATAATAAAAAACAACTTAACAAATGGGTGAAATCTATTATTGCCGAAAGGCAAAAAATGGCTGAGCAGTTGAAAAAATTGCCTTTTGTTATAGAGGTCTATCCTTCTGATGCCAACTTCCTGCTTATAAAAATGCACGATGCTCATGGAATACATAACTATCTGATGGAACATGGTATTATTGTCCGGGACCGGTCAAATCTATTTCTGTGTGAGGGTAGTCTCAGATTTACAATCGGTTCACCTTCGGAAAATGAAATTCTGATTAAAGCATTAAATAATTTAGTATGAAACAAAAAGTACTCTTTATCGACCGTGACGGAACATTAATTTATGAACCGCAAGATGAACAGATCGACTCACTTGAAAAATTAGAGTTCATCCCGGGCGTGTTCAGAAACCTGTATAAAATAAGTAAACTATCTGAATACAAATTAGTTATTGTATCTAATCAGGATGGCTTGGGCACAAACTCCTTTCCTGAAGAGACATTTTGGCCTGCTCAAAATAAAATGCTAAAAGCCTTTGAAAATGAAGATGTCATATTTGAAGATATACTGATCGACAGAAGTAAACCCGAAGATAATGCCCCGACAAGAAAGCCGGGTACCGGAATGCTTGGTGAATATTTAAAAGGCGGCTTTAACCTGGCAGGAAGCTATGTGATCGGCGACAGGCTTACCGATGTTGAACTGGCGAAAAACCTTGGTGCTAAGGGTATACTGTTAGATAATGACAATTTAGCCGAACAACTGAAAGAAAAAGGGTTGGAAGAGAACTGCGTACTGATTGCAAAAAGCTGGGATGAGATATACACCTTCTTGGCAGCACCCCCGAGGGTAGTTGAAATAAAACGAAAAACAAATGAAACTGATGTGGTAATCAGACTTAACCTTGAAGGTTCGGGAGTATCGAATATATCAACGGGGCTTAAATTTTTTGATCATATGCTTAATCAAATAGGCAGGCATGCAGGAGTAGACCTGTATATTAATGTTAAAGGTGACCTTGAAGTAGACGAACATCATACAATTGAGGATACTGCTCTTGCACTGGGAGAAGCTTTCAGAAGTGCCCTTGGAAATAAAAGAGGTATTGAAAGATATGGATTTATGCTGCCAATGGATGACTCATTAGCTACCGTGGCAATTGACTTCGGAGGGAGGCCCTGGTTAGTATGGGAAGCAGAATTTAAACGTGATATGACAGGAGATATGCCTTCAGAAATGTTTATGCACTTTTTTAAATCTTTTTCAGATGCTGCTCTCTGTAATCTCAATATTAAAGCAGAGGGAGATAATGAGCATCATAAAATAGAAGCTATTTTTAAATCATTTTCAAAGGCATTGAAAATAGCAATCAGGCGTGATCCGGAAAACCTGCGGATCCCCACTACCAAAGGAGTTCTGTAAAATACCGGTTTTAATTTAAATTTTAGCTGCAAATTTGTAATATGGATAAAATTAAAATTTTCAAAGTAGGAGGTAAAGTGGTTGAAGACCCTGAGTCGTTAAGCAATCTGTTGGATATGTTAATAACTGTATCCGGTTATAAAATACTGGTACATGGAGGAGGCCCCGCAGCTACCAATCTTGCCAATAAACTTGGCATAAAAACTGAAATGGTAAATGGAAGGCGGATTACCGGTAAAGAGATGCTCAATGTAGTAACCATGGTTTATGCAGGGCTGATAAATAAAAATATAGTAGCCGGCTTGCAGGCAAGGGGCTGTAATGCATTGGGGCTTACCGGTGCAGACATGAATCTTATAACCGCGGTAAAACGTCCCGTGGAAGAGATTGACTATGGATTTGCAGGTGATGTAAAAAGTATTAATACCCGTGAATTACGTTTGCTTATTAATGAAAATATTGTTCCCGTGATCGCTCCCCTTACCCACGATAATAAAGGAACCCTTCTTAATACCAATGCAGATACCATTGCTTCTGCAGTGGCTGTCGAGCTGACTGCATATTTTGATGTACATCTCTTTTACTGTTTTGAAAAGAGCGGCGTTCTCCGGAATCCGGAAGATGACAGCAGTGTAATCGACTATCTCGACATGGATACCTCTATTAACTACCGTGAAGAGGGAGTAATAAGCAAGGGAATGATCCCGAAACTGGAAAATGGATTTCGTGCCAAACAAGGTGGTGTTAAAGAAGTTCTTATAACAAGTGCAGCCCAGATTGCAACGGGCAAAGGCACAAGACTTCTCTAACATCAAAATTAAAACATATCCTTCATCTTCTCAAAAAATGATTTTTCTTCCTCCGAGGGGCCTGTCTGAAAAGAGGAAGAACTCATTAATTTCTCAAGAATTCGCCTCTCCTCCTGACTTAACTTTTTGGGTATCCACACATGGACTCTTACAAGAAGATCTCCTTTCCCATACCCGTTCACATCAGGAAGCCCTTTACCGCGAAGCCTGAGGATTTTTTCCGGTTGAGTTCCCGGCTCAATTTTTACTTTTACCTTACTATCAACTGTGGGTATCTCGGCTGTGGTGCCAAGAGTAATTTCCGGAAAAGATAAAAACAGATTATAGATCAAGTTATTGCCATCACGCAAAAGTTCAGGGTGATCCTCCTCCTTAATTACAACAAGAAGATCCCCGCTTATACCTCCCCTGCGTGCGGCATTACCTTTACCGGAAACATTCATCTGCATGCCTTCACCGACACCGGGTGGAATATTGATTGAAATAACCTCTTCGCCACGTACCACTCCCTCCCCTGCACAATAATGACACTTATCGGAAATAATTTTACCATCTCCCTGACAGGAAGGACAAACTGAAGTAGTTTGCATCTGCCCCAATAAGGTGTTGGTAATCCTGGTAACCCTCCCCGATCCGTGACATGTTGAACAGGTAGTGTACGAAGAGCTGTCTTTTGCGCCGGTTCCACCGCAATTTGAACACTTTACATATTTTTTAACCTTTATCTTTTTCTCAACTCCGTTTGCTATCTCCTTAAGGTTCAACTTTACCTTAACTCTAAGGTCAGAGCCCCGGCTGACATGCCTGCGGGCAGTTTGTCCGCGTGATCCGCCAAAACCTCCAAAGCCGCCAAAATGTCCGCCGAAAATATCTCCGAAAGCCGAAAATATATCTTCAATATCAGAAAAACCGCTAAACCCTCCACCCTGACCTGCTGAGCCGCCAACACCGGCATGCCCGAACTGATCATATCTTCCTCTTTTTTCAGGGTCACGAAGTACTTCATATGCTTCAGCTGCTTCTTTAAACTTCTCCTCAGACTCTTTATCACCCGGGTTCTTATCAGGATGATATTTAAGAGCCTGCTTCCTGTATGCTTTCTTAATCTCTTCCGAAGAAGCACTCCTGCCCACTCCCAATACTTCGTAATAATCTCTTTTTGTCATCTTAGTTATAAAATTTTATTCGCCTACCACAACTTTGGCAAAGCGTATAACTTTATCGTTCAAGGTGTAACCCTTCTGAATCACTTCTAATATTTTCCCTTTTAACTTTTCCTCGCAGGCAGGAATCTTTGTAATTGCCTCATGAAGATCTACATTAAAATCTTTATGCAATGCTTCAATCTCCCTGACATTATTACTATTTAAAAATTCTTTAAACTTATTATATATAAGTATGGTGCCCAGCTTAATAGAATCATCATCCGGAACATTTTTCAGTGAATCGACAGCACGCTCAAAATCATCAATCACAGGTAAAATATTTCTAAGTGCCGATTCACCGCCCGACCTGATCAAATCAGCTTTTTCGCGCAAGGTACGTTTCCGGTAATTGTCAAACTCTGCCTGAAGTCGTAAATGTTTATCGGTTAACTCTTCTACCCTCTTCTCTAACTCTAATATTTTCAACTCACTTTTATGAGGCTTCTTTTTACTTTCTTCATGACTTTTTGATCTCTTTGTCTTTTCATGAACCACCTCCTGCGCCTCCTCTTTGCCAGGCTTATTATCTGCCAATGATGCATCGCTGCCGGAACTTTCTTTCTCTTCCGGCATACTGTTTTTTACCTCTTCCGCCATGTTAATTCATTTAATTTTGCATTTTACTATATCAAATAATCTGCCATACCGGTATAAAAGACAAATTGGCACCTGAAAATAAAAAAAAGCGCCAATTTGTTACATTTTTTTGCTTAAAACAGGTGCTGCTACTTTAACATTCTTTCAAGAACAGCTTCAAGCTCAACCCCGCGCAAATCCCGCGCAATTATGATCCCGTTGCCGTCAATCAAAAAATTTGAAGGAATTCTTTTTATACTATAAACAGCTGCATACTTAGAGTACCATCCTTTCAGATCACTCAAATGATATTCCCACTCCAATTTATCATCTTTCACTGCCTTTTTCCATGAAACTTCCGTTCGGTCAAGAGATACACTGAAAACGGTAAAACCTTTACCATCAGCAAAATTCCTATTTTTATATTTGTTATAAACATTAACTATTATCGGATTTTCTTTCCTGCAGGGACCACACCAGGATGCCCAAAAATCAAGCAGGACTATCTTTTTATTACTATCCGACAATTTTATTGTCTTTCCGCTAATCGACTTACCTGTAATTTCAGGAGCTTTACTCCCTATACCAATCCCGATCCTGCTTTGCGACAGTGATACAGCCGGAGTTAGTATGGTTAATATTATAAATATTACGGATACTCTCATTAATTTTCTACAATTATCTGAAATGAACTGAGCAATGACCACTATATCTTCATTGCTGATTGAAATTGAAGCAGCTCACTCTCTGGTGATTTTTGCCCCAATTTTATTAAGCCTGCTTTCAATATTTTCGTACCCCCTGTCTATCTGCTCAATATTTTCAATAATACTGACACCTTTAGCCGACAAAGCTGCAATTAAAAGAGCAATGCCTGCCCGTATATCGGGTGATGACATCTTTGTTGCCCTGAGGCAATGCTCTCTGTTCAGGCCAATAACTGTTGCCCTGTGAGGATCACATAAAATGATCCTGGCGCCCATATCAATCAGCTTATCAACAAAAAACAGCCTGCTTTCAAACATCTTTTGATGAATCAGAACACTCCCTTTTGCCTGGATGGCAACTACTAACAAAACACTAAGAAGGTCGGGGGTCAAGCCCGGCCAGGGTGCGTCGGCAATAGTCATAATAGAACCGTCGATATAGGTTTCTATTTCATAATTCCCGGTATCCCTGACAACAATATCTCTTCCTGCCTGTTGCACATTTACTCCAAGCTTACGAAAAGAAGCAGGGATTATTCCAAGTGTAGCCGGATCAACATTTTTTATGGTAATATCAGAGGCGGTCATTGCTGCCAGGCCAATAAAACTTCCTACTTCAATCATATCGGGCATCACTTCATGAGTGCATCCCGAAAGTTTTTCAACTCCTTCAACTGTAAGCAAATTTGAACCGACACCTGAAATGCGGGCTCCCATGGAGTTTAACATTTTACAAAGTTGCTGGATATATGGCTCACAGGCAGCATTATAAACTGTAGTAACCCCTTCAGCCAAAACAGCAGCCATCAATATATTGGCCGTACCCGTAACAGAAGCCTCTTCAAGCAACATATAAGCACCCTTCAGCTTAGGAGCTGAAACAGAGTAATACCGGTTCTTACTGTCGAAATCAAAAAGTGCACCCAGCTTTTGAAGCCCGTTAAAATGAGTGTCAATCCTGCGCCTGCCAATTTTATCCCCTCCCGGCTGCGGAATGAATCCTTGTCCGAAGCGTGCCAATAAAGGCCCGATAATCATCACCGACCCTCTAAGGCTGACTGCCTGTATTGCATATTCAGGAGATTTAAGATAATCAATATTTACATCTGCCGCATTAAAAAGATAACTGCCCTTCTTAAGCCGTTTCACCTTAACTCCTAACCCTTTCAGTATCTCGGTAAGGTTCAAAACATCTCTGATCTCAGGAATATTTTCAATTGTTACATCGTCTGAGGTCAACAAGACTGCACTAATTACCTCCAAAGCTTCATTTTTTGCTCCCTGTGGTTCTAATGAACCCTCCAGATGATAACCACCTTCAATCCGGAATGATGCCATTTTTAAAAGTTTTTATTTCTTCTTTCTCTTCTTTTTAGCAGTCTGAACTCTTATTTCTCCAAGCTTCAGGCCGGAGGGTACTTTCAGCTTATAATCCGACATCTCCTCCAGATCTTTAAAAATCTTTTCATCCTCTACCGAATCCTTGTTCCAGGCCAGATAAAGCTTCTTCATCTGATTGGCAATCTGTTCAATCAATATACGCTGCTCGTCGCCTTCCATTTTTATAGCCGCTTCAATCATCTTGGTAATTATCAGCCCGTAATGCCTGTACTTTAACAGATTCTGGCTATATGACAATCTTGCCGGTTTTCCACGAAGTATCTCCGGCGACGGAGGATCATAAGGATAGTCGATATCTAACTTAAAGTCTGTCATTATAGCCAAGTGGTCCCATAGTTTATGCTTAAATTCAGACACATCCCGAAGATAAGGATAGAGATTGCCCATAACATCAATAACTGTTTGTGCCGCCTTATTCCTCTTCTCTCTCTCTTCAATTGTCAAAAGGTGATCTACCATATTCTGAATATTCCTTCCATATTCCGGCATAGGCAATTTCTTTCTCATTGTATTATAATCTTTTAAAACTGACATCTTCATATTCTTTCAACTATTTTGTAACCAATAAAAAAATCCGGTCACGATTTTTTAATTCATTACAAAATTAATCATTTCCAAACAATAAGCAATTCCTGATTCCCTATTCCCTCTTACACTTTATCCAATTATCTTCAATTTTGCAAATTTCAGCAATAACTGCTTATTGCCGGCATTCTGAAAAAACACAAAAACTTTTTTATCGGATGAAACCCCTTCTACCTTTAACACTTTCCCCGTACCAAATTTTTGATGTTCTACAATCATACCCTGAACTATTTTTCCGGGATCATCACCTTTAAAATTTTTATCAGTCGTTTCAGCATATTTAATATTATTGATTTTATTGCGGAAAATTTCAGAGCGGTAAATCCCTGAAGGTGTCTGATAACTTTCTCTCTTATTACTGCTTGAACCGTACTTATCTATATTTAAACCTTCCAAAAACTTCTTATCCAGCTCTGTCAGAAATCTGCTGGGAATACAACGGGATGGTCTTCCCCAACGGTATCTTTGATTTGCATAGCTCAGCCAGACATTCTCCTCCGCCCTGGTAAGAGCTACATAAAAAAGCCTTCGCTCCTCCTCAATAGCTTCAGCTCTTCGTTTCATATTCTGCTGTAACGAAGGAAACAGCTCTTCTTCAAGGCCAACAATAAAAACATTCTTAAACTCCAATCCTTTTGCAGAGTGAACGGTCATCAAAGTAACTTTATCACGGTCATCATCTTTATCTGTATCCTGATCAGTAAGCAGAGATATATTTTCCAGATAGTCGCTTAATTTACCGGATGCCCCTTCTTCAAGAGCATTCAGACTGAACTCTTTAATTGCATTTAATAACTCCTGAATATTTTCATGGCGACTAACACTTTCAGGCGATTTATCAGCACTAAGCTCCTTCAGGATACCGGTTTTTTCAGCAATTGCAACGGCTGTTGCAAAAGCATCACACTCCTTTGCAACCTCCATAAATCCACGGATCATTTCAACAAATTGTCCTAACCTTGAAATAATGCCCTTATTAAATCCTGCAATATTTTTACCGGGAAGCTCTTCCAATATTTTCCATATTGGCAGCTCCATGCCAACGGCTGTCTCCTCAAGTCTGCCGACAGTGGTTTGTCCGATACCCCTTGACGGGATATTGATAATCCTCTTTAATGCTTCATTATCCCACGAATTCACTACTATCCGAAAAAAAGCAATTATATCCTTAATCTCTTTGCGTTGATAAAAACTTAACCCCCCATATATTTTATAAGGAATATTGCGTCTTCGCAAAGCCTCCTCAAAAATTCTTGACTGAGCATTTGTACGATATAAAATGGCATAATCCATATTTTTATGATGATCCCGCAATTGTGTTTCGGCTATCTCCCGGGCAACCAAAAATCCTTCTTCATTATCTGTCAATGCTGAAATAACTTTTATCGGCCGGCCTGTCTCTTTTTGGGAATATACAGTTTTGGGAATCTGCCTTCTGTTTTTTGCTATAACACTGTTTGCTGCATTCACAATGGTCTTGGTTGACCTGTAATTCTGCTCTAACTTAAATATTTTATGATTGGGGTAATCCTGCTGAAAGCTAAGAATATTTTCAATCCTCGCCCCCCTGAAAGAGTATATACTTTGAGCATCATCACCAACAACACAAAGATTTTGGTATCTTTTGGCAAGTTTTTTAACAATCAGATATTGCGAATAATTTGTGTCTTGATATTCATCAACCAAAATATAGCTGAAACGCTCCCGGTATTTTTCCAATATCCCGGGGTGACTGTTAAAAAGCTGATTTGTCTTCAATAGCAGATCATCAAAATCCATTGCTCCCGAAAGAAAGCTTCTCTTTGCATATTCCCGGTAAATTTCTGAAATTGCAGGCATCTTCATCGAACTGTCAATACTTGTGATTTCAATATTTTGTGCATAGGAGACAGGCGTAACCAAGCTATTTTTAGCCATCGATATTCTTGATGCCACAATACCCGGTTTATATACTTTTTCATCAAACCTGAAACTTTTAATTACACTTTTAATCAAATTTTTACTATCTGCAGCATCAAAGATTGTAAAGTTATGAGGGTAACCTGTCGCCTCATGCTCTATTCTCAGTATACGGGCAAAAATTGAATGAAAAGTCCCCATCCAGAGGTATCCTGCCATATTCTCACCAACCACTCCGGCTATCCTTTCTTTCATTTCACGGGCAGCTTTATTTGTAAAGGTAAGAGCAAGAATGGAAGAGGGGCGCACCTCCTTTCTCAGCAAATGCGCTATGCGATAAGTTAAAACCCTGGTCTTGCCGGAACCTGCCCCTGCAATTACCAAAGCAGGACCTTCAGTGTTAACAACCGCATCATACTGGATTTTATTTAAATCTTTTAAATAATCAAACACTTCAATATTTTAATCTGATAAAAAAACAAAAATAGAGGATGTTTAACAGAATACATCTCTTTTATGCAAGCTTTTATTAACAACTCACGGAAGTTAACATCACCTTGCTTGTAATGCCGACACACATTATTAAAACCTGAAAGTTTGATTTTTCGATATTATAAAACAATTAAATAAAAATTATACGTTAATATTGTAGCTTTAAGTGTTAAGTAGTATGAAACGAGCATTCGGATTAAAATCGAAACCCAGGAGTATAATTAAAGCGTTTTATATATCTCTTTTCATCACCGTTTGGCTATTTGCCGGAAAGGCTGAAGCTCAACTTACCGCCCCCGGCTCATCGGCTGTAATCGCAACCCGTTATCCGGTATTTCAGGAGACTGATAATATTTACATATTTTGCTCTTCCGATGCTTCCTCAAAAGATGGTGTTTTGCAGGTAAACACAACTTTAGAGGGTACAAAGACCATACTTTGGGAAAAATATAACAATCAAACTTCTGAGTTCGGGCTATATTTTTCAGAAAGTACCGATGATATGCAGTCGACAATCACAAACCTTGCCGATGGCTGTTATCGTGCAACTGTCACTTTAGGTACAACTGTTGAGATTTACCGGGCGTGGATAATAAACAACTTTTTGGCAGCTGAAGCAAAAATATCACAATCCGATTGTCAGTCATTTACCCTCGAAGGCACCTATACCTCATCTGCAATAAAGTATTATGATCCGGCTGACAATACAGAGTTAGAGATAGCAAAAGAGATAAAAGCAGAATGGAAAGAAAAGGAGGTACTGCTAAGCTCCCTGACCACCATAAAAATATTTGATCTTCCCCTTGATGATGCAGAGTATAGTTTCAGGGTATATGATCAGTTTGGATGTGAAGCAGTCAGCATCATCAATTATGGATCAGTAGCTGTAATTGCAGATTTTACTGCCGCCCCCATGCAAGGGGAAGCTCCCCTGACAGTCACATTTAACAACCTGTCAAAAAATAGTGATCAATATATCTGGCACTTTTTTCGCAGCCTTGATGAGATAAAAAAAGACTCGGAAGATGGCCGGCAGCCGGTTGACAGTATCATGATAGTTGCATATGATCAAAATCCTGTCTATACCTACGAAAAATCAGGATACTATATGGTTAAGTTAGTCTCAGTAAGAGTTTCAGATACTCTGACCTGTGCCGATACGACATATCTTAATGATTATATAGTAGTAGATACATCCTTTGTTGCCGTACCTAACGTATTCACCCCTAACGGAGACGGCACCAATGACTTTTTTGTGGTTAAGTTCTGGTCGATGCAAAGTATTAAGATTGAAATTTTTAACCGCTGGGGAAAGAGGCTTCACTTCTGGGAAAATAATAATATACAAGGCTTTGAAGAGACTTATACTGCAACGGTGTGGGATGGCCGCGTTGGAGGCAGATATGCAAGTCCGGGGGTCTACTATTACGTGATCGAAGGAATAGGCAGGGATGACAAAAGACGAAAAGCACGAGGGTTTTTTCATCTGTTCAGAGACAAGCGGTAATTTTATCCGCCTTCACGGTTTCAGATAAACCCTTGCGAGCGGCCGGCCAGATTACTTAATTTATATATTATCCTGGCTGCTACATTAGCATCCCAATTATCATTTCCGGCTTCACAAACATCAAAGCCGATAATCTTTTTCCCCGATTGTATAACTTTCCTGAACAGATAGAGCAATTCTCCATAATCTACTCCTCCGGGTACAGGGGTACCGGTATTTGGACAAAGTTTAGGGTCTAATCCGTCAAGATCAACACTTATATAAACATTCTCAGGTAACTGCGCCACTACCTCCTCACAAATCACTCCCCATAAAACCCCATTAAATTTTTTCTCTTGCAGATCATGATCAAAAAACACTTCAACCCGTCCTGTTTCGGCATGTATCATCTCCGCTTCCTCTTCACAAAAATCGCGAATGGCAACCTGAACCAATTTGGAAACAGATTTTTCTTTAAGAATATTATAAAAGGCAGAAGCATGTGACCAGGTAAATCCCTGATAGCTTTTACGCAGATCCATATGCGCATCTATCTGCAGTATGCCAAAAGATTGATAAAAATCTCCCAGCGCCTGTACCAGACCGAGAGAAACACTATGATCCCCTCCAACCACGCCACAAATCTTACCGGCCTCAATAACTTTTTTTGACTCACTGAAAATTAAAGAGTTCAATTTTGCACATCCTTCATTAACCTTATCCAACTCACCGGATGAGATATTTATATCACCGCTTTCAATTTTATCAATATGAGCAAATGCTTTCGGGCGAAGATTATTTCTTTCATTCATAATATTTTGGTTCACCGGTGCCATATAAATACCAAGCTTCCATGCATCCCTGATATCAACATCAAAAAGATCCAGCTGTCTCGACACATTGAGAATGGAAGCCGGTGCCATAGCTGTGCCTTCATCACCCGACACAGTTACATCCCAGGGCACAGGCAACAAAATAATATTTGCTGTTTCATAAGAGTATGGCAGTCCGATGAAATTACCATTATTTAATCCGGTTCCACTTGGATTAAAATCCTTGTTAAGTACTGTTTTGTTCATTAAAAAATGCTTAATTTGGCATAAATATTTTTACTCTGTCCAAAGTTACAAAATTATAAAATTGACACTGAACTAATTAAAATTATGAGCAAAATAATAATTATCGGAGCAGGTGGTGTTGGTCGTGTTGTAGCTGCAAAATGTGCTGCCAACCCTGAAATCTTTTCCAAAATCCTTCTGGCCAGCCGTACAAAATCAAAATGCGATAAAATTGCAAAAGAGACAGGACGCGGCATCATCGAGACTGCGCAGGTAAATGCCGACAATAGCACGGAAGTAGCAAACCTTATAAATAACTTTAAGCCAGAATTGGTTATTAATGTGGCATTGCCATATCAGGATCTGCCCATAATGGATGCCTGCCTGGAAACAGGTGTTAACTACCTTGATACAGCAAATTATGAACCCAGGGATGAAGCTAAATTTGAGTACAGCTGGCAATGGGCATATAATGACAGATATAAAAAGAGAGGAATCACTGCAATCCTCGGCTGCGGATTTGACCCCGGTGTGACCAATATATACACGGCTTATGCAGCAAAGCATCATTTCGACGAATTGCACTTTCTCGACATAGTCGACTGTAACGCCGGGGACCACGGAAAAGCATTTGCAACAAATTTCAATCCTGAGATCAATATCCGCGAAATAACACAAAAAGGGAGATACTGGGAAGGGGGCAGATGGGTAGAGACAGAGCCTCATGCTGTAAAAAAAATTCTTAATTATCCAAATATCGGCCCACGCGATTCATACCTCATATTCCATGAAGAGCTTGAGTCTTTGGTTAAAAATTTTCCAACATTGAAGCGGGCAAGATTCTGGATGACTTTCGGACAGGAGTATCTTACCCACCTGCGTGTAATCCAGAATATTGGAATGGCACGTATCGATCCCGTAATTTATAAAGGCATAGAAGTGGTACCTTTAGAATTCTTAAAGCATGTTTTACCCGATCCCGGAGAACTGGGAGAAAACTACACAGGTGAAACCTCTATCGGCTGCCGCATCAGAGGCATAAAAGATGGCAAAGAAAAAACCTGTTATATATGGAACAACTGCAGTCATCAGCAGGCATATCAGGAAACAGGTACCCAGGCTGTATCCTATACAACAGGGGTGCCGGCCATGTTAGGGGCTGCTATGCTGCTTACCGGAAAATGGCAGGGCAAAGGAGTATTCAATGTAGAACAGTTCAATCCCGATCCATTTATGGAAAAAATCGGAGAGCATGGATTGCCATGGAATGAGAAAACAGATATCGACCTGGAGTTATAACTCATAAGCAAATGTGCAATAGTTACACCCAAATTTAAATTAAGAGAGATTTGGACTATTCAAAAATACCTTCACCCTCATTTGTGCTGGATGAAAGCTTACTGATCAAAAATCTTCAACTGATCAAAAGGGTACAAGATGAAGCCGGTATAAAAATTATTCCTGCTTTTAAAGGGTTTGCCATGTGGAGTGTATTCCCGTTGATACGAAAGTATCTCAAAGGAGCTGCTGCCAGCTCATTAAATGAAGCAAAACTCTGTTTTGAAGAGATGAAATCCCCTGCATTTACCTATTCGCCGGCATATATGGAAGAGGATTTTGAAGAGCTGCTGAAATATTCAGACCACATAGTGTTTAATTCATTCAACCAATTTTACAAATATTATAAAAAAGTACAAAAATCGGATAGGCATATATCTTGCGGGATAAGGGTAAATCCTGAATTCTCTGATGTAAAGACTACTTTGTATAACCCGGGATCTGCCGGTTCAAGGCTGGGTGTGGGCAGCGCTGAATTTCCCGACAAGCTTCCTGAAGGTATCGAAGGAATACATTTTCATGTTCTTTGCGAATCAAACTCCTACAGCTTAGAAAAAGTGCTCTGTCACCTTGAACAAAAATTTGAAAAACATCTTAAAAAGGTAAAATGGGTAAATATGGGAGGAGGACATCTTATAACCGGGGAGGGATATGACCATAATCATCTTATCTGTCTGCTGAAAGAGTTCAAGAAAAAATATAAGGTCAGTATCATCCTCGAACCCGGCAGTGCAATTGTCTGGAATACCGGAGTGCTGATATCAACAGTGCAAGATATAGTTGAGCACAAAGGTATACTAACAGCTATCCTCGATATATCCTTCACGGCGCATATGCCTGATACACTTGAAATGCCCTACCGTCCGGCAGTTGAAGGGGCGGCAAACCCCGGTAAAGCAGGAAGATATAAATACAGATTGGGCGGGATCAGCTGTCTTGCAGGCGATTTTATGGAGGTCTATGATTTTGACCGGGAGCTTAAAGCAGGCGACAAGGTGATTTTTAAAGATATGATCCACTACACTATGGTAAAAACAACTATGTTTAATGGGGTAAAGCATCCTGCCATTACAATATGGACAAGTGACAATAAACTGAAAGTCGTCAGGAATTTCTATTATGAGGACTTTAAAAGCCGCCTCTCTTAGAATTCAAAATATTTAATTTTATTAACAAATGTTAATAAAACCGGTTAAAATAAAGTGAATATATATAACCGCAAAAAGTTGACAACTACTATAATTATTTTATAATTTTGTAATTACCGGGTGAGAGATAAAAGGCAGTTCCAAAAATGTGGGAAAGACGAGTATTTCTTAGTTGAAATACAAACCTGTTCTCACCTTCTCAAGGGAAGGCACATCAGAGGAACCGAAGTTTGAACCGGGTGGTCTGGAAACCAAAGGTTCTTTCAATCATCAAAAGAAAACCAGACGTTCTTTCGAGATTGAGTCTTCAGGCAAGAGGCAAAAGAAGCAAGCTTCTTTTAGCCACATTGCACAGCACCAAATCCAAACAGCTGAGGTGCTGACAGCAGGCGGCAAATATCTCCGGATTTTTGCCAAAAGCTCTGAAAGACACTTCGTCCGTGAAGGTAATCCGGAAAACCGAGCGGACTGCTCAACGGTAAATGCCATAAAAAGCTTTACCTGCGGGTACAGGGCATAAGCCTGTAAAAAAGCTGATGCCGGCCACAATAACTGTAATCCGGCACACGGGAGCGCTTAGGTTAACCCGCGTGATGGGAACTATTTGTAAAAAAATGGTTCCCATTTGTTTTTAAAAAAGACAGTTATGGCAACTGTCTGCTAAAAAAAGAAGGATGGGCTCAACAACCCATCCTTTTCTCATTAAACTAACTAACCTAACTAAACCTAAACTTATGAAAATAAACGTAATCCAAATATAGGTTCATTTTTAAGATAATGCAAGATATTTTTGTTAAATTCTGTTAAATAAAAAATAATTTTAACTAATAATTTATTGAGCAACAAAAGTATAATGAATTGTTCCTCTTTGAATTTCCGGAGCAGTGTCATCTTTATTAAAAATAGTCCTTGATGCAGCTGCAGTTGCATATAAAAATATTTTATCGTCGCGAACAGAAGGGTTATTGCGGAAAGTGGCTCTGACAACCTTTCCTTCCCGGTTAACCTCTATATCGACAATCACTTTCCCCCCGCCCTGTGCCAGATAAACAGGAATGGGCAAACTTAAATGATAGCGGTTTTCAAGATAATAGACGATATTGCTTTCACCGGCATAAAAAACATTCTTTACAGAATCCGGGTCCATATTTTCGGTAGTTTCAACCGGCATTTTTATGTCATCAAGGCTTTTTATCTCTTTTGAAAGCTGATTATTCACATCTGATACCAGCTTCCTGGCATCTTCAACCTCTTTCATATAATCTTCATCAAAAAATTTATCCGCATTTTCTGCAAGCCTGTTTGAGGCAACATTGGTAAGCCTGTTCGAAGCAATGTTAGTAAGCATATTTTGCTGAACTTCCGGTTGTTCAGTCTCATTATCGGCTACCTCCTCCTCCGGCTCCGGTATTTCAGGCTCAGGTATCTCCATTTCAGAAATCAAGTCGGGAAATTCAATAATAACCTCCTCTTCCAGAACATTGCCTTTTATGTCTACATCGGCTAACAGTAATGCCGAAAATAGAAGTATATGAAATATCAAAGTGCCGATGACACCATAAATATTTCTGTGATATATCTCCTTCAGTTTACTCACAAAACAAAAATATAAAATAAAGTTTATTACTCTGAGGTTTACCTTTTACTATTTTTAATTTAACAATTTTGCACTTTAACCAATTTTAACGAAAAATGATTAGCCGGCAATTATTTAAAATGATTATTTTTCTGAAATAATTCGCATTATATTCAAATTATTTTCTCTCAAGGGAAAAATGAGAAGAACTCAACTTATATTAAAAAAACCGGCGGAAATTCTTCTGCTGCTGCTATTTTTATCATTTACCCATACTATATACGGGCAAAATACCCGAAAAGATACTTTAGTCATACCCTCTAAACAACCTGACAAATATGATCAGTTTTATGACAGTTTGGAGTATAGGGCAAAGCAAAAAAAGCTAACGGGGATCTTTTATGATCTTCTCATATCGCAGCCTGACAAAGCAACCGGCAAAAAAACCCTTTCGGCCGACTATTATAAAACTATGGAAGGCAAAATAATTTCAAAAATTACTATTCAGCCATTGAATGTTTTCGGGCCCGTTTTTGAAGATACCACAAAACGTGCAGTAAGTTTTATTGAAAAAACTGCTAATTCAATACACACAAAATCAAACTTAAATACAATAAAAAAGATGGTTCTTTTTAAGGTGGGTGATTATCTCGATCCGGATCAGCTTTATGAAACAGAAAGAATAATAAGAGACCTGCCGTTTATTCATGACTTAAGGATCATAATAACACAAGACTCAATATATGAAAGCTTTGTAAATGTCCATATAGTTACAAAAGACCGGTTTTCCGTTGGTGCTTCCGGACAGGTAGATGGAATAAATTCAGCAGCACTTGAAATATATAATCAAAATATTTTTGGCATAGGCCACCAAATATCATTCAGGTTTGTCGGCCATCTGTCCAAACAACCCTATATGGGCATTGAAACCTATTACAACATTAAAAATATCAGCGGAAAGTTCATTGACTTAAATGCAGGTTATTTGAATACATACCGCCGGGAAGGGTTTACCATTTCATTCGAAAAACCTTTTTTAACACCCTCGATAAACTGGGGATACGGAATTTCAGGATTAAGACTTTACAGAACCGACAAAATATTTGAAAATGATCCTGAAAGTTTCAACATGCCAATAGATTTACTGTTTTATAATGCCTGGGCAGGCCGTAGTTTTCAAATTAAACCCGGTGGTTTAACAAACTCTCAAATTATTTTATCTGCAGGGTTTTACAATAGAACATTTTATCAGAGACCGGCTGCTGAGCCGGAGGAAAACCAATTTTTTTCAAATAGCCGTTTCTGTCTGGCAGGATTGACCTTTACCCAAAGAAGGTTCATACAGGATAAGCTGGTATATAGCTATGGGGTCACTGAAGATATTCCCAAGGGCTTTAAAAATGAGTTAGTCTATGGTTACGACTTTAATGAATTTGGCAACAGACACTATACACACATTCTCCTGTCGAACGGCAATATTCTAAATAAAAATAACGGCTATCTCTATCTTGCAGTTGCATTTGGCGGATTCATAAAAAACAGGACTTTTGAGCAAGGATTGATTCAGACTGACATAAACTATATATCCCGGCAGTTCAATGCAGGAAGAAAAAGATACCGGCTGTTTATGAAGACCAATTATCTTATCGGCATCAGGAGATTTGATATTGAGAACCTCAATTTATGGTTCGGGGAACATATCCGTGGATTTTCGGGCAAAGAGGCTGTGGGAAAGCAACGATTAAGCTTTAACCTTGAATATGTACTGTTCCTTCGAAAAGAGTTTTATAAGTTTAATATGGCACTGTATGGATTTACAGATGTGGGGATAATAGGTTCTAACCGGTATCCTGTTTTTACTCAAAATTACTATGGCGGGTTGGGTTTTGGATTAAGATTGCACAATGAAAATTTAGTTTTTAAAACATTTCACATCCGGCTGGCTTTATATCCGTTGGCACCATCTGACGTGAGTTATGTAGGTTTTATTTTACAGGAGCAGTTAAAAAAGAAGTTCTACAGCTTTCGGCCCGAAGCTCCGCAACCCTTAAAATTTCAATAATAACACTGATTGCCGGTCAGTCGTTATTTGAGTAATATTCATTCAAAGTGATTATATCTGCTGAACCGCAAATGGGGCATTCAATCTTCTCTTCAGTGTAGTGATTAAAACTGGCTAAACAAGAATTACATTTGTACCAGTTTTTATCAAAACAGATATCGCCCCCCCTGAAAATAATACCGCGGCCTTCAACAAAGGCAGTGGCCACTTTATTGCGAGCCTCCTCATATATCCTGGTAAGTGTAGGCCTGGATATATCCATATGGACTGCAGCTTCTTCCTGAGTCAGATTTTGGTAATCAAGCAACCTGATAGCCTCATACTCTTCAAGATGAATGATTACCTCATTTGCCCTCCTGCCACGAATTCCAAAAACCGACATTCCTTTTATTACAGGAGGATACTGTATCTTTCTGTTCCTTTTTTTTCTTGGCATATTAAACAGAATTAAGTTTGCTCAATAAAAAATGATCTGCCAGAACTAAAGCTGTCATAGCCTCTACAATCGGCACTGCACGCGGCAAAACACACGGATCATGCCTGCCCTTTGGATTAATAACCACTTCGTTGTTGTCTTTATCAACCGTATATTGTTCTTTTAATAAAGTTGCAATAGGTTTAAAAGCAACATTAAAATAAATATCCTCTCCATTTGATATCCCCCCCTGGATACCTCCGGAATTGTTGGTCTTTGTTCTGATTCCTTCCCCGGTTGTTATAAAAATATCATTATGCTCTGATCCGCTGAGCTTGGTGCCGGCAAATCCTGAACCATATTCAAAGCCTTTCACGGCATTGATACCCAGCATTGCAAAACCAAGGTCTGCATGAAGTTTGTTAAAAACCGGTTCACCCCAGCCGGCAGGAACTCCCCCGGCTACACAAGTAATTACACCACCAACAGTATCTCCTTTTTTTTGAGCCAGCTCTATACGTGATATCATCTTCTCTGCAGTTGCCTTATCCGGACAACGAACAATGGTATCTTCAACTGTGCCGAGATCAAGCTCGGTGTAACTTTTTTCAAGCTTTACCTCACCAACCCGGGATACAAATGCCCGGATGCTGATACCGGATTTAACTAACAGCATTTTGGCAATAGCCCCCGCAACAACCCTGGCTATCGTCTCTCTGGCTGAAGAACGACCCCCGCCGCGATGGTCACGTGTGCCATACTTTCTAAAATAGGTGTAGTCAGCATGTGAGGGTCTGAAAATATCTTTTAAGTCGTTATAATCGCCCGGCTGCTGATCTTTATTCCATATAATAAATGAAATGGGCGTACCCTGCGTTTTTCCTTCAAAAATACCCGACAAAAATTCAACCCTGTCGGGTTCGGCTCTCTGAGTGGTTATCTTTGACTGTCCCGGTCTTCTCCGGGCAAGATCATACTGAATAAGGTCAGTATCAATTACCAATCCCGGCGGACAACCGTCAATTATCCCACCAATGCCTCTTCCGTGTGATTCACCAAAAGAAGTTAGCCTGAATATTTTACCAAATGTATTCATATTAACATCCGCAACTGCATCCACTGCTGCGCTCCGAGCTGCAACCGCCGCAATCATACCTGTTAAGGGCGTGTGCAAGTTCATCATCCGTGGCATCCCTTACTTCCAGAATCTTTCCGGCAAAAAAGAGATCTTCTCCTGCCAAAGGATGATTAAAGTCCATCTTCACACACTCATCATTAACTTCCATCACCACACCGTTAAGATGTTGGCCGTTACTGTTCATCATTGGCACTGAATTGCCAACTGAAATCAAATTATCATCAAACTTTCCGTCTGTCAGGAAAATATCTTTCGGCAACTCAACTATGGCTTGCTGGTCAACATCACCGTATGCATCGTTCTTTGATAATTTTATTATAAAAGGTTCTCCCTCGTTTAACCCCTGAAGATGCTCTTCAAATCTTGGAAGCATGGCCCCTGTACCATATAAAAACTTAAGTGGATTTTCAGTGGTAGTCTGTTCTATTATTTCACCTTGTTCGTCATCTATGTGCAAATCGTAGGTCAAAGTGACCATCATAAATTTAGCAATTTCCGGCATAATAGTAATTATTAAAATTTTTACAAAGTAACTCTTTTTCTGTCACAGAACAAAACACCTTTCTATCTTTTTACATTTTTTTATTTGTGGTATTCAAAAAATAATTGCGTTGCATTCTTTTATTTATTAAATTTGTTAAGGAAGTTCTCACATTAGGTTGAGGCATAAACTAAAAAATACCATTATGACCTTTGCCGTTAATTTAAAACAGACAATAAACATTGCGCAATCTTTGGCCAAAGAATCTTCTAATGCTGAATTCAGCCCTGCGCACCTGTTAAAAGCTCTTCTGCATAAAGATTCCGGTCTGACCGAGCTTCTTATGTCGCTAGACCAGGATATTTACTATCTGGAAGAGTGGGCAGATGTAAGAATTGAGTCCTGCCCCAAATCATCCAATGTTCCTGAAAAACCTCCCGGAGACACATTGGTGAAAGCTGTCTTCAGAGAAGCTGAAACGATCAGGCTTAAACTTTCAAAAGACGAAACCGGACCTGAAGAGGTGCTGGCAGCATTAAGTACACCGGGAGTCGGATTCACTTATGAGCAGTTAAAGACATTTACCCTCTCACAAAAACAGGTTCTTGATTACCTGATTGAAATAAATGAACTGCAAAGTGTAATCGGCGGTGCAGAAAAAAGAAAAGAACAAAAACAAAAACCGGCACAAAATGCATTGATGAAGTTTTGTACCGATAAAACAGAAGATGCACGGCAGGGAAGACTTGACCCGGTTGTGTGCCGCGAAAATGTAATCCGGGAAATTACTGAAATACTCGGCAGGAGAAATAAAGCCAATGTGTTGATAATAGGTGATGCAGGAGTTGGCAAAACTTCCTTGGTAAATGGATTCACATTTAATATTATTGGAAATAAAGTACCGCCCGGATTAAAAGATGCTTTACTTTTTGAATTGGACTACGGAGCATTGATAGCAGGGGCCTCATATAAAGGAGAAATTGAAGACAGACTGAAAAATATAATTACTGAAATTCAACAATTTGATAAGGCTATCCTCTTTATTGATGAAATACATATGTTGCTTGATAAGCAGGGAGGAACTGCAGGTGCCGCTAATCTTCTTAAACCGGAGCTGGCAAGAGGTAATCTTACCGTGATTGGTACAACATCAATAGATAATTTCACAAAATTCATTGAAACCGATGAAGCTTTTAACCGCCAGTTTGAACTTGTTAAGCTTGAGGAGCCGGATGAGCAAACAGCCCGAAGAATGTTGACAAGCATAATCCCAAAATATGAAGAACATCACAAGCTGAAAGTTGACGAAGAGATTATTAACGAAGCAATCAGATTGGCAAAAAGATACCTGAAGGAAAGGTCTCTGCCTGAATCAGCCATTGACCTCATTGATCATACGATGGCCGGTGTAAGGCTGATGACAGACATATCGCCTGCTGCTATTAAAAAGCTTAAAGATGAGCTGCAAAAATTTGCCGGCAATAAAAATGACAGCTATGCAGAGCTTCAATGGTTCTGTTCCGACATGAAAAATCAGATTTCACCTATCCTCTTTTCAAAACTCAACGAGGAAGAGGAGACAGGAGATACTCAAAACAGCGGAGAGGAACTTTACAGTCACTGCGAAAAAGTACTTGAAAGCTTAGAAAAAATATCCGGAGAAAAAATTAATTCACTTACTAAATCGGATATAGGTGCAATAGTGTCGGGGCGGACAGGCATTCCCTTGGGAAAAATCCAGGCTAAAGAGCGGGAAAGACTGATGAATACAGAGGACCACCTGAAAGCCAGAGTAATAGGTCAGGATCATGCACTTAAAAGTATTACGGAGGCTATTCTGGAATCACGCTCCGGATTAAATAAACCGGGACAACCAATCGGTTCTTTTTTCTTTTTGGGACCTACCGGCACCGGTAAAACAGAACTTGCCAAATCACTTGCCGAGTTTCTTTTTCAGGATGAAGCTTTTTTATTGAGATTCGACATGTCTGAATTTAAAGAGGAACATTCAGCTGCGCTCCTTTACGGCGCTCCTCCGGGATATGTTGGCTACGAAGAGGGGGGTCTCTTGGTTAATAAAATAAGACAAAAACCATACTCAATTGTTCTTTTTGATGAGATCGAAAAAGCACATTCATCTGTTTTCGATATCTTCCTTCAAATACTTGATGAAGGAAAGCTGCATGATCGATTAGGTAAAGAGGGCGACTTCTCTAATGCACTTATCATCTTTACTTCCAATATCGGAAGCAACTATATAGTAGAATCTTTCAGCAAAAATGAAATACCTCCATCTGCAAAACTGATGGAGATAATGAGTAACTATTTCCGGCCTGAATTTCTTGCCCGTCTCACAGAAATTGTGCCCTTTGCCCCTATCAGCAAAGATAATGTTGTGAAAATCTTTGAGATCCACCTGAAGGGCTTGTATAAAGTGTTAGATGACAAAGGGATTAAAATTGAAATTACTGATGATGCCAAAGAAAAACTGGCCTTATCGGGATATTCTCCCAAATACGGGGCGCGCCCTATTGTCGGGGTTATACGAAACCAGCTTCGCCGGCCATTGTCAAGAATGATAATTGCCGGAAAGCTAACAAGAGGCTCGATGGTAAGAGTAAAAACAGACGAGAATGAAAAAGTGGTTTGGGAAATTAATTGAGTTCCTTATCAGATTTATTAATAAAAAACAGATAGATATGCAAGATTACGGAATTGGCGGTACAGAAGTTAGAGGTGATGCCAGCGAGGCTATCAGCGAAATCCCGCAAAATAAAACTTTAGTGGTCGAAAAACTAACAGCCGATGCTCCATTCAAGCCTGAATTAATACAGGGCCTGACATCACTTGACGAAGTATTTCAACACTTCTCCCCTACTGTGGGCATCGAATTTGAAGATGCCGAAGGAAAAGAGAAAGAGGAAAAATTATCTTTTAAAAACCTTGCCGACTTTGGGGTGGGTGGAATTACTGCTCAAAGTGATTTTTTAAAAGAGCTTACAAATCAAAAAGAGCAGTTTGTAAAAATCATCAGACAGCTCAAAAGCAACAAACTCCTCCGAAAAGCACTGGAAAACAGAGAAACAAAAGAGGCAATGCTAAATGCAATTTATGCATTGACTAAAGAGATTGAAGAAGCTGAGTTATAAAAGTAAATAAAAAACAATAATCATGGCACTGCAACAACAAAGACAAAATATTGAACAGTTAAGAGAAAAAGTAGCCGAAAAAACCGCACAGGTCGAAAAACCGGAGGAGTTACTAAAACAAAGCCTCGATGGTCTGGCAACAATCGGAGGGTTTGACCTTTTGGAGGTGGCTATAGACGGGGTCCAAAATCTTAACCCTGAACGAAAAGCAAGAAAAAAAATATTTCTCACCGAAGAATCAAAAAAAGGAGAGCGGGAAGAGGTGAAAAAAACTCTTCAGCTTTGGGCTGCTGTAGTATCCTCAGCCGACAACATTATGGAGATGCTGGAAAGCTGTGAACAAAGTGCACAGGTTGCCGAAAGCACTCTCACAAAAAACTTGGGCAAAGCTATAGAGGTAACTAAAGAGCTCGAAAAATCATACAGAACGGTAGCACTCTTTTTTAAAAATACGGGAAGTAATAAAATTAAAAATATCACATTTTTAAATGCCGCACCGGATCAGTTAAAAGATTTGGACGATACACGCTTTATTGATGCCATACAAGCAGAACTTGTACAAAATTTTGACCGGCTTGACCTTCGGGATAACTATAGTTTATTGGTTGTACCCGGATACCTTGGTTCAAACAAAGTGGTTGAAAAATGGGCAAAAATAGCCCACGAAAATAAGGTGATGCTTATTACCGATTTTGAACATTTAGACACTCCCGATGATGTTATGGAGATGTTTGAATCGGCAAATCTTACAGGAGGTGACATATATCGCTCTAATGTGCTGATGACCTGCAACTATCTTGTAGGCCGTGATAAATACAAAGAGGTAGGAGAAGATGAAGAGCTCTATATACCTCCTTCGGGAGCACTTGCAGGAACAATATACCAGACTCTAATGTCGCAGGTTGCCGCAGGTAAAAAACATGGCAGTCTGAGTGAAGTTGACGGAGTTCGCTTTGATCTGAAAAAAAGTGAAATTGCTAATCTTGAAAAATTAGGATTGATACCTATGGTCAATGAATACGGTAAGGTTATGGCCTTTTCAGCCAAAACTCTCTTTAACGGTGATAACCTCGGTCTTCAGACCTATTCAGTTGTAAGGGTTTTCGATTATGTAACCAAAGTGCTGATGGATTTCCTTAATAGAAGAGCTTTTGAAAATTTCAATACAAAAACCAGAAGAGAGATATTAAGTCAGATAACAAGGTTTCTTGACAGTATTACGGGACCAGGTAAACTTATTGAAAAATTTTCTATTAAACGATTTGAACAGGACAGGATACAAAAAGACAGGATACATTTGGATATACATATGACTCCATACTTCCCGGCAAAAAATTTCATGATCAAAATGGATGGGCAAAAAGGAGATGACGGGAATGAGTGGGATACCGAATATGAACAAAACTAACTTTTTTATTTTTTATCAACTTTTATCTTTTTATTATGTCATTTAAAGCAATTTTTAAAGTAGACGGCAATGAATACAGAGTATTGAATTGTCATTACAATCTTAACCAGGAAGTCGATAAAACCGGCAGGCCTTCATCTACTGTGCGCGGAGGAGTGGTTGATCTTACTATTGAATCAACCGACGATACAAGTATGTTCGAATGGATGTGCGACAGTTATATGAGAAAGGATGCAACCATAACATTCAATAAGCGTGATGAAGACTCCAAAATGAAAGAGTTGGAGATCACCGAAGCCTATATGGTAAAATATGAGGAATCATTTGATGATACAGGGTCCGGAGCAATGGTACAATCTTTTTCACTCTCAGCCAAAAGCATGAAAATGGGCAATGGCGAGCATGAAAATGAATGGGCAATGTAAAATCAACCGGTATTATAAAATTTATAATCCGGAGATACGAAGTTTTTTAGAAATTTCACAAAAGTCATTTTTGTGAAGAGTGATAATATTTTAATATTTTTCATCTGATAAGTATGTCTTTAACCGCAAGGCTCTTTATTAAGGGCCATCAACATGAACAGAAAGGGATAAAAGTTTTGTCCTGCAATTACAATTTTACTCAAAGCAGTTCAATTGAAGAAGGAGGGCGTGCCATGGGTGTTGTCAAAGCAGGACTGATAAATATTACCATCCCCGGAATCAATGATGCAGAACTGGTGCAATGGATGTTGCTAAGAGATATGAGAAAAGAAGGTAAAATCAGTTTTTACGGCATTGATCCGCAAACAGCTGCTCAACAGGAAACAAAAACACTCTCGTTCGAAGACGGAGTACTTGTTAATTACTATGAGTCATTCACAGATGAATCTGATATGACAATAAATTTAAGTATCTCGGCACGGGCAATTACTCTTTCCAATGTTAAATGGGAAACAGAGTGGGATGTGCTAAATTATTAACAATTAATATTAATGGCTCTACTTTCAAAAATCGATATCTCGATAAATCAAAAGCCATTTAAAAGCTTCCGGCAAGTATCAATTAGTCAGAATCTCTATGGAACCGACAGATTTGAGATCAGATGCCGTTATGATGCAATGGAAGAGATTGATGGCTTCCTGATAGAAAAATCAAAAAATTTTCTTGGTCTGCCTATTGTTATTCAAACTAAGTTTTTAATAAGCAGTGATGAAAAAGATGGCATTAATTTCCGGGGTTATGTTACGGAAATTCAAAGTTTAAGAAGCGGAATATCTGATTATGACGAGGTTGTTATTTCAGGAGGCAGTTCAGAAATTGCATTAGACAGAAAACCAACAAATCGGGCATTTATTGACAATACCCTTGAAGAAATTGTAAAGGAGGTTCTTAAAAAGTATCAGCTGAAATCTAAAATTTCTCCCAGGAACAAGGAGAGATTTCCATATATTGTACAGTTTGAAGAGAGCGATCTTGAATTTCTGAAACGCCTGTCGATCCGTTATGGAGAATGGTGCTATTATAACGGGCAGGACTTTATTTTCGGAGAGATACCGGCAGGACAAAAGTCGGAAACCCTGACTTTGGGGTCTAATCTGAAAAACCTGAAATATAAACTCAGGGCAAATCCCGTAAAATTCAGCCTTTTCACCTTCGATCCGATGAAGTCTGATGTTTACAGATACAATTCGGGTAGCAGCAAAATTGAAAGTAATCTGAATATGTATGGCAAGCATGCATTAAAAATGTCAAAAACACTATATACCGAAGAGGGACGGGATTATTATGAGCATATCAATGTTAAAGAGACAGATTATAAAAAAGGGCTGGACATTGTGGGCGAAACTATTGAGTCGGTTGATGCAGTGAAACTGAACGATATCTCCGGAATCTCTTTCAACGGGTTTCTTAATGCAGGCACAGAGGTAAAAATTGATTGTAACAAACAGGATGAAAAAGGTAAAGTGGACTATGGAAAGTATATAATTACCGCTGTTAACCATAAAATGGATGCCACTCTGAATTACCAAAACAGCTTCACGGCAATTCCAGCCGAAACGTCAATACCTGAAAATACCAATCCATACTTAGTCAGAATATCTTCAAATCAAATTGGTGTGGTGGAAGATAACAAAGATCCGGAAAAATTGGGAAGAGTCAAAATAAGTTTCCGGTGGATGGAAGGGCAGCAAATAACTCCCTGGATCAGGATTGCAACACCATATACCCATAAGGAAGCGGGTTTCTTTTTTATCCCGGAAAAAAACTCCAGGGTTTTAGTAGGCTTCGAAGACGGGGATGTTGAAAAACCTTATATCCTCGGTACTTTATTCGATAAAGATGCAAGCCCTGATCCTTCCTGGGCAGGAAATAGAAATGAGAGCAGTGCCAAAATGCATGCAATACGCACCGCCATGGGAAATACCATTGAGTTTGAGGATTCAGACGGAGGAGAAAAAATCACTATATTCAGCAGCGGGGATAAAAACAGGATCACCCTTGACAGCTCTAAAAATACACTTACCATCCATACCGAAGGAACATTAAATATCAATGCCTCAAAAATTAATATAAAAGCAGAGAAAGAGTTCAATCTGAATTGTGAAAAATCTCAGGTATCTGTGACAAACGATATGGAGACCACTGTAGGCAATGATGCTTCCGTAGCCATTGCCGGAGACAACCGGGTCAATGTAACAGGTAATGTTAAAGTTGAAGGTGTTGATATAGAAATATCTGCTTTAACATCTCTCAAATCATCCGCAAAGCTATCTGCAGAATTGAGTGCAGGCGGAAATACTGTAATCAAAGGAGGTTTGGTACAAATAAATTAAATATTTTTTATAAAACAAATGCCACCAGCAGCAAGAATTAATGATATGCAAGTCTGCCCGATGCAAACACCGGGAGTTCCTCCCATACCCCATGTCGGGGGACCTATTTTACCTCCGGGATGCCCCACTGTTTTAATAGGAGGAATGCCTGCAGCACGTGTCAGCGATACTGCCTTTTGCACAGCCCCCCCGGCAATGGTCAACACCATAGCAACAGGTTCTGCAACAGTTACAATAGGAGGAATGCCTGCAGCAAGAGCAGGTGATCTTACAGCTCATGGAGGAACAATTGTGGGAGGTTGCCCTACGGTGATGATCGGAGGATAATTATTAAACTTTATAAAACCGCTCTAACTGTCTTGCTTTTTTTCATTTTGAAAAATATCCTTTGTTTTAGGAATTTACCGGATTCTTTTATATTTTTATATCAAAAATACTCCCTGTAAATGAGCGGAACAAGTTTGGCATTAAAAATAGGCAGTTTAGTCTTAGGATTGGGAACATTTTATATAATGTTCAAAAAGGTAAAAGGACTTAAAAGGTATGGATTGGCGGGCCTTTTTTATATTCTCCTGACATCACTGATTATAGCCTTATCAACACTGCTGTTGCTTATGAAACCCAAGGTAGATGAGCTGACTGCTCTTATTCCTGCACAACTGGTTATAATTACTTTCGGCATAATACATGTTATTGCAGCAAAATATTTACTGCCGTGGTATGCTGAAAAAAGTTTCAATATGCAACTGGTTTTTATGATTTGTATTCTCCTGTTCAGTTATTTTTTCTTTAACCTCTCTTTCACCTTTTTTGTTGAACCGGCTGTTGCCCTTGTATGGTACCTTTCATTACTCTGGTTTCTTGTTCCCCCTTTCTTAAACCAAACAGCCTTAAAACTACTTGAAATTCCTCCCAAAAAGTATAAAACATGGGAGTACCCGCTTAATGTACGTATTAATGATCCCACGGATGAAGAGATGGAAAATCCTGTTGTCATCAGTTTTGTTTTTAAGAAACACCCTGAAGCATCTGAAAAAACTACATTCAGAGCCAAAGCTCCCTTGGCGATGCCCTTAGGAAGGCTGTTCTATTTTTTTATTGATGATTACAACAGCAGGCACCCCGAAGGACCGGTAACATTTACCGGAGAAAATAATAATCCTGATCAGTGGGTCTTTTTTAAGATCGACAGCAAATTGTTAAAATTAAAAACAGCCCTTGATCCCGAAGCTACAATCCTAAAATGTAAGATAAAGGAGAATGATATTATAGAATGTGAGAGAATATTAAAGACAGAGATATGAAACCACTTAATAAAAAAGAGAGAAACAAGGCAATCTTAAAAGTTACGGGACTATTTCTGATAACATTTATTATTGCGATTTTGGTTGGTTTTACCACTATGAACACAGCTACCCTTTCTGATAAAAAATCAAATACAGAGCTTAAAAAATTAAAAGATAATCTGAAGTTTCAGGAGGAAATATTTGGCCCTAATGTAAACCAGGCAACCGGCTTACTTACTAAATTGCCAAAATACAAGGAAGAAGGTGAAAATAAAGAGGTCTTAAACCAGGATATTGCCGCACTGCTCAGCAAAACAAAAAATGAAATTGCACCGGAAGAGACATGGGAAACAACCATGTATAAAGATGTTATACAATCTTTGTCAAATCTTCAGCTGGCATACAACGATCAGATCAGCCTGTTGGAAGACCTCGGGCAATCAGGTGAAGTAAGTAAAAAGCTTCAGGAGTGTATGGCTGAAAAAAACCAATTACAAAACCAGCTTAACATGATCCAGGCATCCGGAGGCGGCGGAGGTGGAGGCGGCGGCGGAAGTAACGCTGCAGTAGCGCAGCTTGAAAAAGACCTTAAAGATACACAGCAAAAGCTACGGCAGTGTAACCTTGAAAACAGGGCTCTTAAGCAGGAAGTAGAAAAAATGAGAAGCCGTTAAAAATATTAACTCAACATCATTTAATTCAATTTTCCAAATGGATCGGTTTTGACAATCAATGCTTTCCGGTTGTTGCCTATTTTTTGTTCTCCCGATATCAGATAACCGCCGTCGGTTGTCTGCAACAGGTCATTTACAAACTGATCGCCGGGAAGAGTGATATCCTCATATTTTACTAATATATCACCTGTCTTATCGATCCAGAAAAGGGCAATATCATAATCAAGCCCATTAAACCTGTGACTGGCAATTAAGTAGCCATCAGGGATCCTGATCATAACCGGCTTATATTTCACTATTTCCTCCTTTTTAATTAAACAGGGTAATAAAGTGGCACAATCAGTCGGTCCGCCACCGGCATCTATCAAAATAAAGCTTATTTCAAAATTATCCCGGTTCTCTTCGCTCTCCTTAGCCCGTAAAATCGCATAGCCGCCCTGATAAGACTCCTTAATGTTGCAACCGATAACATTAGTATTCGACCTGATTACATGCATTTCACCATGACCCTTGCGATCAATCTTTCCGAAAAGCATCATTTTAGGCAATTTATCATTTTCCTGGTAATAGCCGGTCAAAGCAAATCCGCCATCCATTATTGGTACCAGGTCAGTGGCAAGCTTTGTGCCTACATATTTAAAAGTACGGTCTGTCAGCGTTATTATTCTTCCCGAATTATCGGTCTTCTGAAATAAGATATCTATTGGATACCTGTCGTTCAACGTATTGGCAACCACTCCAACTTCATTTGTTTTGCTGAATGCCAACATGGGAAATGCATAATCAACGGAATATTTTTTATTCAATTCAAAAAGGACCCTGTTGCCGGTTTTCAATCCGGAATTTATACTTTGCACCAAAAGCTTACCCGATTCATCTATCCCGCTCATCATCAGATCATTTTTATTTTCCAATCCGGTTATTGCATAAATATCACCATCCAGCTTTTTTTGATCCATAATTTTACCCCTGCTGTCTATTTTTATAACGGACGATCCTGAACCTTTTGATTTTAAAGCAGCAATATATTCATTGCCGGAAGATTCAGCCAATGAGTAAGCACCAATATAGTCTCCTTTTATTTCATCTGATCTGACAAATGTGCTATAGCTGCTCTTTAACAGGATCTCCTTTGAAGTCTTATTAACTTTGCCTGTCTTTGAGTTTATTGCTTCAAGTGTAACAATATATTTACCGGGAGCAGTATAACTATGACTCGGAGAAAAATCGGACGATTCATTTCTGTCGGAATCCAAATCGCCAAAATCCCATTTATATATATCTGCATTTTTGGAAATATTTTTAAAATCAGCCTTTACAGGTACAAAATCGCTGTTAAGCACCAATTCGAATCCTGCCTCCGGAGGTGCAATAACAGTTTCCTTTGCAGGAACTTCCGCCGGTTTAACGGGAGGCTCTTCAAGAGGTTCTTCAGGTTTTGTCTCAGTAGTTTTCTCTACAGGACTTTCAGAGGGCTGCGAAGATCCCCTTATCACTACTACGTCAGTTGCAGTGCTCTTTACACTAAAGCCCCCGGCAGAAACAGTCAGAGAGACTGTGTAGTTGCCTTGCTGCCTGTAGGTGTGAACCGGATTTTCCTTGTTGGAACTATTTTCATCTCCCGATTCGGGGTCGCCAAAATCCCACAAATACTCCTCCGCATTAACCGAACTATTCTGAAAAATAACCGTAGCAGGGCCTAAAACATTATTATTTTGGATACTGAACTTTGCTTCAGGAGGCTTAGGCAACTCTGCAACCGTAATGGTCTCAGAATATTTATCAGCTTTTTTATTACTGCCGCTCCAGGCAGAAAGTTCAACTTTATAACTCCCGGGCATAGAAAAAATGTGCGCCGGGTCCCGCTCTTCCGATCTGTTTTTATTTCCTGAACCCGGATCACCAAAATTCCATTCGTATCGATCAGCATTTTCCGATGTATTCTTAAAAACCACGGTAGCCGGTGCCGCTTCGGTCGACATAGTATATATAAAAGCTGCCCTGGCAGTTGCAACCTGACCCACTGTAACCTCCCTGACTATAGTATCAGAAAGGCCGCTAAAATTGTTCCTTACAATCAACTGTGCCTGATATACCCCTTCTGATTTATATTTATGAGTAGCATGTTCTTTATCAGACCTGTTATTTTTTCCGGATCCGGGATCCCCAAAATTCCAGCTGTATTTATCCGCATTAACCGATTTATTAATAAAGCTGACCTTTGATTTCGGCATTTGGTTATTCCCTTCAATAATAAAATCAGCAACAACCGGATCGTATGTTTTTATTTCAATACTTTGATAATAGGTATTTTCAAGATTAAGCTGGGTATTTCTGGCAACTAACGATATAGAGTATATTCCCCCTTTTTGATATATATGTTTCGGGTCTTTTTCAAAAGAAACATTTCCGGCTCCGGATGAAGGATCACCAAAGTCCCATCTAAATTCATTGGCAAATGTCGATTTATTTGAAAAAACCACTTCACTTGGCGCATACCCGTTATTACCCGTAGATGTAATCTGAAAGACAGCCTGTGGTTCATTCTCTTTATAAGCAAAAACATCAACTTTAACACTGTTGATATCTCCTTCAAACTCATCTTTAAAATACCACACTATTGCCTTTTCTTTCCCGGGACCTATTTGTGTTCCTATATCACCGTAAGCAGAAGAGATCTTGATCTGCCTGCCATCGGATGTAACTAACAGGATGACACTAAATGATTTAGCTCCTGATGTTTCAACAATATCGTATGTAATTATTAACTTCTCTCCTTCTGAAACGGTTTTAGAAACATTTACAGCATAATTTTCCTGAGACTTTAAATTTATTCCTGCTATTGACAAAAACAGGCAAACGATAAAAAATTTAACTTGAGTCTTCATTGCTATTATTTTAAATTTGAGGATTATCACCCGCCAACCTGAAAATTCAGGAGACAATAACTCTATAAGGCAACAGGTTGATCGACTCTCTTTTCAGGCTCAGCTTTAAGCTTTCAGTTTTTTGATATACTTCATCGGGTGTCAATCCATTTTTATCTTTTAAAAAGATATAAATATCGATAGTGCGAATTATACCTTTCCCGGCCTGGGGGGCTCTGCTCACTCCTTTTTTAACCTCAACCCCTGAAATAACATTTCCGAATAGTTCATAGCACAACGCTTTTATATCTTCTGCAGTCACCACCCTTCCTCCTGAAAGTAAAGATCTTCTCAATGCATTCAGCTTATCTTCGCCGGAAAGTTTTTGCTTTCCGCCTATTGTCGGGGTCATCAACACAACAGACCTGTCCATTATATCAACTCCTCTGTAAACCGACAATGCCGACCCCGGCCTGATATTATTAGCCAGTTCCCCTGCAACAGACCAGTACTGAATATTAATCTTGTCATATTCAATATCCGATTCAAGTATGAGATATGAGTTAAGGCCATGCCCTGCCCCTGAATCATCAATTCTTTGCTGCAGCCGTGCAAGAATCTGGTCAAGTTGTTTTAATTCATAAGAGATAAGGTCTGTACCCCTTATTGCAAATGCAGCAGCTTCATCCCTTACCAGGCCCATAAGACTTTTAACAGATTCCCTTGCATCCCGCGAATCAAATCTGGCAATACCCCCCTGCCGCACAAGATAAGAGTTCTCGCTCTCTTTATCGGTCGATGAGCGGGGCCTGTAAACAGTATCCCTGCTGTCTGCCACCCTCCGGACATCAAAAAAAAGATCATCCGTATACAAAGGTATAACATTTGAACCTTTAACCACCGAGTGGGTATATTCATTCAGTTCCCTGTTAACTAACGGAAAACAATTCAATGTTACCATCAGATCACTTATATCGGAAAACTGAAATGGCTGACCGAGATCAATTTCTATCCATAAAATCTCTTTATTGAAAATATCAGGCCTCTTTTCATAAAAGTATTGCTGTAAAGGGCTTATACCAACAAAATCATTGACAAAATCTTTAAGTTGATAGTTGCCGTCAGCAAGGGTCATGAATCTCTTTTTGTAAATATCATTTATTAAATCAGACGACCTGTATGATATGTCACTCTCTTGTCTCAAAAGTTCCTCAAAAGGATTTCCATTCCCGTTAGCACCGGTACCGGTTTTATTTTCAAATTTCACCGGTTTCCCGTTAATCGTAAATTTTGCACCATGTAAAGCATTGTAAAAACGATCTGCAGCCTGAATATTTAAAAATGAAAAAAAGAGGGCAAGTCCGTCAAGCAGGCCAATCAACGGATTTACCGCAATACCGGCATATAGCACGGAATTACTGCGGGGAATAGTATTTGGTGCTTCGGCAATAACTTCCCGCAGCCTTCCGTTTATTTCATATAAAAGTTTTCCTGCTATCAGATACTTCACCTCACTGTCTATTAACACAACTTTTGATGTAGGCGTGAAATAGATATTTTTTTTATCACTTACCCCTTCCCCTCCCCTTTCTGTATCAACCTCTTTATCAAAATAAAACTGGTACATCTCATTAATTTCAGCACGCGGCTGAGCAGGTTTTGCACTGCAAACCGCATGAGCAGGAAAGTGGGTAAAAGCACTTTGTGAAAAAAGCAATTCAAGCATTTTTTCAACCACTCTGGCATCGGCATTGTTTATCTCTTCCGAAATTGCATGAAGCTCTTCTGCCAGAGCTCCAATTATCAACCCCAGCACCGGGTCAAAGGAATTAATATCCTGAATATCACGATAACCCCATATCCTTGATGCATTACGGATCATCCTGGTCTTTATCGATTCAACTGTTTCAATTGCCATCTTAACAATTTTCAAATTACAAATTTATCTCAGCCCGGTACCTCAGTAATAAGAAAGAGGACCAATAAAAAAGGCCTCACTGTGTCTGAACTGTTCATTTGTCTTATCAACAACACCTGTAATCACCATCCTGATCTGAGTTTTCACTCTTCTTTTTCTTACTTTGCCGGTAAATTCCACCTGGTCAATCTGCAAACTTATCTTAACATCATTAAGTCTCTTCTCATTATTTCTGATTGAGTCTAAAAGTGATTTTTCCAGCTCACTCTTTAAATAGTGAGTATTATAAATATTCTCAAAGTCATAGTTGGAAATTTCAGTACCAAAAGAGGGGTCATGTTTAACCTCATTATAGGAGGTAATAATTATTAAATGGATCATATTATGAATTGACCGCATCAAATCAACCTTAGGCAAATCCTTTTTATTCATGATCTCTTTCAACCTCAAAGGAATATCTAAATAATCGGCCATAATGATACTACTTTTTAATCAGCCAAAAAGCTTCTTTTGGTTGTCTGTTCTTTTACAAAAATACTGGTATCCTTCTTTTTGCCAATATAAGCAAGTGACTCAAGTTTGTCGAACAAAAGGGCAATTATCTGTATAAACCCGGTAAATTGCTCAATGCTGAACAATATATCATAATGTTTATATTTAAAGCTGATACAGTAAACCAGAAGTTTTTCAAAGTCTCCCTGCTTAAGCTCCGACCAGTTGGTAAAATAATTCAGCATCTCCTCCTTACCCTCAGAGGTATTGGAATCAATTGCATTGCGAATCACCCGTGCAGCATTTGCAATATAGGTAAAAAGGCATATCGGTTCACGCTGCGGTATCTCCCACCGCAGCCTGAGATGATTGGCTGATATAAAACCCAACAAGCTTTCCGATAAAGCAAAAACAGACTTGGCCAAACTTGTATCTTGATTTTTCTCTTTTATTTTTTTAATGATACTAAGCAGGCTTATCTCAAGCTGACTGAAAAATTTATCAGTCAGATCGTTAAAGTCTATGAGGCTTGCATGGCTGCTGACAGTCATGCAGGGAGGTATATAATCATCGCATACAGACAGCTTCCCTTGTTCTATTTTAAATTTCCCGATAAACAACGAGCCCGGATGAGTGATATCGCCGGTAACGCTTTTTTCAGATATCACAGATACTTTATAAGTGGGAATGGTATAAGGATACCGGGGTGGATCTTCATCGGTATTGAGATCGCCATAAACCTGTCTTTCAAAGGGATCGACCGACAAAAGCACGAAATAATCTCCGCCATCTGCATTTTCGGCCTGTTTCAACTCCCCGGTCAAGTTAATTCCGAACTCCGGCATTTGAAAATCTTCATGAATCTTAATCCTGATTCCACCCTCCGTCACAGCGTCACAGTACAATATTTTTACTCTTAAAAAATTTTGATTGTCGATCTTCAGGACACTATTCACAGATCCTCCCGACTGTTTGTCGACAGGCAACAAACCATAATTCATGGAATTTAAAAAAATAGCTCTTGAATCTTTAGCGCTCTCAATAAAGACATTCTCCTGCTGAATAAAATGCTCTTTATTGATATTCATCCCATTTTCCCAGTTTACATTAAAATACTTGAATTTTGCCGGCATAATAATTGAAATATATATGTTACAATTCAAAAAAATAAACTTCACTGTTAAATAACAGTATTATATCCTAAATATGATTTTTGATTCTCATCATCCGCTCCAATAATAAAATTTCGTTCACCCTCATTTATCAATATTTTTGTCTCCACATCAAGTTCAACCGGAATAAAATAACCGTAGAAACTTTCCAAAAGTAACCCTGCTTTACCTTTTTTAAAATAATCAGTTATTTTGGTGTTCTCAACCGGACCGATTATCACTTGCAGCTTTCCGATAAAACCGGTAATATTAACACCCGGTATCATATCATATCCCAACCTGACATTACCCAACGATGCAACTTCAATATCTGATCCATTATGATCTGTATGGGGATTATCTTCAATATCAGACAACCTAATATTCACATTTTCATCTAAAATGCTTTCAAGGCATCTGGCGGTCAGCTCATAATCGCCAACTATTTTATGTGCAAGTGGTAAAAGCCTGCACAGCTTTACGGTATACTCGGAAGGGATATTGTCTGTCAGCCAGAAATCAGCTGTTAATCCGTTTAACAATTCTGAATATAAAGATTCCAACTGCCGGTTCTCTTTATCGGCAACAGCTACATTTTGTAAAAAAACAGCATTTTCGAACGGCCTGAAAAATAACCGGGCGCTTCTCTCTGCAATTTTTAATTTCATCGACTCCTTAGCCATCTCCTCACCTGTAGCATTGCGGTTATCAATAAATTCATGAAACAGTGCCTCAGGCAGTGCATCGTAAATACCTGCCCTATTCAGATGAATATTTAATGCCTCTTCTCCATTTTCATACTTTTCTATCTCGGCAAAATTTATATCGGCAGACCATTTACGCTTCAAAACCCCGTCAAAAGATGCTGTTATTTCTTTAGCAGTAATGCCGCCGGCAAGCATTCCGGCAACTAAATATTCCGCCCGCAAGTCATAAAGCAGTGAATTTATCAATTCATATTTTTCATAAATGTTCACGTTAACAATTTATGAAAAAAACATGAAATTAAAAATAAGAAACAGGTTAGATTATCTCTTTTTATTTTTTGAATACAAAATCTGCAGGATTTACTCCTGCTTTAAATGAATCTATCAATTCTCCCGATTGTGTATAACGCATTATTAATCCACTCTGAGAAAAATCTATTGCATCTGCAACATACACTTCATCATTTGCCGGATTGACTGCCATACTGTAAAACATGGCTCCGTTACTAAGGATAAATGGTGACTGCGGCAAACCCGGACTGACTACCCCCATTTTATAAACTCCCCCGTTTATATAGTATAAAGTGTCGCCGGCACCGTTTATACTCAATGATGACGGCCAGGTGCCTTCCTCAAATCTGAAAAGTTGTTCAACAGTATTGGTTTGAGGATCAATTCTGCTAAGCGACGGTTTATCCGGCTCTTCACCGGAATTTTCAAATCCGCCGTCAGACAACACCCACAATTTGCCTGAACTGTCGGCCACTATATCTTTCGGCTGATAAGGAACCTCAATTTTAGCCACTAACGAGTCAGCCTCAGTGTCAATAACTAAAATATAGTTATCGAACAACCAGGAAGTGACATAGACAAATCTTCCCAACTGCACCATTTTTTCAGATTTATGGCCGTCAAGGTCAATAATTCCGGTTTTTTCAAATGTTACAGGATCAAAAACCGTAATGTGACCGGCATAAAGATCGGAGATATACGCTTTCCCATTATCTGTAAAATAAATATAACGCGGTGATGTCAATCCGGTAATAACTGCTTTAAAACCAATTGTCCGGGCATCAACAACATATAATTTGCCTGAATTATTTACGACTATAAAAAGGTTGTCTCCATAGAGCTCTACTGATTGAACGACATCGCCCGGCGGAACATTGTTAACCGCATAGAACAGTCTGTTGTTTACAATCTTTTTTTTATCATTATAAAAAGACAAAGAGCCGTTACCATACATAAAATTTCCCTCACATGCAATAAATACTCCGCTGGAGGTGTCAAATTCTTTAAAGACAGTTTCCACAGGCTCTTTGGAGCAAGAAGATAGGAAAAATGCCAAAACCAATATTTTAAATAATATCTTCATCTTTTTAAAGTTTATTTAATGAGTATCCCTCTTTCCTTTTCTAATTATATTTTATACCCAACGAAAGATTATAAAACCTGCCGGGCATGGGTCTCCATAAAATATTTTGATAATCTGTATTAAAAAGATTGTCAGCTGTAATTTTAATATTCAGCCTAAATCTGTTCCAGTCAGTTTGACTGTCAAATGTTATTTTTCCCAGGATAAAAGGACTTAAGACTTTTTCAAAATCAGACTCCTGATTACTTGAGGAAGTATATCTTCTGCCGGTAAGATTCATGTCATACCGCAAGGTATATTTCCGCCATACTGTACTGAGAAAAATATTTCCTTTATGTTTCGGGATATAAACCAGCTGTTTGCCTCTTGATTTATCAGCCGGGCTGACTGCATTAACATTGGCAGTATGGGTATATGCATAATTTCCTCCCGACTTAAAACTGATTTTATTCAGTTCAAGTGCAGTGGAAAACTGATATTCAACACCTTTGGAGAGAACATTTTTAACATTGCCGGCCTCCTGATAATATGCCCCGCTTAATGCCGGTTGCCAGATTATCCAGTTATCTATTTTAGAAATAAAGGCAGTGACCTCATTTTTAAAAACTGATTTTCCTCTTTTAAATTCGCCAGACAAGGTTATATCGCCCGAATAGCCCTCTTCAGGAAGAAGATCGGGATTTCCGCCCGGCAACCAGTAAAGGTCGTTAAGAGCAGGTTTATTATAGTTTCTTCCCGCATTAACAAGCATTGTTAATGGAAGGGATCTATTCATCTGCCATTCAATACCAACGGCAGGAATAAAACAGACCACAGTTTGATCATAAAACTCTGAGCGAAATAGTGTAAATCCTTTAAGCCGGTCTGACGGCCTCAATTGTAAGTTCATCATCAATCCCCCTTCAAGCCGGTCTTTCCGATAACCGTTGCCCGAAACTTTCTCAGATACTGAAACTTTATGATAATTGCCATTTACAACAGCAGAAATATGATAGTTTTCATCAATTGCTTTATTAATCTTCAGATAATTGACAATACTGCTCTCACGGCTTTCAGAATCTTCATTGATAAAATCAAATTCCGGGGTTGCGCGAAAATAATCCATTTCGCCTGTACTCAGTCCGGTAAAAAAATGGTAATTCAACTTATCTGAATATTTCTTCCATTCAAACTGACCTCTAAACTGCTCGTCATTAAGGTATTCTTTTCTTTCACTTCCTTCGTACGACATAAGCCGGGGCAAATTACGCCTGTTATCCTGGTACCAAAACCTTAAAGCCAAAATATTGTCGTTACGGCTTTTATAGTATATCTCCTGTAGAAGTCCCGACTTAGAATAGTCAGCATTCTCTAATGTATCTTTCCGGTTAGGGATAATGCCACTATTATAAAAGGTGAAATTATTTTGTGATGATTCATGAAAAATCCTGGTATTCAAATTGATCCTGTCTCGTCCGAAACTCAGCTTCAAATACCCCTTTCCTGTGCTGAAAGAGCCTCTTTCAAAAAGAGCATTTACTTTCATTCCTGGTGACCAGTCGGGATTATTTATCATATTAACACTCCCTCCCAAAGCTCCGGTTCCATTTATCATTGAGCTGCTGCCATGCAGCAGATATATATCATCCGAAAAAAAGACAGGAAGCAGTGAAAGATCAGCCATACCTCTCATCGGGGAATTTAAGTTCATTCCATTCCATAATACAGATGTATGGGTAGATGAAGTGCCTCTGAATGCTGCAACTGCCGGAGATCCTCTGCCATACGATTTAATAAAAACCGGAGAGTATCCGGAAATAAGTTCTGAAAGATCACCTGCAAGAGTATTTATTCTGGCCATTGAATCGGCACGTGTGATCTTCACTCCGGCATTCTCTATTTTACCGGTGGCCACTACTCTGACCTCTTTGATATTTATAGTATCCGGCCGAAGATTATTATTTTGCGAATAGCCTGTTAATGAAGCTATTAAAAAGATTAGTAAAAAAAATTGTTTCATTCCCCTATTTTTTTGTTAAACATGGGGAAATAATTGGGCAGGCATAATTACCGGCGCTCTTATTCCCGAAAGCTTTTTGAAAATGGCAGGTCTTCTGGCTCGCCCGATCAACGGCCGCCTTCCCATCTGCAAGAGACAGTGGCATAGAGTGCCGTCAACATAAAAGGCTTACAGCTGCGGGTACAGCTCCGGCTTCTAACCGGATTCCCTATTGGTAAACCATTTTCAGTGCAAATATAATAAATGTATCACTTATTGCGATATATTTTTTCCGGTAATTTGTAAGCTCTTAATATCAGGAAAATACCGGCCAAAATAAAAGGTACGCTAAGCCATTGCCCCATATTAAGAGTCATTCCGGCTTCAAAAGCCTCCTGATCTTCTTTTATGAATTCTATTAAAAACCTTGCCAAAAAGATCAATATAAAGAACAGGCCGGTCAGTAATCCCTCTTTATACCTTACACGTGTACGCCAATAAAGAAACATCAGTGCAATAAATGAAACCAGGTAAGCAAGGGCTTCATATATTTGAGTAGGATGTTTAGCAACAGTCTCTCCGTTACGTTCAAAAATAAATCCCCACGGCAGAGTAGTCTGAATACCGTATATTTCCGAGTTCATTAAATTTCCCATTCTGATAAATGCCCCCACTAAGGCAGTGGGCACAACAATCCTGTCAATAGTCCACAACACATTTCGTTTAGTGACAATCTTTGAATAGAGCAACATGGCAATTATTATTCCAATGGCACCGCCATGACTTGCAAGGCCGCCATGCCAAACTTTTATAATCTCTTCCGGATGTTGCGAATAGTAATCCCAGCCGTAAAAAAAGACATGCCCTAACCGCGCACCAACAATTGTGGCAACTATTATATAAAGAAACAGGGTATCTATCCATTTCCGGTTTACTTTTTCTGAAAGAAACATCTTTTCACCAACATAGTAGCCGATTAAAAAGCCGGTAGCAAAAAGAAGCCCGTACCATCGTACGGAAAAGGGGCCAAGGTTAAATATCTCGGGACTGACATTCCAATGAATAAAACTGAAAATATTTATCATCATACTCTTTTTTATATAGCTAATAAAAAAACACTAATGCCCTCTTCCATGACAGTGCTTATATTTCTTTCCGCTTCCGCAGGGACATAAATCATTCCTGCCAACTTTTTTCTCAACTCTAACGGGCTGAGGCCTTGACCTCTCCTGAGTCTGGGTAATTGCTCCCTTCATTGGGTTTTCCACACCGGGCATATCCGATTTCTGAGTTTTATAACGACTAAGATCTGTCCTTTTTCTTGCTTCTGCCTGTCTTATCTGTTCAGGGCTTTGAATTGGGATCTGCCCCTTCATCAAGGTAGAAACCACACTCTTATTCACTGAAACCAGCATAACTTTAAAAAGATTGAAAGACTCAAACTTATAGATAAGCAGAGGATCTTTCTGCTCATAGGTAGCATGCTGCACCGACTGTTTAAGATCATCCATCTCTCTCAGCTGCTCTTTCCATGCCTCATCGATTGTGTTCAGCACTATCTGTTTCTGATATGATTTGACCAGCTCCTTACCTTTATTCTGATATGCTTTCTCAAGATTGCAAATTATTTGAAACAGCCGTTTGCCGTCTGTAATAGGAACAACAATATTTTTATAAACCTGCGACTTGGTTTCATAAACATTTTTTATCACCGGATATGCTTGTTTTGCTATAGCATCAACTTTTCTATTATACCCTTCGATCATCTTTTCGTAAATCTGCTGAGTAATTTCGCCAACGTTTAATTTTTTGAAATTTTCTTCAGAGACCGGTGATTCCATAGACAGAAGTCTCATCAGTTCAATATTAAAGTTTTCAAACTGATCCGCCCCGTAATTTTCATTAACCAGCTCTTCCACCGAATCATACATCATATTAAGCATATCCACGTCCAGACGTTCGCCAAAAAGGGCGTGCTTTCTCTTTTTATAGATAACCTCTCTTTGGGAATTCATCACGTCGTCATATTCCAGAAGCCTCTTGCGGATGCCAAAGTTATTCTCTTCAACTTTCCTTTGAGCCCGCTCAATTGATTTTGAGATCATTGAATGTTGAATAACCTCACCCTCTTTAAGTCCCAATCGATCCATAATACCTGAAATACGATCAGAACCGAACAGCCTCATCAGGTCATCTTCCAAAGAAACATAAAATTGAGACGACCCCGGGTCACCCTGTCTGCCTGCCCTGCCCCTCAGCTGTCTGTCAACCCTTCTGGAGTCGTGCCGCTCCGTACCGACAATGGCAAGCCCTCCGGCTTTTCTGACTTCCGGAGTTAATTTAATATCAGTTCCTCTTCCCGCCATATTGGTTGCAATGGTAACAGTTCCTGTCCGGCCTGCTTCTGCAACAATATCAGCTTCTCTTGCATGCAGCTTGGCATTTAGCACATTATGCTTTATCCCCCTCATTTTCAACATCCTGCTTAGAAGTTCCGATATTTCAACCGAAGTAGTGCCCACAAGCACCGGTCTGCCGGCTTTATTAAGCGTCACTATCTCATCGATAACTGCATTATATTTTTCACGTTTTGTCTTATACACCAGATCCTCTCTGTCGTCTCTGATCACAGACTGATTAGTGGGGATAACAACCACCTCAAGTTTATAAATATCCCAAAACTCTCCGGCTTCCGTTTCGGCAGTACCTGTCATACCGGCAAGCTTATGGTACATCCTGAAATAGTTCTGCAAGGTAATCGTGGCAAAGGTTTGTGTTGCAGCTTCCACTTTAACATTTTCCTTAGCCTCAATAGCCTGATGAAGCCCATCCGAATATCTTCGCCCCTCCATTATGCGGCCGGTTTGCTCATCAACAATTTTAACCTTATTATCAATTACCACATACTCCACATCCTTTTCAAACATAGTGTAAGCTTTCAGCAACTGGATAATTGTGTGCAGCCTTTCCGACTTAACGGAGTAATTTTGCATCAGCATATCTTTTTTCTCCAGCATCTCATCGTGGGGAAGTCCTGAATTTTCAAGTTCGGCAATTTCTGCCCCCATATCGGGCAACACAAAAAAATCGGGATCGTCAAAACCCTTTGATATAAGGTCAATACCTTTATCTGTCAGTTCAACGGAGTTCAGTTTTTCTTCAATTATAAAATAGAGAGGATCGGTTACAACATGCATATTTTTATTATTCTCCTGCATATAAAAATTCTCAGTTTTTTGCATAGTTGCTTTCATGCCTTCCTCACTAAGAAACTTTATAAGAGATTTATTTTTGGGCAATCCTTTATGTGCCCTTAACAATAAGAGCCCGCCCTCCTTTTTTTCATCATCTGTTGCATCCTCTTTAGAAAGATGATGCTTAGCATCAATGAAAATTTTATTTACAAAATCTCTTTGTGCTTTATATAATCTTTCAACATAACCTTTTAACTCTTCAAACTGCTGATGCTCACCTTTTGCTACCGGTCCTGATATTATAAGTGGAGTCCGGGCATCGTCTATCAGCACTGAATCAACCTCGTCGACAATGGCGTAATGGTGTTTTCTCTGAACAAGATCTTCCGGATTGATTGCCATATTATCGCGCAGATAATCAAATCCAAACTCATTGTTGGTCCCATATGTGATATCTGCATAATAAGCCTTCCGGCGGGCTTCCGAATTTGGCTGGTGCTTATCGATACAATCCACTGTCAGCCCGTGAAATTCATAAATCGGCCCCATCCATTCTGCATCACGCTTTGAGAGGTAATCATTTACCGTAACTATATGCACCCCCCGCCCGGACAAAGCATTTAAAAATACCGGTAAGGTAGCCGCCAGGGTCTTACCTTCACCTGTTGCCATCTCTGCTATCTTTCCCTGATGAAGAACTATTCCGCCAATCAGCTGCACATCATAATGAACCATATCCCAGGCAGTAAGGTTTCCTCCTGCCACCCAGCTGTTTTTCCAAATAGCTTTGTCTCCTTTTATAAATACACTGTCGCGATGGGAAGCCAGGTCTTTATCATACTCCCTGGCTGTAACAACCACCTCCTCATTCTCAAAAAATCTCCTGGCAGTCTCTTTAACTATTGCAAATGCAACAGGAAGAATATCATTAAGCACCTTTTCAATTTTGGCAGAGATACTCTCCTCTAATTTATCAATCCGGGCATAAAGTGCTTCACTTTCTGTAATATCAATATCTTCAGCCTTAATTGTCAGTTCTTCTATTTGATCTTCCTCTTCTTTAATATAGCTTTTAACAATCCCGCGCAGTTTGTCTGTTTCATTCCGGAGTTCATCATTAGAAACATTTATAATGCGCCGGTATTCACTTTTAACCTCTTCAAGAAGAGGTGTGATCTCTTTAATATCCCTTTCTGATTTATTTCCTAATATTTTACTTAATATCTTGGTTACTAATGCCATCTTTATTAATCTTTTATTTTTAGTGCAAATTTAGTCAAATCGTCAGGGCAAAAAAAACTATTATGATACTCAGGTTGATTTAAATTATCAAATAGCTTTTCTTACAGCTTCTTTTTCAGCCTTCTCAATAACCTTTTCCATTGAAACCGGCTTACCACCTTTAGCTTTACTCAGATCAGCTGCCTCCATAAAGGCCATTATCTCAATTGTTTCACGAGGATCAAACGGCACAACTCCTGAATCAAAAAATTTAACAATTTCATCGAGAAGCGGGTTATATCCGGCATAAGGCCCCAGGTCCAATATCTCTTTTTCGGTAAATACCCTTCCCCCGTAACCTGCTTTTCCCTGGCGAATTCCTCTGAATGAGCCGATCCTGTTATCGTTCCATACACCCACTACCATATCACTCCCCGGCGAAAATGCCCTGGTAACCGTCTTACAACCGGCACCCATAACGGTAAAAAGTGTCTCCACACCATGAATGCCGTACCAGAACAGATCAGGATGAGTCTCTTCAAGCGATGCGGGGCTATATGCTTCAGCACCCAATACTTTTCCTTTCGTTCCATCTTTCAACCGGTCAACTCCGGTAATGTATCTTAACGATGATGCTGAAAAGAGAGGTACCCCATATTTTTCAGAAGCCTTGAATATTGCAATACCGTCGGCTAATGATGCTGCCATAGGCTTATCAATAAACATGCGTTTCCCGGCTTTCAAAACAGGAAGAGCCTGCTCCAGATGCCTGCGACCATCGTTAGTTTCAAGAAGCACAACGTCAACTTTCTGTATCAACTCTTCTATGGAACCTGTAATTTCCACCCCCATCTCCTTTATTTGCTGGGTATATTCTTCAATCCTGTCAACACTCGATTTTATATCCAAACTGCCTTTGGGATATGCGGCAACCACTCTGAAGTTACTATACTTACTGCCTGCATCGGCAGAATTCAACACTTTGGTAAATGCAATACTGTGTGATGTATCAAGACCTATTATACCAACCCTTTTACCTGCCTGCAAATTGAAGCTTCCAATCAGTGAAGGAGCAGTTACGATACCGATCCCCGACATTGCCCCGGTTTTTATAAATTTTCTTCTGTCAATCATAATTTTTTTTATTAAGGTTTTTTAATATGTAAATACCAGATTATTTTATGGTTTTAAAAAATATCTGAAAAACTGATAAATCTGCTCATTTGACAACTCATCAGGTGAGTGCTCCTCACGATTGGTCATTGCAACACGACAATCATAACCAAGCAACTTATTCACAGCTACACTGTGATTAAGTGCCCTCCACCTTGAAGGAGGATCTTCAGAACCTCCGGATACCATAAAAGGTCTTGGTGCCATCAAAGCATGGAGGTCTGTCAGATCAAAACCCTTTTCCATCAATTCCGGATATAATCCTCTTGCCGGGTTTTCCGTAGTAATCAGGCCGCGTTGTCTCCACGGTTTTTTATGAAACCCCAGATACCACGGCTCCCAATAATTTACCGATGGCCTGGTATTATCAAAAACAATACCCGGGTCAGACCAGACAGCACAAGAAAATTTTTCATATAAACAAGAAGCAAACATTGCCCATTTACCCCCAAATGAATGCCCTGTAATACCAATCCTCAAAGAATCCACCCGGGGCACCTTTGCAAGAACATTCCATGCATTGGCAGCGGCATAACCAAGCATTGACAATGGCTGAACCTTTGCATCGTCAATAGAAGGATAGTAGAGCGAATAGGTTTTTTCTTCAGTTGCCTTGGCAGTACCGATTGACAATGTAACAAATCCCTGTTTTGTAAGCTGCAAAGCAAAATCTCTGAGCGGGCTCCCCTGTCCAATAGCTGTTTCAGGCTCATAATAGACTGTAATAACCGCCGGTCTTTGTCCTCCGCCTTCAGGAATAAGCAGATAACCTTCCGTAGCTTCACCGGGCATCCAGTAAAAACGTACCCTGTATTGTGTATAACTATCCTTTTTGAGAGAATCAAGATATTCCGGTTGCTGATCAGTAATTATTTCCGGCCACTTACCCATCATATTTTGCCATGTTTCCAAAATCTCTTTCCGTCGTTCAATCCAGTCAGACGGAGAACTTACCATTCGCCCATCATAAAATTTCAAAGGTGACCGGTATTGACCAAAATCATTTTCAAACTCTCTATGAGGTTTACAATAATGAAAAACAGCATCCTGATCATCCTCAAAATTATAAAAAGCTGAAGCAGCACAGTTCCCCAAAGCTTCCGGCTGAGCCGGCACTTCCTTTATGCCACGTCTCTTATAAGCAAAAATAACATTTTCTTTACATAGGTCTTTTTTAAAATAAAAACTCAAAATCTGCAAAGGCTGAATCGCATTATGGCCTATTCCGCTAAACCACAGATCATCTGTACAAACGGCAGTCATGCCGAACTTTGCCGAATCCTCTTTTTGAATATTACAACCTGCCGTTATTATAACAATAACAACTGTTAAGAGCTTGAAAAAAAATTTCAAATTATTCATTAACCTGAATATAATTTAATTATGGGTCATCAAAGGAAGCCGTTTAAATCCGCGGCTTATATATTCTATAATGTGTTGCAAGTTAGTAATAAAGATTTAAAAATCGCAGGAGTTATTCAGGAAGATAAAAATTAAAATACCTGTTTTTTTAATTTAAGTAATTGAGGAACTGATTATAAATAGTACTGTTTTTTCAATTTGCAGATTTATGATATTAATTATATTTGTAGTGCATAAAGCTTCCGTCCTTTCTTCAGGTGCGGTTTTAGCAAATAGTTATAAAATCCTTCGTTATTAAAAATCTTATAAATATGGCAATGAAAATCAGATTATTACTATTATTCTTTTTAACTGTTAATTACCTTAATGCACAACAACAGTATGAAATCAGGGGATATATTTATGATGTTGAAACAAACAAGGCCATTCCCAATGCAAATATTGTATTAAAAGGTACAAAAACAGGCTCAAGCTCAGATGCTCAAGGAGTGTTCACCCTTTTTTCTTTTCCCGGCAAACAAACATTGAGAGCCACTTCTGTGGGATATCAGGAAAAAGAATTAGAGATTAATGTTCCTGTTGAAGGAGACCGGCTTATCGAAATAGGCATCTCTCCAAAAAAAATAGGCATTGAAAGTGTTGATGTATTTGGACAGATATATCCGGCAGGAAGAGACACCTCGATAAACAGATTGCCAATATCAATATTACCGGCAATTACAAAAATCGATGCAGTTGAAATTGAAAAACAGGGAGCTGTTACCTTAGTTGATGCAGTTAAGTACGTACCGGGAGGATGGACCGAAACCAGAGGACGTAAAACAAAGCAGTTCTTTACAATAAGGGGACAAAAATATCCATATCCCAATTATTCTATTGATGGTATCTGGCAAAAAGAATTTGAAGAGACCGGATATTTCTTTTCAGCCTTAGATATTGAATCAATTGAAATTGTGCGGTCAGCAAGTGCTTTGGTCAAAGGTTTATCGGGGCTCACCGGGGTTATTGATGTAAAAACAAAAGTGCCTGAAAAAGAGACTGTTTCGGTTCTGGCAAAATATGGTGAGTTAAATAACTATGCAACCAGGATAAATTATGGAAATAAGATAAATGATATCTCCTTCAACACTTCCGCCTCTCTTTTTGGCACTGACGGCCCTGCAGGCAGGCATGGAAAAGAGAGAATTGCAAACTTCAGCGGAAATATGAATTGGAAAATCAATGACAGTTGGAAAATATTTGCCGGAGCAACATATATTTACGGTTCCCGCCAGTTTGTCAATATTGTTGAGCATGGCGCACCAAATATTGCAAGCAGGGAGGAAGCATATGATCCGCTAAGCACATTAATCAGCTACGTCAAAACTGAATACAAAGGGAAAAACGGTGGAATAACGGAATTGCAGACTAACTTTACACACAGAAATGCTGAACACTCAAACTACAATGTTAATCAGAATTCTACCACTCTTACAGAAGAAAAGGATTGGGAATATGGACTTAATTTACTCCACAATCAACCTTTAAGCCCAACCAATACATTAAGATTCGGAGGGCTGTACAATCACTGGGAAGCTCCCAATGGAAAGCGTTACTATGCAGGCCGCAAGTGCAATGTACATACCTGGTCGGGAGTAATTGCCGACGAACAGAAGGCGGGCAGATTCCTTTTTGACGCAGGATTCCGGGTAATAGGGGGATATATTGTTGAATGGGGCGGCTTTGGCATTGAAGGAAGTGCAGGAGGATTTCAAAATGTTGCCTCTATTGAAAATGAAGCTGCTCCTTTTGAGTGGCAATCTGCACTTGGAGCAACTTATCTTTTATCAAGCTCTTTATCTGCACATTACAATTTTTCGGGCGGAACAATAGCACCCCGCAAAGGAAGTCTGACCAACGAAAAAGTTACACCGGAAACTGAAGGCAGGTTTCAGCATGACTTGGGAATCAGATATAAATCGCACAAAAACGATGAATTTTCAATAAGCACCTTTTACACTAAAAGAAATAACTCTATTGACTTTAGCGGCAGTACGATTGTAATGGATAATGATATGGTTATGGAGCTTTATGAAAACCTTGACCGCCGGAGTTATGGCATAGAGTTATCAGGAAAAGTAAATTTACCCGTAATTAACAGCTCCCTGTTTGCCAATGGTATGCTTATGAAAGGTAAAAAAGGATCAGGATCTGAAATGGAAGATGACAAGCAGCTTCCGGAGGTGATCTTTAACTCCGGGATTTACTATGACAATTCGGGGATTGATGCCAATCTGTTTGTAAATTATACCGGTCCATATACAAATAACAGATTTGTAAGTCCGGCATGGGTTGCACAAAATGGTGATTTCCCCCTTGGCGATTTTATAACCCTTGATGCTTCTGCCGGTTATACCTTTAAAGGAAAATTTTCAAAAAGATTATTTGTTGAAGTGAAAAATATTTTCGATAAATTATATTACACTGTCGGGGGTTATCCCGAATTAGGCAGGGTATTTCAATTTGGCATAAGATTTAATTAAATACTTTTAAGGCGGATCAGAAAGTGCTGTATACAGTCTCAACTATCTCTCCGCCTTTTTTTACTGCTTCCAGATTAATAGGAATGAGCTTGTGATATCTTTCGGGAAGGGAATTTTCCAAGCCTTTTTCCACATTATCCAATTTCAGGATTGGTTTTACTTTAAGAAATGCTCCCAGCATAATCATATTAAACACTTTTAAATTACCCATCTCCGATGCCATTCTGGTACCCTGTACTTTATATATATTGATATCCTCTCTTACGGGAGGCTGTAAAATCCCATTCGGGTCATAAAAGAGGCTCCCCCCCGGCTTAACACTTTCCTCAAATTTATTCATACTTTGCTGATTCAGAATAATAGCTGTATCAAACTTATTAAGCACGGGAGAACTTATTCTTTCATCACTTATTATAACGGTTACATTTGCTGTACCTCCCCTCATTTCCGGTCCGTATGACGGAAACCAGGTTACCTCCTTCTCTTCCATTATTCCTGAATATGCAAGTATCTTACCCATTGACAACACACCCTGGCCGCCAAATCCTGCTATTAATATCTCCTCTGTCATAAAAACTCAATTAAATTTATTAAACCGGATTGCCTTTTTCTCCATCTTTTAAATCTCCGGGCGGATAATAAGGGAACATATTCTCTTCCATCCATCTGTTAGCCTCAACAGGAGTCATTTTCCATCCTGAACTGCAAGATGCAACCACTTCAATAAAGGCTGTTCCTTTTTTATCCAATACTTTTTGAATTCCTTTTTTAAGTGCTCTTTTACATTTTCTCACCGACACTGCCGTATGAGCTGCCTGTCTGCTTACATAAGAGGTCCCGGGCAACCGGGCAACAATTTCCGTTATATTGATCGGAAAGCCGTTCAACCCGCTTTCTCTTCCCAATGGAGTGGTAGATGTAACCATGCCTTCAATGGTTGTTGGGGCCATTTGCCCTCCGGTCATTCCATAAATCCCATTATTTATGAATACCACCAATATATTTTCACCCCTGTTGCATGCATGGATTATTTCGCCTGTACCGATTGAAGCCAGATCACCATCACCCTGATAAGTAAAAACAAATTTTTCAGGGTTAAGTCTTACTATTCCGGTGGCAACAGCCGGGGCACGGCCGTGGGCCGCTTCCTGCCAGTCTATATCAATATAGTTATAAATAAACACAGAGCACCCCACCGGTGAAATACCAATGGTTTTTTCTTTTAAATCCATCTCGTCAATCAGCTCGGCCAGCAGTTTATGAACAACTCCGTGGGTGCAGCCCGGGCAATAATGCATTGTAGTGTCGATCAGCAGACCTGACTTTTTATAAACAATATTGTCAGATTTAACAATTGTTGAAATATCCATATTATCTATCCCCCTCTTTAATAAATTTTATCATCGCCTCAGCTACCTCATTCGGATTGGGAATGATTCCTCCCATCCGCCCGAAATACCCCACTCTTCTGATATACCCCGATTCAAAAAGAGACAGCTTTATATCTTCCGTCATCTGTCCGGCATTCATCTCAACAGAAAAAAATCCCTTTACCGAAGGCGCAAGCTCCCCAATAATAGTTTTGGGAAAAGGGAAAAGTGTAACCGGTCTTACCAATCCTGTCTTAAACCCATTATTGCGCAAAATCTCCACTGCTTTCTGACAAACTCTTGCGGAAGTTCCAAAAGCCACAAACAGGTATTCGGCATCCTCACACCGGAACACCTCATATCTTTGCTCTGTTTCTTCCATCCTGCGGTATTTCTCCTGAAAGCGGCGATTATTCATTTCATGTACATTGGGATTAAGCTCCAATGAAGTAATAATATTACGGTTACGTGATGACGGTTTGCCGGTTGATGCCCAGCTGCCGTACTTTTCTGCCACCTCTTCATCAGTCAGGCGCTTTTGGTAATCTGAAAGTTCAACTTTTTCCATCATCTGCCCGATAGCTCCGTCAGAAAGGATCATAACGGGATTTCTGTATTTAAAAGCCAGTTCGAAAGACAAGCTTACAAAATCGTTCATCTCCTGCACTGATGCCGGTGCCAGCACCAGCAATTTATAATCACCATGGCCGCCACCTTTAACAGCTTGGGAATAGTCGGCCTGCGAAGGTTGTATTGTACCAAGGCCGGGGCCTCCCCTTTGTACATTAATAATCAGACATGGAAGTTCCGCTCCCGCAATATAAGATATTCCTTCTGTCATAAGACTAATACCCGGGCTGGAAGAAGATGTCATAACTTTTTTCCCGGTGCCTGCAGCACCATAAAGCATATTTATTGCTGCTATCTCACTTTCTGCCTGTAATACAACCATGCCGGTCTCATCCCACGGCATGCGGACCATCAATGTTTCAAGAACTTCGGACTGAGGTGTTATGGGATATCCAAAATAGCCGTCACATCCGCAGCGAATAGCTGCTTCGGCAAGAACCTCATTCCCTTTCATTAACCTTAATTCTCCCATTATATATTTTTATTATTGCCTTATAAGCCGGATGATAAAATTCAGTCAATTAAATTTTCATTCTATATACAGTAATGCATGTATCGGGACAAACTATGGCGCAATCTGAGCATCCGATACACCCTTCAGGGTGCTCCATATAAGCATAATGATAACCTTTGGAATTTACGTTACCATGCAAAGAGAGTACTGCCCTGGTACAAGCCTCAACACATATACTGCAGCCTTTACATACTTCCCTGTCAATTTCAACTGCTCCTTTCACTCTTGCCATTTTGTAATTTTATTCTTATTATAGCTAAATCTGCTACAAAACTATTTTTTAGATTTTTAAAAATGTGCAACTATTGTTGCGTAATTATAATTTATAAAGAAACCGGGTAAGAATATTCCGATGAATACCTAAATATGATGCAATGTGCTGGCGTTGAAGTTTAGCCCCCAGCTCAGGGTACTCCTCAAAAAATTTCCGGATACGTTGTTCTGCATTAAGGGATTGAAAAGAGTGAACCCTGTCTATAGCCTGAATATAGCTCTCTTCAGCCAAAATCCGGACTGTCCGTTCAAACTTCCTGTTATTATCAAGCAGATATTTAAATTCTTCCTTTTCAATATAAATAAGTTTTGAATCTACATAAGCCCGTATAGCCTCTGTTGAAACTCCCCCGGCATAAAAACCAAGATGGTTGCTGACAATAAAATTATTTGGAGGAAAAAAGAAACGCGACACCCATTCGGTGCCGCTTTCTGAAGTATAAACAGAGTACAACAATCCATCGATCAGTATCCCGATCTTTTTTGTCTTCTCTCCAAATCCGATAAACGATTCTCCCTTATGTAACAGTACAGGCTTATTTTGCAATTCAATCTGCTCTAACAATTCAAGAGTCAGTTTATATCTGGATACTATTTTTTGTTGATCCATTCTGAATAGTTAATTCGATTGACCTGACGAATAGTGTTCATTGAACAGTTTTAAACGCCTCTCGAGATCCTCAAACTGATCACGCCTCACAAATGAGACGCAAATTCTTATTCCCTCCTCCCAACTTCCTGTATTATCGAGTGCAATAGCACTTATTCCATAATAAAGAAGATTTTCAACCAATTGATTACCGGTCATTCCCGGATAGGATATAGTAAAATAGAAGCCGTCTGCCACAGGTTTGTCAATATCATTTTTATAAACTATATCAAATCCGTTTTCAAGAAAAAGTTTCTTCATAACTTTTGCTTTTTCCCCATACTCCTTAACCTCTTTTACAAAGTTATACCCTCCTTCATTAGCCTCTTTCATCATTGCGGTCATTGCATGCTGAGCTGAATGGCAAGTCCCTGAAGAGAGGGCATATAACAAGCGTAAAGTAATGGTACTTCCAAAGTCGGTTCCACCAAATCGTTTTTGCAGATCAGGATAATCACGTCTAAACAGTGAATCGGAAATAACCAATAAGGCACAACGCTGTCCGGCGTAAGAAAAAATTTTTGAGCTGGAAATAAACAATAAATAATTATCAGAATATTTAGCCACAGTTGGCTGAAACGGAGGTTCTCCGGGCTTTGAAAGATCTTGCCTGAAGTCCATACAGAAGTATGCCAGATCTTCTATTACAATAATATCATACTTAGCTGCTGTCTCGCCAATAATTTGCAGCTCTTCATCTGTAAAACATATCCATGAAGGGTTATTGGGATTGGAGTAGACGACAGAGCATATATTACCTTTTGAAAAATACTCTTCTAACTTTACCCGAAGCTTTTCTCCCCTGAAGTGAAAAACATCAAAGGTTTCATATTTCTGGCCGAGAACCATCATCTGTTGTTTCTGCACCGGGAAACCGGGATCAATAAAAAGTGTAGTATCTTTATGTAAAACAGCATTTGCCGCAGCCATAAAAGCTGCATATGTTCCCTGCATTGATCCTACTGTGGGGACACAAACTTTTGGAGAGACATCAATATCCAAAAAATTTTTTACAAACCTGGCGGCTTCCTCTTTAAAAGGAGCTATACCGTCGATCATTGGGTAAATTGCAGCTACTCCTTTTTTAAGAGCTTCAATCTCGGCATTAGTTCCTATTTCTGAAGGAGGCAGCCCGGGCACACCCATTTCCATACGGACATATTTCAATCCGGTCTCCTTTTCAACCAAGTTTACCAAAGCCACAACCTCCCTGATAGAAGCTTTACCTGTATTTAAAATACGAAGCTCTTTAATCTTTTCATCAATTATATCCCTGTTGAATGGTGAATTACTCATCCTGATTTTTTTATATAAAAAATAATTTAGCTAATCATATATTTTCATGATAATCATCCTTTCAGATATGGACTTGCTTTGATAACCTGTCTGCCGGCAACTTCAAACAGCTCCATTAATTGCCATTATCTCCCAAATATGTTTTCCCACGCTCATATTCACCGAGTATTGCAAGGCTTGATACTTTTTTAAGCACCTGCGGAATGGCTTTTTCATAATTCTCAAGCTTTTCCCACTCTATATCAACATGGAAGTTATATTCATTGGGTTTTCCTATAATCGGAACCGACTGAATCTTAGATAAGTTAATCTCATTGTCAGCAAAAACATTAAGAACCCTTGCCAGGGCTCCGTAAAAATGACCTACCTCAAAACATAAAGATGCTTTATTTGCTTTTTCCGTGGGGATTCCATGTTTTGATAAAATCAAAAATCTGGTGTAATTTTTTTTATTGGTTTCAACCCCTGTTTCAACTATCTTCAATTTATAAAGTTCTGCCGACCTGAGATTTCCGATAGCTGCAGCATTCATATTGCGCGTTTCTGAAATAAGCCTGGCAGCTCCTGCCGTATCCATACCTTCATGCAGTTCAGCCTTCGGATAATATTTTTCAATATATTCAATACATTGTTGCAGAGCAATCGGATGTGAATAAATATCGGTGATATCGCCCGGTTTAACTCCGGGAACAACCATCAGATTCATTTGAATATGCAAAAAAACCTCTCCGATTATACGAAGGTGGTAATCACGTATAAGCTGATAATTTTTCAATAAACTCCCTGCTATTGAATTTTCAATTGCCATCACCGCATAATCAACTTCATCCGTATCCACTAACTGACAAACCTTAGTGAAGGTTTTGCATTCAATTACCTCAATCTCTTCATCAAAATATTTTAAAGCGGCATCTTCATGGAAAGAGCCAACAATTCCTTGAACTGCAATTTTTTTCATTCGATTAAAATTAAAAGTTTTCAAAGGTGTCAGATAACCTGTCCCGGTTTAAACTGCAAATATATAAAATACCGGCAAAAGGGGCCTTGCAAAAAGATACTCCTCTATAACTATCGTCATTTGCCGGTCCCATTCAGCTCCTCTCTCTGTTTTTCCAAAATAGAGAGACATTTTTCAATATTGGTGGGACGAACAACAAAAACAGCCTTATCGCCATTCACTGTAAAAGCATACAAATATTCAATAAAGATACCTGCATCGCCTAAAATATTCAGTAAATGTGACAAAGCACCCGGTTTATTAGAGCTGTTAACTAACAATACGTCTGTTATTCTGACTGAAAAATTTTTCTCCTTTAATATCCCAAATGCCTTTTCAGGGTTATCAACAATAAGCCTTAATACCCCAAAATCAGAAGTATCTGCAACAGTGAAGGCTGATATATTAATATCTGCATCGCCCAATATTTGTGCGACCTCCCTCAGTCTGCCCGACTTATTTTCCAAAAATACTGAAACCTGTTTTGTCTTCATATGATCAAAATTTACGGTTATCTATTACCCTTTGGGCTTTACCTGCTGTCCTCTCAATTGTTTTCGGCTCAACCAATTTAACCTCTGCCGATACACCCAATGCACTTTGAATTGCATTTGTGATTTTTTTTCTCAATGCTTCTAATTCACGGATCTCGTCAGAAAAAAACTGCTCCTGTACCTCTACCATAAGCTTTAATACATCAAGAGAGCCTTCACGTTCAATGATAAGCAGATAGTGAGGTTCCGTTTCACTTATCTCAAGCAAAACAGTTTCAATCTGTGATGGAAATATATTAACACCCCTGATTATAAGCATATCATCCGATCGTCCTTTACACTTCTCCATCCTGACCAAAGTGCGCCCGCACTGACACTTCTCATAAATAAGCTTTGACAGGTCACGGGTACGATACCGTAAAATAGGGATACCCTCTTTAGTGATAGTAGAAAAAACCAATTCTCCCACATCACCATTTTTTACAGGTTCAAAAGTATCGGGATTGATAATTTCAGGAAAAAAATGATCTTCATTAATATGCATCCCTGTTTGACAACTGCATTCACAAGAGACTCCCGGCCCGACCACTTCGCTCAATCCATATATGTCAATAGCTTTTATCTTCAGTTTTGACTCTATCTCTTTTCGCATATTTTCAGTCCACGGCTCTGCTCCAAAGATACCAATCCTCAGATTCAGAGATTCCGGCGAAATATTCATCTCCTGCATAACTTCAGCAATATAGAGCGCATAAGAAGGGGTACAGGCAATAACGGAAGTGCCGAAATCCTGCATCAGCTGTATCTGTTTTTTTGTATTACCTCCGGAAACAGGAATTACTGTAGCCCCAAGGTTCTCTGTGCCATAATGCAAACCTAATCCCCCTGTAAACAAGCCATAACCATAAGCAACCTGAACAATATCATTTTTATGAACCCCCGCCATACATAAAGCACGGGTAACCACCTCCGACCATATCTGCAAATCATTTCGGGTATATCCGACAACCGTAGATTTACCGGTAGTACCGGAGCTGGCGTGTATCCTTACGATTTCACTCATGGGAACAGTGAACATTCCAAATGGATAATTATCCCGCAGATCACTCTTATTGGTAAAAGGAAGTTTGGAAATATCTTCAATTGTTTTTATATCTCCGGGTAACAGCCCCATTCCCTGCATCTTTGCTCTATAGCTTGGTATATTATGGTATATACTCCTTACAGTTTTAACGAGCCCGGCACTTTGAATGGCAGCCATTTCATCCCGCGAGGCACACTCTATTTTTTCATTCCAGATCATTAGTTATCTATTTTGTTCCCTGCAAAAGAATTAACTGTAACAATAATTTATTGAAACAAAAGTCTGCAACTTTTGCAAAATTTTTTAATAAACACAAAATTAAATCTATTATTAAAATTTATAGGCGACAGATATCATATTTCTCAAATTGGTAACATTATTGGAATTGATCACTCTCCCCTTATCACTATAATCATTCTCTCCATATGCTGCCGTGGTAACTGACAGTTCCCATCCTGCCATAAAATTCTTAGAATCATAAATTAGCTGTGGCGACAATTTATAAATCATATCTATGTCGGTTGCCATACCGTAAAAAGCACCTCCGGGATGGGGATCCTCCGAGGCACCTAAGTTTTTGAGATAGCCTGCATAAAATCCGAATTTCAGCTTCCCGCCATATATCGCATTGATCCAATTATAAATATGGTTTAACGGCGTATAAGTCTCTGCGCCTGTTGAACTATCATAAGTTGCAACTACATATCCACCCGGCAAAAGGCTTTCACTGACATTTTGGCCCAACATCGATTTACCTTTCAATTCAAATTTTTTATTGCTGTATTTCACATATGCCAGGGCAGCCCATGTATTTAATTTTTGAGAAGTGCTGAATATTCCTGATGAACCGGAAGTGAAGGTGCGCGGCTGAATACTTTTCCAGTCGACCGCTACACCTGCAACCCACATATTATTAAAAAATTGTAACTGCCCATGCAAATTTGGAACCACGGCATCTCTCTGATACTTATATGTTTTGCCTGAAGGGCCTGTATTAGCATAATTGTACTGATAAACCGCTCCGGCAATAAAATCAAAGTTTTCCGACAATCTGTAAGTTAATCTGATCTGTGGTGTCCGGTTAAATACCTGAAACGGGAGCCCGGTATTTTCATTAAGAACTGAGGGAAACACTTTTTCAATAAATGTCGGGTGCCATGCTCTGCCAATAAGTAAAGTGGCTTTTTCCCAGTTAAAATTTGTATATGCATGTCTTAACCGCAATCCGTTTGTCTCAGAAAAACCGGTAAAATCGACCTCTACATATGCCGACATCTTTGCCTTGCCAAGATCAACCCCTGAAAATCTTGTTCCAAAACGGGTAAAAGTATTTAATAACTGGGCACTATGAACCTTATTAATATCCTTGCCGTTGCTGTCGTATTCGGATTTGACCGGAAAAAATTCAAGCAGGCGGTCGCAAGCATCAACATTTCTATGTGTATCATGTATAAAATCATTACGCACAAAACCCGTGAGATCCACTTTTAATTTATTGACAGTAATAAAACCTTCTGAAAAAGCAGAAGAACAAATCAACAGAAGCAAAATTATAGATACAGGTGATTTCATTGGATTTAATAATATTAAAGGATTCAAAAATAATAAATAGGTTTATATCAATTGACAGAAAAACAACTAAATGTTAACGCCACTCTATTTGTTTCTGTTATAAATAGGATAAAATTGTCGGAGGAAGCTATAAAATGTAGTAAAATATCTAAAATTTTATAATATTTGAATGGTGATAATTTTAGTCAGATGGTTTTAAAAAAACTTATTCCTTTGCCAAAATGGAGAATCCCTGTAATGATTGCACTAAGTGTATTTATGGGTATTTCTCTATTTACTCTTTGGCTCTCCAAAGCGCACTCATACATTTTGGATGATCCCAAAGCCTGCACTAACTGTCATATTATGTCACCACAATATGCTACATGGAGCCATAGTTCACACAGAGAAGTAACTCATTGTAACGATTGCCATGTGCCTCAGAATAATTTTTTCAACAGGTACTATTTCAAAGCAAAAGACGGATTACGTCATGCGACCATATTTACTTTAAGAAACGAACCACAAGTGATCTTTATAAAAGAGGATGGAGCTAAAGCAGTGCATAATAATTGCATTCGCTGTCACTTTGATCTGTTGGTTGATCCAAAATTAAATGCAATGGTTGAGAATCACCGGGAAAAGATGACTGAAAGAAATTGTCTGGATTGCCACCGCGAAGTACCTCACGGGCGTGTAAACAGCCTGTCAAGCGTGCCTTTTGCAAGGGTTCCTCTTCCTGAAAATCCTGTTCCCTCATGGTTAAAAGCAAATAAAAACAAATAAATCAGCAATAATGAGAATAAATCTACAATTCATTGAAAAACGTCCGTGGCTGGCATGGGTATTATTCGCATTAACAGTAGTAGTGGTCTTTCTTATGGGATTACTTGCTACTTCCATTATTGAAAGACGAATGGAAGCTGTTTTTGTGAATATCCCAAAAACAGAAATTAAGCCATTTGAACCAAGAAATGAGATCTGGGGTGAGAATTATCCCCGGGAGTTTCAATCCTATTATGCTACTTCAGATACAACCTTTCGCAGTAAATATAATGGAAGTGCAACTATTGACATGCTCGAAGAGTACCCCGGAATGGTAATCCTCTGGGCAGGTTACAGCTTTGCCAAAGACTATAAACAAGGTCGCGGCCATTTTTATGCAATAACTGACGTACGCAATATTCTCAGGACAGGCGCTCCAATGAGCAATGATGATAAAACGCAGCCAACGACCTGCTGGACATGTAAAAGCCCTGATGTCCCCCGTTTAATGAATGAAAGAGGGGTTACTGAATTCTATACAGGCACCTGGGCAAGCTTAGGAGATGAAATAATCAATCCTATCGGTTGTGCCGACTGCCATGATGAAAAGACAATGAACCTTCGTATTTCAAGACCTGCCCTGGCCGAAGCATTTGAACGCAGAGGAGTTGATGTGACAAAAGCAGGCTATCAGGAGATGCGAAGCCTTGTATGTGCCCAATGCCATGTTGAATACTACTTTAATAAAAATGTAGCCCCGGGTGCTGAGTATCTGACATTCCCCTGGGATAATGGTTTTACCGCCGAAGAGATTGAATCTTATTACGATAATATAGAGTTCAGCGACTGGACACATGCTATTAGTAAAGCACCGATGCTAAAAGCCCAGCATCCCGACTACGAAGTGTACTCAACAGGTATACATGCCAAAAGAGGCGTTTCCTGCGCTGATTGTCATATGCCATACATCAGTGAAGGAGGACAAAAGTTCACTGATCACAAAATGCAATCACCCCTTAATAACATATCTAACTCCTGCCAGGTATGCCACAGAGAAGAGACTGCAAGCCTTATTGAAGATGTATATCAGCGTCAGGACCGTATTTTGGAAAATCGCATTGAATTAGAGACCCATCTTGTAAGAGCCCACATAGAAGCCCGGAAAGCATGGGAGCTGGGGGCCTCTGAACCGCAAATGGAAAAAATATTAAGAGATATACGGCATGCACAATGGCGCTGGGATTACAGTGCTGCAACCCATGGCGGATCTTTTCACTCCCCTGTTGAAATGGGAAGAACTATTGCAAGCGGAATTACCATTGTGCAGGAAGCCCGTATTAAGTTAGCAAGATTATTAGCTGACCTGGGACATAACGAAGAGATACCTTATCCTGATATCTCTGACAAAGCAAAAGCACAAGAGTTTATTGGGCTTGATATGAAACAGTTAAACAAAGAAAAAAGAGAATTTTTAAAAGATATTGTCCCCGGATGGATTAAAAAGGCCGAAGAGAGAGAAGCATCGTGGAATAGTGACAATTAAGTATGGTTGGCAAATGCCGCCACTTATCTCCTTTTGCTCAATACCTCTTCCTCATATTTATTTACCTCTGTAATATAATCTTCGCCGGCAGGTACATCATTCATAAGACACCAATAATCCCATACCGCGCCGAAAGGTTTTGTCTTCAGCTCCTCAAGAGTTGCCAATCTTTCAAAATATTTTCCTTCCTCCTCATACTTTTTAAGCAGCTCATAAGGCTCTAACAATGCATAAAGAAATGCTTTCTGAGCAGATCTTGTTCCTACTGTATATGCACCAATTCTATTGATCGATGCATCAAAAAAATCGAGTCCTATATGTACCCTTTCCAAATAATTATTTCTGATAATCTCGGAAGCAATTAACTGTACCTCTTCATTATAAGTAACAACATGGTCTGAATCCCACCTCACTCCCCTGGTTATGTGAAGTAACAGTTCGTCAACAAACTGCAGACAGGCAGATACCTTATCTCCAACCTGTTCAGTGGGATGGAAATGTCCGTTATCAAGGCATATCAATTTATTGTTTAAAACAGCATAACCCAAATAAAAATCGTGTGAGCCGACTGTCATTGACTCAGTACCTATCCCAAACAGCTTACTTTCGAGGGCATCTTTAAGATATTCAGAGGGATACTGCTTTTTAAATCCTTCATCGAGCGACTGTTTTAACAATACTCTGTGGCCATTCCTGTCTATTGGCATATCTTTCGATCCGTCGGGTATCCATGTATTATGAATACAGGGAGTACCAAGCTGTTTCCCCATCTCTGCTCCTATTTCACGACAGCATTTCATATGATCAACCCAAAACTGCCTGATATGATTTTCTTTGGATGAAAGTGTAAATCCATTGTCTGCCAGCGGATGAGAAAAATAGGTACCGTTAAAGTCCAGCCCGATCTTTTTCTCCTTAGCCCAGTCAATCCAACCTTTAAAATGCTCCGCCCCTATCCGGTTACGATCTGCAGGCCTGTTTCCAAACTCACCGTAGCTGGCATGAAGATTCAGACGCTGTTTTCCGGGAAGAAGCTCAAGTACTTTTGCAATATCACTTCTCATCTCCTCAACTGATCCGGCTTTCCCGGGATAATTACCGGTAGCCTGGATCCCTCCTCCCGAAAGAGTAGCATCAGGCCTCTCAAACCCGCCAACATCATCAGCCTGCCAGCAGTGCAAACTGACAACCACTTCATCCATTTTTTTAAGAGCATCATCCGTGCTTACCCCCAAATCGCCGTATTGTTTTTTTGCCAGCTCATAAGATGCTGATATTCGTGTCTTTATCATATGTAATTCATTTATAATATATAAGATTCCCTTTTACAATATTATTGATAAATTTAGAATATCCCAATTTTAGATTAAAATTTAATTTTTTCAGAATAGTACTTAACTTTTTTTCTTATTTTCACATAAAAATATAAATCCAATTAAAAAACCTTACAATTTTAACAATGAGAAAAAAAGCATCGGTAGTTACAACCCTTACAGTAGCACTGTTCCTTTGCGGATGCAACAATTCAGGCAAACAAACTATCAATACACTGACAAAAAAGGAAAAAAAGGAAGGATGGGAGTTACTTTTCGATGGAAAAACCTTAAATGGCTGGAGGGGATTAGGGCGGGATGACGTCCAGGCTGATCACTGGAAAGTAGAAGACGGCATGATAAGAAAGGTCAACAACCGTGAAGTTCCAAAACAGTCTGACGGGAAACCGGTTGCGGGCGGTGACCTGATGACGGTTGAAGCATTTGATGATTTTGAATTATATTTTGAATGGAAAATCATGCCTGAAGGCAATAGCGGAATAAAATACAATGTTTCTGAAGAGCTGTCAATGACTTACGGTTCAAGGTACCATGCCCTGGGGTTTGAATATCAAATATTGGATGATAATCATGAAAGATATGCCGGAAAACTGAAACCTTCGCAATATACCGGATCACTATATGACCTGTTCCCTGCTGAAAATGTCAAATTAAATCCAATAAGCGAATTTAACAACAGCAAAATAATATTTAAAGGAAATTATGGAGAGCACTGGCTCAACGGAGTAAAAATTTTAGAATTCAATCTCGATACACCGGAGTTTGCTGATGCATTTCAAAAAAGCAAATTTGTCAACTTCGACGGTTTTGCAAAAAAGCGAAAAGGGCATATTATAATTACCGACCATACAGATGACTCATGGTACAGGAATATAAAAATTAAAAAACTCAAATAATTAAAACTTACGTAATAAATGGAAAACAGTAATACAAAAAATTTATTTTCACGCCGCCATTTTATTGGCAGTATGGTATTGGCTACAACTGCAGGGGCGCTTCTCAGATCCTGTTCAGCTCCGGCTCCCAAATGGAAAATTGGCATTTACACCCGCCCATGGAATAAACTGGATTACAAACAGGCATTAGATAGCATTGCAAAAGCAGGATTTCAATATGTGGGAATGATGTCGCATAAAGGGGGAAGAGTGATTAGTCCTGATACATCTCCGGAAGAGGCAGCTCTTATTTATGAAGAAGCCAGATCGCGGGGGCTGCAAATTGCTTCTATATCGGGATATGCGTTCGACAGAAAAGCCTCTCTTGATAATAATATAGCAGCCCTTAAACGGCTTGTTGACAACAGTAAAATCTGTAAATGCCCCAACCTTATGCTAAATGGAGTTTCAGCCATTGAAATTGAAGCAGACTATTATAAAGTAATTGCAGAATCTTGCGACTACGCCAAAAGCAAAGGGGTAGAGCTTACATTAAAGCCCCATGGAGGAACAAATGCAACAGGAGCACAATGCCGGGGCCATATTGAATCGATTGGGCATAAAAACTTTAATCTGTGGTACGATCCGGGAAATATCTATTATTACTCAGACGGAGCCATTGATCCCGTAGCCGACTGTGCTGATGTAGACGGATTACTTACCGGAATGTGTGTAAAAGATTTCCGAATGCCAAAAGATGTTAATGTTACTCCCGGTACCGGATTGGTTAATTTTCCTGAATTGTTCACACGGCTTAAACAAGGTGGCTTCAAAAAGGGGTCTTTAATTATTGAATGCCTGAACTCCGGCGAAGATCCATATCTTATTTCCGAAGCGATAAAAGCACGTGAAATGCTTGAAGAGCTGACTGCCTGATTTAAAAAGCCGGATATGCAAACAAATCCTGTTTTTGGAAAACACCAGCTTATTGCAGGTGAACAGAAAGCTTTTACGATAGGTGATTTTTCTTTGGGCATCAGACGGACAAAAGAGGGCTGGATGCTCTTAACTCCGTTGACTGATACCTTTGGGGCAGACATCTCCGAAGGGGAGTATTTCCATACAGGAAAATCCAATTCATTATATTTAGTTCCTTCACTTCCCGATAAACCTTTAGTTTTCAAAGGAACCAGGCTGCATATCTCAACAGGGCAAAAATTAACTTTTTTTCTTATAATTCCACTCTCTCTGCAGGTTTATTTTTCAAAAGTCCATCAGGATAACCTGCTTAAGGAATATTCAATTACCAGGCTGTCTGACACATGGTTTGGAGAGGTGTTCAGCGGTGAGCCGGCATACTCTCTCGGCCATGATTTTTACAAATCTGTTACAGATAAAAAAACAACAAATCTTGAAGCTGTTTGTCCCATAGTTATTTATAACAACTCACCGGGAGTCTTGGAAATGCAGCGCCTTATCATCAGAAGTGAAAATATGGCTCTTTACAAGAATGAAGAAAGGATAATAACCACCTCTCTGCTAATCGAATATAAGGGAAAAGATATTATCAGCTCAGCTACTTACCAATATTCAAAAAGCTTCCACGGAGAGAAACCGGAGATACTTGCCAAACCCAGGAATGAAACTTCTAAAAACCTGCTGAAACTAAATTTTCATTTTATCAGAAACATTTACAAAAATGAGCTATGAATTTCGATTGGTCCGGATATTTCAATACACACACACTTGAAAAGCTAATAAAAGTACTGATCATCCTGGCAGTTGGCACAACTATAATATATCTGGCAATTGCCATTATAAAAAAGGTCCTGCCTGCCAGGTGGTCCCGCCAACGGAAAATGATAATTAACAGGACAATTCAATATACCGGTTTTATTATTCTGGTTCTCATTGTAATTTCAGAAATGAATATTAACCTTACCCCCATATTTGGTGCAGCAGGTATTATCGGCCTTGTTATAGGTGTTGCCTCACAAACAAGTATCGGAAATATAGTAAGCGGATTTTTTCTCATTTCCGAAAAATCATTCGAGATTGGTGATATTATAAAGATAGATGATAAAACAGGAACTGTTTTTAGCATAGACCTGCTCTCGGTCAAGATTAGAACTCCTGATAATTTATTAGTCAGAATTCCTAACCAAACAGTTATCAGTACAGAACTGACTAACCTGACCAGGTTCCCGATCCGCAGAGTTGAGATAGCGGTAAGAGTAGCATATAAGGAAGACCTGTCTAAAATAAAATCAATTATTGAAAATGTTGCCGAAAATAATCCATTATGTTTAGATGAGCCCGCCCCTATGGTCATCATGCAAAACTTCGGCGAGAGCGGAATTGAATTTCTGGTTTATGTATGGGCAGAAAGAGCAAATTTCCTGACTGTAAAAAACAGTATCTTTCAGGATATTAAAGAAGCCTTCGAAAAAGAGAAGATTGAAATCCCTTTCCCGCACGTCAGTCTGCATAAAGGCCAAGTATCAGCTTAAAATCAGGCACTGAATTTCAAGCACCTAAGTGTTTGAACAACTCATACACCAAGAATGCCGGCCATAAAATAGCTTTTAAAAAACCCAATACCCCCGCCCAAAAGCCGGTAGCGTTAATTATATAATAAAAAGCAGCACCAATAAACCCCAGTCCATAAATAGCACCGGAAGCAGGAACGTTCTCATGAACTTTTTGTTTCATCGTAAATCTTTATAACTAAATTCAAAAAAGAGTATACTGACAATCTTTATTATCAATTTGATATAAATTTATCTATTTTCAAAAATAGTACAGTTAAAATCTATTTAAAAACTTTTTAATGATAATGTTCTATGTCAGAACTACTTTTCTTTTTGCTCTTTCCCTCATCAATTTGCCATGGAACTATAAACATTTCATGAGATACACTATACTTCACTTTACCGGACGACCCGTAATTAAAGCTTTTTACCAATTTGTCGTATCTAATGTATTTATTCATAAATTAAATGTTGTATTTTAGTAACAACAAAACAGTGTAAAAGTTCAGCATATAAGAACAGATAAAAAATCAAACTCTAAAAAGCAGAATTATACCATATTAAAAAACAAACAAAATAGAGCTAAAAGAAAAAGTTTGTAAAATTTTTATAATTAAGATTTAAATATATTTACTATTGAAATATAAATTTTTCCCGATTTTTTTTCCGATACTTCTGTTTTCAGCTAAAGTACAGGCTCAGTTACTATTTTCAACTTACTTTGACACCGGAAACAATAATATTTCTAATGGACTTTATATCAAATCTTCCACCTCAGGTTCATATCAAATCAACAAATACAGAGTTGAGGGGGGTGTACAGTTTGATCTTAAAAATGCAGGTTCCGGATTTCATTCCGGCACTAACCTTCTTGTTGCAAAAGAATTTTATATTCGGGAATTCCACTTTGAAGCTCAGGGTTTAATTCTATATAACACATTTTCTCCTTTAATACATGAACTAAACCGGGGAGTGTTAATTAAAATTCCCCGTAAACATTTTAATTACAAATTTGGGACTGAATTCAGAACATATCATATTACCAACAGAGCAAAAAATGATTATAATATTACATCCAACAAAAAACTAAATGAAAACCGAAACCTTATCTATCTCATAAAATATTCATTAAACCCTCCCGAACATAAATGGAATGTCTCAGCCTCAGTAACAAATATCGATCATTTTTTAATAAACCAGGAGACCAATCCAATGATTAATGTTGAGGGGAGGTATGAGGTCTCCTCTCTCCTGACCTTATTTGGTGAATCATGGTATAAAAGTGCAGGATCGCTAAATATTAGTTCAAATTATTTTGGATTTTTCTTCAGAACCGGAATTATATGGGAACCGAATTTAAAAAAATAGTACTCTTAATTGTTTGCAGCCTTACTTTTTCAGCCTGCGAAAAATTTGAAATCAGAGGATTTCTTTTTTCATATGAGTCGGCCGATAATCGATTCAAACAGTCAATGCAATGGAACAATAATAAACCTTATAAAAATATCAATATTCCGGACGATAAATATATAATGGCAGTTATGGCTGACAGTCATGTGGGGGGCACAAAAAATCTGAACTTGTTCCTTGATGCCGCTGCTAATATGAAAGCTGCTGCAACAGTTATGGCCGGTGACCTGACAAGCGGCCATACAAAAGATTACCTTACTTTCTATGAACACCTCAGCAATTACGATGATCTTTTAACTTTTAAAATAGCAGGAAACCATGATCTCTATTTTAACGGATGGAAACAGTTCTATTCTCTATTTGGCTCGTCTACCTATCTTTTCACAGTTAACACATCAGATGCATCCGACCTGTTTATCTGCACTGATACAGCCGGTGGTACCCTTGGAAAAGAGCAATTTAAATGGCTTACTGACATTTTACAAACCGAACGCCCAAAATACAGATATTGCATAATCTTTACTCATAATAACCTATTCAGAATAAGACATACAGCCAGCACCAATCCATTTGTTGAAGAGATCAGAGCTTTGGCAGAACTTTCTATTAAACATCAGGTTGATATGATAATTGCAGGACACGATCATACAAGAAATGTTGTCAAATTAGGTAACACAACTTATATAACATTAGATGCTTTAGCAGATACATATAAAGATGCAGGATATTTAAAGTTAAAAATAGGCAACCTGATAGAATATGAATTTATCGGTCTTTAATCTTCCTGCTCATATTAACATTATCCGTATTGCCGGAAATTTTGAATATTTATCAAAATAATTGATGAATTTTATATGATTATTTTTAAATTAGAGCCTTATTTTATAAAAAAAACAAATGAGCAATAAAGATAAACTAACTCCGGCCAATCGAAGAAATTTTATAAAAACAGCTGCCGTAGCAGGTACCGGGCTTATGATCCTTCCCCGCTGCACCATAGGCGGCAAAGGATTTATTCCTCCAAGTGACAAAGTTAATATAGCTCTTATAGGAGCCGGAGGAATTTCAATGCATCATTTAAATGAAATTTTCAAATATGACGATACTCAAATAATAAGCATTACAGATCCTGCCAATTACTGGGACAATAAAAAACTAAACAGACTTGAAGGTGGCCGGGCACCAAGAAAAAAGACGATTGAGGAACACTACTCACAAAAAACCCCAAACTACAAGATAACGGAGTATGAAGATTTCAGGGTTATGCTTGAAAAGGATAAAGCCATTGATGCAGTGATATGCTGCACACCTGACAATACTCATGCATATATCTCCATAATGTCTATGAGAGCGGGCAAGCATGTTTACTGCCAAAAACCGTTAACTCACAATATATGGGAAGCCCGCAAAATAAGTAAAGTAGCTGAGGAGACCGGGCTGGCTACCCAAATGGGCAACCAATTACATGCCCTCGATTCTATGCGCCAAACTGTCAACTTGTTACGCTCAGATGTAATCGGAACGATATATGAGTCATACTCATGGGTCGGGGCAACAAGGTACAATAAACATCTGACCGGCTATCCGGCCAAATCAATGAAAGTGCCACGCGGATTTAACTGGGATCTTTGGCTTGGGCCAACACTTTTCCGACCCTATCATGAAGTTTACACTCCTTTTACATGGCGTGATTTCTGGGTATTTGGAAATGGCTCTTTAGGCGATTTCGGATGTCACGACATGGATGCGGCAACCTGGGCTTTCAATCTGCAGGTACCTGAAAGTGTACAGATATTTCCTGCAGGCAATATGGGAAGCCCTGAGGTTACTCCTTATGGGGAAATAGGACATTTCTATTTCGGTGCCCGAAATGATCTGCCTCCATATAAGATTACATGGTATTCGGGTGGTCTTTTACCAGAATATCCGGAGCATCTTCCCCGTAATGTAAAGTTAAGTTCAAGAGGTGCAATTTATATAGGTGAAAAAGGTATAATACTTACTAACGGAGGAGCTTCCGGTAAACCTGAAATCTATCCTGAAAGTTTGCGCGAATCAGTTTCTGCTCCATCACAACCTGTTCCCCTCTCAAAAGGCCACCATCGTGAATGGATAGATGCCATCAAAGGAGGAGAAAAACCAATGTCAAATTTCGAATATGCTTCAAAGTTAACCGAAATAACACAGTTAGGAGTACTGTCACTCCGTCTTGGTGGAAAAAAAATTGACTGGGATGCAGCAAATATGAAAGCCACAGGACTACCCGAAGCAGATGAAATAATACGTGAACCGGTCAGACCGGGTTGGGAGATGATATAATAACCGCCGGTTAAAACAAACGGACTTTATAAACCCTCATATTCGGAAAACTCAATTGCCCGGTGGGATTAAAAAAGCTTACGTGGTAAGTCCACCAACTCTTTTCCGGTACGGTATAAACAAACCGGCCTGCTTCATTTTGATTCAGGCTCTTGATATTTTCGGCATCAGGAAATTGATCAATCTTACTGAATTTCAAAGTATTTAGGTTAAACTCCCATACCCCGGAGTGTTCAGTAATAAAAAGTTTCTTCCCGTCAGGGGTTAGTTGTAAATCATGACCCCCTTCTCCCGGTATTTTCCACTCATTGTTCAATATCAGATTACCGCCATTTTGCAGTTTATATTCACGCAAGACATCATACCCAAGGGCAAAAAGAGAATTTTTCTGCTCAACCCAAACCACTCCGTGAGCTGAATAGAGGCTATCAGTATATATAGGTTCTGAAGGTTTGGCCATATCAAACAACATCAATCGGTTTCCGTTTGCTATTGTTGATGCGGCCGCAATAATTTTATTACCGGGCAACATTTCAATAGAATGTGCATTAGGTACATCGGCAAGGAAGGTCACCTTTTTATCTTTTAAGGTAACAATTGCCACAGCACCTGAGGATGATGAGATCATTAGCTGCTTACGATCCGGAGTAGGTTTGCAATCATCTATTGAATTAAATCGTTTTGTACGGTACTCAAATGGCAGATCGTTGGCAATATGGGCATCCCAGCTCCAGACAATTTCCGGTATGGAATCACTGTTTTTCGGATATTCAACCATCAGCACTTTACTATCGCCGCAAACCAACAGGTAATTACCTGAAAACTGAGGGCTGTTCTCCCGGCTGCAAGAAAGAAAAAACAGAAGTATAATCAGCATGAAGTTCAAAGTATAAAAATAGTTAAAGCAAATTTAATCAAAATTGTAACAGTCGGGTGTTCTTCTTGTCATTTTTACATTAATCCAATAAAATTAAAATAAAAAAATACTATATACCTATAATCATTTCCCTGCCATATAATTTCCAATACCAATAATAAATACTGATATAATAAGTAATATA